>JBILHX010000005.1:0-59096 GCA_044350285.1 Chitinophagaceae bacterium | reverse complement strand
GCCAGGATTGTTTAGTACACAACTTGGTGATGGTGCTGCTCTTGCGGCCAGAACTGGGTTGCCCGTTGTGTCTGATTTAAGAGCCATGGATGTGGCTTTGGGTGGACAAGGTGCACCAATCGTTCCAATGGGTGAAAAATTATTGTTTGATGGATATCGCTACTTTCTTAACATCGGTGGTATTGCAAACATTTCTTGTCATAGCCAGGATGCACACATCGCTTTTGATGTTTGTGCTGCCAATCGGGTTTTAAATATGCTTAGCCTTTTAATAGGAAAGCCATTTGATGAAAATGGTGCAATGGCTTCCACCGGTAGAATCAATGAAAATTTATTGGAAGAACTGAATGCACTTTCCTACTATGAACTTGATTATCCCAAATCATTGAAAAATGAATTTGGAACAGAAATTGTTTTTCCTCTTATTCAAGCCCACTCTCTGTCTGTAGAGGATGCATTGGCTACGTATGTTGAACACATTTCAATCAAAATCGCGGATGCCATTGGGATGATGATAGAAAAACAAAACGTTGAATCAGTCAATCAAAAAATGATGATAACTGGAGGAGGCGCCTTGAATGCGTATCTTATTTCTAGAATTGAATTTCACCTGTCTCCTTTCTCCATTCATGTTGTTGTTCCCGAAAAAACCATTGTTGAATTCAAGGAAGCACTGATTATGGCATTGCTTGGTGTGCTAAGATGGAGGGAAGAGGATACCGTTATGGCATCTGTAACGGGGGCTTCACGAAGCAGCATTGGCGGCGCTTTGTGGATGGGTGCACACTAGCTAGGTTAAGGTCATTAAATCATTGCTAAAATGACAATTGCACACACCATGAGCAACAAAGCTGCAATGCCAAAAAGGTTTGACCACTTGCTGTTTGTATACTCTCCCATAATTTTCTTGTTGTTGCTTACCAACAAGATGACAAATATGATTAGAGGTGCTGTTAGTCCATAAATGATGGCGGTTAGCACCAATGCCTTCACTGGAGAAATTCCTATAAAATTAATTGCCATCGCAATTACAATCGATAAAATCATGATTATATAAAAGCCTTTGGCCTCATGAAATTTTTTGTTCAATCCCTCTTGCCAATTAAACGCTTCGCTCACCATATAAGATACGGAACCTGCCAAGACCGGAATTGCAAGCATGCCTGTTCCTAAAACGCCTACAGCGAATAAAAGGTATGTCATTTTACCCGCCAAGGGCTTCAATGCCAGTGCTGCCTGATCCACCGTTTGAATTTCTGAAATGCCTGCCTCATGCAAAACATTGCCTGTGGAAAGTATGATGAAAAAGAAAACCAGGTTGGAGAAAAAAATCCCTGTTTTGATATCTGTCTGCATCCCTTGAATGATCCTTTTATCAACCACCAGTTTCTTCTCTTGTACCTCTTCCACCTCCATCGATGTTTGCCAAAAAAACAAGTATGGAGATATTGTGGTACCTAATATTCCAATGATCATCAGCATATACTCCCTGTTCCAGATGATGGTGGGCATGAATGTTGACTTCAGAACCTGTGTCCAATTTTGGTCCGTTAAAAATGGCACCAGAATATAGCAAAGCAGCGAAAGACAAAACCATTTCAAGTACATCGCTATTTTTGCATAGGGCAGAACCACAATGTAGTATGACAAAAAAACTCCAATGCACGTGCTGAAAACACTTGATGGTACCGAAGGAATCAACATGTTTGCAACGGCTCCCATGCCTGCTAAATCGGCCCCTATATTTAACACAATCGCAGTAAAACTAATCAACACGATAATCGCTACAAGCCATTTTGGATAAAATGCTTTTATGGTTCCGATCAATCCCTTATTGGTAACTAAGCCAATCCTTGCACACATCTCTTGCAAGGCTGCCATAAGAGGAAACGTAAATACAGCTGTCCACAATGTATTAAGCCCAAATACCGCACCCGCTTGGGAATACGTGGCTATTCCTGAAGGATCATCGTCGCTTGCCCCTGTAATCAATCCAGGGCCAAACACTTTGCTGATTTTTTTTATTATTGATTTTCTTCTGGATTTAAATGTCATATTCACAATTGCCTAATAAATATAGAACTATTCAATCCTTTAAAATGGCGTAAAGAACATTTTAACTGCAATCTATCTAAAAATATAAAAAGCCGAACGATTACGTCCGGCTTTAATACTTTTAGATTTTTTTTATGGTTAATAACCCCATTTTTTCATAATCTCCAAATCTTCTCTGGCACAGTCTAATGGCATTTTACCTTGATACGATTCTTGCTCAATAATAAAATGTTTTGTTCCCCACTTCCTACCAAGATCTATCACTTCTTTCACTGGGATTATTCCCTTGCCGAGAATGGTGGATTCAAATTTATCATGCCCTTCTGTGGCAGTAATCTCATCTTTAACATGCATTGACTCAAATCTACCTGGATATTTTTTCATGATATCCAAGGCCTTTGCTCCACCATTTATCATGTTTCCAATATCCAACTGCTGCATCACCAATTTTGGATCCGTTTCTGTTAAGATAATATCGAATAATGTGCTTCCAGATAGTGATTCACTAAACTCAAAGTCGTGGTTGTGGTAACCAAATTTCATGCCAAATTTTTGGCAAAGTTCACCAGACTTATTAAAAATATTCATGAATGACTTTAGTTCATTGATGTCGGTTCTGGTTTTTTGTTCCATAGAAGGACTAATCACAAACATCTGCCCCATTGCTGCGGCATCCTCAACTGTATATTTCCAAGAATCTGTGAAATCGTTGTTTTTTGCATCCCAGTGTTGCGTAGACATTACAGTATGTCCACTAGGCATTTTCAAGCCTAAATCATCCAGTACTTTTTTGAATTCTTTAGCTGTCCAACCATAGAATTTTCTGTTGATATAATTTGCATGTTCAACATGCTTGTAACCCATGGCAGCTAGCTGCTTTAGCGTTCCCATCGGGTCTGCTTTCATATCGGCCCTGATTGAATAAAGTTGGATGCCTGTTAGCTCTCCCTTCTTTGCATTAGCAAAAAGATTCTGTTGAAGCAGCGTTGTGCCTAGTGCTGCAAGTGTTGTGTTGCGAATAAATGTTCTTCTTGAATTATTCATAAATCATTTTTTTCATGTTAAAGCAAAGCGTTAAGTTACAGAAAAAATCAATCTTTTTTGACTGAATTCAATTTCCCGGCTACAAAATTATTTCATAAAAGGTGCCGTTCTGCTTTCTTTGCAGTTCTTGAGTTTGTTTGGTTTTCCTGCATAGACAAGTTTTCCGCCTTCATCTCCAGCTTCCGGACCGAGTTCTATGACCCAATCTGCCGACTTAATTACATCAATGTTGTGTTCAATGACAATAATGGTATGTCCTTGATCGATCAGTGCATTAAATGATGCCAGCAGTTTTTTGATATCATGAAAATGCAAACCGGTGGTGGGTTCATCAAAAATAAACATGATTTTTCCTGCCTGCCCTTTTCCTTTTCCAAGAAAGCTTGCCAGTTTCACCCTTTGTGCTTCTCCTCCTGAAAGGGTGTTGCTTGATTGCCCTAATTTGATGTATCCAAGCCCCACATCACTCAGTGGTTTTAGCTTGGTTGATATATCCTTTTCTTCACTAAAAAATTCAATCGCTTCATCTACACTCATTTCCAATATCTCAAAAATGCTCTTGGATTTGTATTTGACTTCCAGTACTTCTTCTTTGAATTTTTTACCTCCACAATTCTCACAGGTTAGGTGAACATCTGCCAAGAATTGCATTTCGACTGTTTGTTCTCCCTCACCTTTGCAAGCATCGCATCTTCCTCCATCAACATTGAAAGAGAAATGTTTGGGTAAATACCCCCTTATTTTACTCAACGGTTGAGAAGAAAACAGTTCTCTTACAGCATCCCAGGCCTTTATATAGGTAACGGGATTGCTTCGAGATGATTTCCCAATGGGATTTTGGTCAATCATTTCAATTTGCTTGATTAAATTGAAATCGCCGGATACGCTTTTATGAGAACCCGGTTTTTCTGAGATTCCAGTGATGTTTTTTTCAATGGCGGGGAACAGGATTTTCTTGACAAGCGTAGTCTTTCCACTTCCACTAACGCCGCTGATTACAGTCAGAATGCCTAATGGGAATTCAACATCAATGTTTTGAAGGTTGTTTTCCGATGCCCCAATGATGCTGATTGAATGTTGCCATGGTCTAACTTCTTTGGGTACCTCTATTTTCTCATCTCCTCTCAAATAGGCACCTGTTAAACTTCTTGGTGTGTTGATGATTTCATCATAGTTTCCAGCCGCAACAACTTCTCCACCGAGATGGCTGGCAAACGGACCCATGTCGATGATATGGTCTGCCTCTCGCATCATCAGTTCATCATGTTCAACCACCACAACGGTATTCCCTAAATCACGCAGGTTTTTTAATACCTTGATGAGTCTTTCCGTATCCCTGCTGTGCAGCCCAATCGATGGTTCATCGAGTATATAAAGTGAATTTGTCAGGTTGCTGCCTAGGCATCTTGTTAACTGTATCCGTTGGCTTTCTCCTCCACTGAGCGTATTGGCAACCCTTTCCATGGTAAGATAGCCCAAGCCTACGTTCAGCATTGTTTCAATCCGTTGGTTTAATTCCAACAGTATTCTTTTGGCAATGGCTGTTTTATGTGAATTGAGTTTAAGGTTTTCAAACCAAGTGGCTAAATCCCTGATGGGCATTCTGCATAATTCTCCAATGTGAAGTCCGTTGATTTTTACATACAAGGCTTCTTGTCTTAACCTATAACCTTCACAGGCTGTACAAACTGTACGGCCCCTGTATCTTGACAAGAGTACACGGAATTGCACTTTGTAAAGGTTCTCTTCTACTTCCTTAAAAAAAGCATTGATACCCTGCGCATGTTTATTCCCCTTCCATAGAATGTCTTTTTGCTCTTGTGTAAGCTCATTATAAGGCCTGTGCACAGGAAAATCGAATTGTTTAGCGCCTTTGATGAACTGTTCTTTCCACCAATTCATTTTATCTCCCTTCCATGCCGCAACTGCTCCATCAAATACACTTAGTCTTTGGTCAGGCACCACCAAGTCTGCATCAATGCCGAGTATTTGGGAATACCCTTCACAAAGTGGACAAGCGCCATAAGGGTTGTTAAATGAAAAGAGATTCGGCACCGGTTCTTCAAAACGGATGCCATCCATTTCAAATTTATTTGAATAGCGAATAGGGTTTTCATCATTCCTCTTCAGGTACAACGCGCCTTCTCCTTCATAAAAAGCAAGTGATAAGGAATCCAGGATTCTGTTTTCTTCATCTTCATCAAATTCCTTTACCACAAAGCGATCGATCAATAAATAGGTGCTTGCGTTGGGTTTCCATTTTGCATCTTCTAGCAAATCTTCTATTTGTAGAATTTGATTTTTGTCGCTTGCAAACAACCTTGAAAATCCTTTTTGCAACAGCAGCGACATTTCCTCAGCTAACTTCCTGTTTTTTGAAATTGCAAATGGCGTGATAAGAAATATTTTATCGCCTGTATGAAAAGAACAAATGGTTTTTAAAATATCAGTTGTATCATCTTTCTTGACCTCCTTTCCTGAAACAGGCGAGGTTGTTGTTCCTACTCGCGCAAACAACAACCTCATGTAATCATATATTTCGGTCATGCTGCCAACGGTAGACCTTGGTGAGCTTGAATTCACTTTTTGCTCAATGGCTACTGCAGGACACAAGCCTGCAATGTGATCAACATCGGGTTTGTCCATCCGCATCAAAAACTGACGGGCATAAGCACTTAAACTTTCTGCATAGCGTCTTTGACCTTCTGCAAACAAGGTATCTATGGTTAACGACGATTTTCCGGAACCGGAAACTCCCGTGACCACAGTGAGGCTATTCCTAGGTATTTCTACGTATACATTTCGTAAATTATGCATCCTCGCTCCTTGAATAAAAATGGAGTCGCTTTTGTTTGCATTTTTTTCTAATCCCTTCTTTCCCTTTGCTGGCGCGGCTTTTAACATAATATTTTACAAATATAAAGTGAATGTTTTTATGAAACGGCGAGTACTTTTACTATCTGCAATATTTCAGTTTGACATTTATATGCGTAAGTGCTGTACAAGTAAATACTGATTTCCTTAAAATAAGTTCAATAAAACTTTGAAGCCCTCACAATTATTCTATTTTTGAAAAACGATAGCGGAAAACAAGTGTTCGTGTTTGCAACAAGTTCAATTTTTTCAGCTAAAGTCCAATCATATCCAACCAAAAACCATTTCATGAGATCCATTATCAACCTAACTGACCAACAATTAATTCAACTTTTTGTTAACGGAAATTCCGAAGCTCTCGAAGAACTAGTTCAGCGACACAAAGACAGGATTTTCACTTCCATTGTTCTTCTTGTCAAAGATAAGAGTCTTGCAGATGATATTTTCCAAGATGCTTTCATCAGAATCATTGACACCTTCCGCTCCGGTAATTATACCGATGAAGGAAAATTCTTGCCATGGGCTCTTAGAATTGCACATAACCTTTGTGTAGATCATTTCAGAAAAGTAAAGCGTTCGCCTTTGGTTCAGAACAACAACGAAGATTTTGATATTTTTGAAACCTTGAACCTTTCTGAAGAAGGGATTGATGGCAAAATCATGAAATCCCAAAGTCATGCTCGTGTTCGTCAAATGCTAGACATGTTGCCAGTTGACCAAAGGGAAGTGATTGTAATGAGGCATTTTGCAAACCTTAGCTTCAAGGAGATTGCTGAAAAAACAAATTGTAGCATCAATACCGCTTTGGGCAGAATGCGTTACGGTTTGATCAACTTGCGTAAAATGATGGAAGAACATCAGGTTGCACTATAAAAAGACTTTTTTTCTCATCTATAGTTAGTTTAAGGGACAGAAATAGTCCCTTTTTTTTATTTTATCATTTCAAAAGCATCCAACCCACACTGTAACCATGCAGCATATTCAGTTGCATTTGGTGTATATCCTACTGGTGAAGTAAGGAGCTTTTCATCTGGAGAAATCAATACATACCAAGGCTGTGAACTTGCATTAAAGTTTTCTGTTTGAAACAATCCCCATTTGTTGCCTACCGTTACTATGTTTACTTTACTGCCTGCTTTTGTAGTATAGACCTGTTGTTGATCTGCAGGCAGCACCCTTTTGTCATCAACATACAAAGAAACCAAGATGTATTTTTCCATCAGCAAGCTTACTTCCGGCTTGGTCCAAACATTTTCTTCCATTTTTCTGCAATTCACACAAGCCCATCCCGTAAAATCTATCATAATGGGTTTATTCAATTTTTTGGCAAGCTTTAATGCTTCATCATAATCCTTCAATGGCTCCTCGCAATTGACAGGGTTTGCATACAAGCTGTAACATACTGGAGGAGGGAACCCACTCACCAAACTGAGGTTAGCCCATTTTGTATTGGTAACCCCTGGCATCAAATAGAGGGTAAAGGCCAATACAACCAAGGCAAATATTTTTCTGAAGGGGTTAATCTTTTCACCTTTTGTGTCATGAGGGAACCGAAGCCATCCCATAAGGTATAGAAACATGGCTATAAAAATGACTATCCACAATCCAAAGAAAACTTCTCTTTTGATGATTGACCAATGTGCTACCAAGTCGGCATTGGATAAGAATTTCAAGGCCAGCGCCAATTCGATAAACCCTAGTACAACTTTAACCGTATTGAGCCATCCACCGCTTTTGGGCAATGAATTGAGCCATTGTGGAAACAGTGCAAAAAGTGCAAACGGCAAACCCAATGCCACTCCAAATCCCGCCAATCCTGCTGTTAGTGGCCAAGCACCCTCTGTAGCGGTTCCAACAAGCAACGTACCAAGTATGGGCCCAGTGCAAGAAAACGATACAATAGCCAGGGTAAGTGCCATGAAAAACACACCTGCCAAGCCAGACCCTTGCTTCGAATTGGCAGAATTAGCCAATCCCCCAGGTAGGGTTATTTCATAGTAGCCGAAAAATGAAATGGCAAAGAATATGAAAATTGCAAAAAAAGCAACATTCAAGTAAATATTGGTTGCGATGTCGTTATAAATAGTTGGACTAACATTCCCAATCAAATGGAAGGGAATGCTAAAGGCTGTATAAATCAGAAAAATGAAAAAGCCGTACAGGATGGCAAGTCTTTTGCCTGATCCTTTGTGGCTAGCATGTTTTGTAAAAAACGAAACGGTGAGGGGTATCATTGGAAATACACATGGTGTGAGCAAGGCCACAAAGCCTCCTAATAATCCCAATAGGAAGATGCCCCATAAACTGCTCTTTTCTTCCGTTGCACCATTGCCGCAGTCCTTTATTGGTTTTGTTAAATCCAACCCATTGATTACAATGCTCGAAGTGTTGCTTTTGCCGCCTTCCAAACTGATGTCAAAACTAGCAGTCTCTCCTGGAAAGAAGGAATCTCCTTTTCCGTAAGTATAAGTCAGGTTACCATGCAAGGCAGCTGGAACATTGCCTGAAAATTCAACAGTGACTACTAACTGAACTGTTTGATTATAGACCTGAAATTTCTGCCCTTCAAATATTTCACTTGAAATGGTTGTTGATTTTCCTGTTGCAGACAGCGAATCAATAATTTTAATGGACGAGTCTGAAATCAGCAATTCGGCCGCCTTGATTCCATCAAAATTGGATAAAGGATCATAAATTTCCCAATTGTTCGCATTGGATGTCTCAAAAATGAGGGTATACTTTTTTTCAGCAATTTTTTTTGAGGAGAATTTCCACTCAATAGCTGCCTGGTCCTGTCCTTTTGTAATCAATGAAAATAAAAGGAGAAGAGCGAATACAGGATATTTATGCATGTAATTTCTTTAAAGATTAACCACCTATGGGTATTTTAAAAACAAATTCTGAGGGCGGTAAACAAAGTTCATCGTTACAAACCATAAATTCTACTTTCCCATTAAGGTTAGTTTTGGCTTTTGTATTTACTCGCACAATCTGAATAAAAGTTGCAGTCTTTTCGTAAAAATTTACATTGCCGTCCCAAGCATCTTCCCTTTTCGTTATTTTCTTTCCTTGCTCAAGAACCTTACCAGAAAGCGCCAACAAGGGATTTGCCGTAAAAGTAAATGTTGTAGGCACCGGACCTTCAACCCCTGCAACTTGGGCATACATGTGGTAGTTTCCAGCAATTGTTGCTGTGATACGAACTTCGTATTGTTTATCTCCGATCTTTTTTGACGTTGATGCCCAACTCACCTGCTTGCCAGAACCTACTTGAGCAGTTGAAACGAGGGATGAGCCCATCATCAATATAAAAGCTAAGGCAATATTTTTTTTCATAAAATAAAATTAAGCGTTAATTATTTCTTGGACGGAATGCAGAAAAAGCGACTGAAAAACAATTCTTCCATCTGTATTGTGTAATTTCTCAGCACATGCCCTCTCAGGATGGGGCATCATGCCAAAAACATTTCTTTCTTTGTTGCAAATGCCCGCGATATTATCTGCCGCTCCATTAGGATTGGCTTCCTTTGTGATGTGACCTTCCTTGTCACAATAACGATAAATAACCTGATTGTTGTTTATCAACTCACGAAGGGTGCTTTCATCCGCATGATAGCGTCCCTCACCGTGCGCAATAGGTATCATCAGTGGCTTCTTTTCTTCGCCTATTATATAAACGTTTTTACAAACGAATTGTTGTTTTTCGTTTTTCAACAACACTCCTGGAAGCAAACCTGATTCACACAAAATCTGAAAACCATTGCATACACCAAGTACTTTACCCCCACGTTTGGCAAATTCAATGGTTTGTTGCATCATTGGACTGAACCGAGCAATGGCGCCACACCGCAAGTAATCTCCAAATGAAAACCCCCCTGGCAGTACGATACAATCCTCTGTAGTAAAAGCAGATAAATCGTTGTCTTTATGCCACAACTCAATAACCTCTTGTCCTAAATCATCTCTCAATGCTCCAATCATATCCTGGTCACAATTGGATCCAGGGAAAACCACAACGCCAAATTTCATGTTTGTTCTGTTTAATGCAAATTTATGACCTTTCTTTGAATGTGGTTGGTTCAACCACTACTTTAACCCAAGAAACACAGCAATATTATCAGCAATAATAAAATGTTAGGTAGTATTGTTCTTTTGCTGGAAATAAACAGCGGTGTAATTAAGAAAGCCCCCGGTACAATCAATATGTACAGCATAAATGGAAAATTGACCAATGATACAGCATTAATCAACAATGTGCTTAGGAAAAGAACTAACATCACGATATAAGTTTTTCTTCCTTGGATAAGCATCTTCCCCACAGTACTATTGTATCCTAATAGTCCCATAATAGGAAGGATTGTATAGAATAAAATTTTTAACCAAGCAAGCTTATCCAAATTTGGAACTACAATGCTAAAATCCGGCATCTGCATTAAATTCGTTTGAATTAGGTTTGATGTTAAAAATAAACCTGAAATCAAAAAATAATATGGGAGAAAAAAACCGGTGATTGCTAACATGATTTCACGCAATGAGGTGGGACGCATGATAAGCAATGAGATGACAATCCAAAAAAATAAGGGTAAATAGCTAAGGCTGAAACAAGTTATTAGCCCAATGATAAAATTTGCAACCACAATGGCATTATTGACCTTGTTTTTTTTGTAGACAGATAAAATGTTTCTAATTGATATCAACAAAAGTCCATTGATGATCAACATATACGATTGATAGTGGTGGGGGACTAATGAACTCATCAGCGCATAACTCAGGGCTGGCAGAAAACCAGGTCGTTCAAAAATTTTCTGATCAACGAGTATTTTGTTAAAGAACAAGGCTTCAATTACAACTAAAGCTGTTGATACCATCATATTTAAGACGGTAGCTTTCTCAAAAAAGCCTTCTGTTATCTGTAGAAAATAGTGCAATAGCAATCCGTTTTCAACCAGGGTAGTAGGTTGATTCTCTGCTGAAAAAAACCTTAAATGGGGTATGGCTGCTATGACAACAAGCAGTAAAATGGATAATGGATTGCTATTCTTGAAAAGTCTTATCACTGTTAATTTATCAGAATTCTAATTTTGCAAAGCAAATATAGTTCTTGTACATACAGGGTAAAATTATTTGTCTTAATCCAACCTGTTTTCCAAATTTTGGCATAAAATCATAATCCCTGCTTAAATTTTTTAATGTAGGCTGTCTTTTTAATTTACCATCGCCATCAATTGTAGCACTGTTCAGGAGCAATTCTCTTTTTTCTTTTTGATTGAACAAAAATCTTAACTCATTCCCTGTGTTAAACAATGTAAATGAAATGTACGAGTCTATATTGTCATCGTATTGGTTCTTTCTAATGGTATTGCTCCATTGAAGTTTTCCATCAGCGCCAAAATAAAAAACCATAATGTTCTCGGAAGAATGACGTACCAGATTATTTTGGTTAAAGCGATTGAAAGGGTCATACATGCCCAAATAGTTCATGCGGTTTAGTGGACTGTAATACCCAAAGTCAAAGGGATACATCATGCTGTTTCCATACAAATAATCAAACCTATTCCATGAATTTGCTTTTGAAGAGGAGAAATAGGATTCAGTTGTGATAACAAATCCACCTTCCTGAGAAGGGATTATCTGTCGTATGAAATGGTCGTTGAATGCGGTTTTTAGTGAACCATTGTCACCTTTTGCATCCAATCGCAAGCTATCATTAAATTGAAAATTCGTTTCTTTTACAATCTGTTGATTTTTTTTATCCCAAATGATTGAATACAACCCATCAATATTACCTCGCTTCTGCTTGTAATACAACGAAGTTGCCACTATTCGTTTGTTGTAGTTATCAAACTTCAGCTTTACTTCATCTAGGGTTTTATCCTTTAGCTCTAACGTGATTACAATGGGCTTGTCTTGATCTGCCTGTTTATAAATCAAGTCTAACTTATTGATATACTCCCTGCCCCCCGTTCTGCCACATCTCCCAAAAATAAAATCACCGTCGTTGTCTACCAAAAAATCAGTAAACGACCATTCTCTATCACTGGTTTGTAGGTAAAAGGCACTCTTCTTGAGTAAACTCATCTCATTGTCGTGAAGAAGTGAAGTGATTTCATATCGACGTTCGTGGAGTCGCTTAACCTTGAATACCATGATCTTTTTTTTGTCATCGCTGTTAATGACACTATAAATTTTATTTTCTCCCAAACCTATTGTTTGTGTTGTATCCAAAATGACAGGGTCTGTCATCAGTTTTCCTTCTCCGTTGATTTTTACCATGCTACAGTACAGCACGCCCCTTTTTTGGTATTGATAAATCATGTAACAAAAATCGGGGTAAGAAACAAACTCTACATTAATGACTCTATCAGGAAGAAAATCCATCTTAACCCGATTTTTCATGACCATGTCATTGTCGTAAATACAAATGTCGTGCCGGCTTTTGAAATTTTTATATACATTGTAATTGCCACCAACCTTTCCAATAATCTCAAAATTCATGTCTCTGATGTCATCCTTGTCGGTAACGGAATACGAAATCTTTTGTGCTTGAAGAAGGCCAAAAGAAAACAAGAGTGATATGAGGAGTAATGTTTTTTTCATTTTTTCTTATTCTTTACTAAAATTAAGAGAACCCTTCCAAAGAATCTTTTATCTTGGCTCTTTTCTCTAAAAGCATTTCTAATTTTATGTAAATTTTAATTTTTTATGCTTTTGAGAAACAATAAATATTTTCATATAGCTTTGTCTAGCCATTTTTCGGCAATTTAATTTCTGCTACAGTGAGTAAAAACATGAACAAAGTAACCGGTGCTGGGTTACTGATAGCCTTGGGGATTATTTATGGAGATATTGGAACTTCTCCTCTCTACGTTTTCAGCGCCATTATAAACGGTAGGGTTATTAGTGATGAGTTGATTTTGGGGGGGATCTCTTGTATCATTTGGACCCTCACACTTCAAACAACAATTAAGTATGTAATCCTGACACTGAGAGCGGATAACAGGGGTGAGGGTGGGATATTTTCACTCTATACCTTGGTCCGGAGAAGGAAAAAATGGCTTGTTGCTCCCGCCATGATTGGTGGTGCTGCATTGCTCTCTGAAGGAATTATTACTCCGCCAATATCAGTAACCTCAGCAGTTGAAGGACTTGCTCAGCTCCCGAAATTCGCTGCGATTACTGAAATGCAGATTGTTTATATTGTTTTGGGTATACTTGCCGTCCTTTTTTTTATGCAACAATTTGGTACGGCTTCCATCGGTAAAATGTTTGGACCAATTATGTTTATTTGGTTTGGAATGCTAGCGGTTCTTGGAATTGTAAATATAGCAGACGATTGGACCATTCTCAAAGCATTTAGCCCTCAATATGCTATAAATCTCCTTGTTAATTACCCAGAGGGGTTTTGGCTTTTAGGTGCTGTTTTTCTTTGTACAACTGGTGCTGAAGCATTGTACTCAGATTTAGGACACTGTGGAAAACAAAATATTCGATTAACATGGATTTGGGTTAAATCAAGTTTAATTATAAATTATTTGGGGCAGGGGGCTTATTTATTAACCCAAAACGGAAAACTTTTTGCCAATTCCACTTTAATAAAAGATGCTGCCTTCATCAGTGCTCATCCAGAAGCAGAATTGTTAAGAAACCCATTCTTTGCTACTATGCCTAATTCATTTCTTCTTTTTGGTATAATCATTGCCACTGCGGCTGCGATTGTAGCCAGCCAAGCAATGATAAGTGGTTCTTTTACCCTTATTAGTGTTGCCATGCGCTTAAATTTATGGCCAAGATTCAGAATCGCTTACCCTACCGAGGAAAGAGGTCAACTTTTTATACCTGCCATAAATGGAATTCTTTTTGTTGGATGTTGTTGTATCGTTTTATACTTTAAAAATTCAGGAAGCATGGAAGCTGCTTATGGGTTAGCAATAACACTTTGCATGTTTGCCACATCAATACTTTTTGCTAACTTCCTTGTACTTCACAGGGTTAAACCAGGTTGGATTTATCTTTATCTTATTGTTTATTTTACCATCGAGGCTAGTTTTCTAATTGCCAATCTAGAAAAATTTCCTCATGGTGGTTTCGCAACATTGGTTGTGGGCGGTATCTTTTTTCTAATTATGTATGTTTGGTTCAAATCCAGAAAAATCAAGAATCGATACGTAGAATTTGCCCGTCTTGAAAACTACCTACCTGTTTTGCAAGAACTCAGCAATGATGCTTCTATCAATAAATATGCTACGCACTTGGTTTATTTGAGCAGTGCCAACAATCCTAAGGAGATTGAATACAAAATCATACACTCCATATTGAATAAAAAGCCCAAGAGGGCAGATATTTATTGGTTTGTTCATGTTGACACATTGGATGATCCTTATACCTGCGAATATGAAGTGCAAACAATCATCCCGAATGAAGTGATTCGTGTTGAATTCAGGCTGGGGTTCCGCGTTCAACCCAAAATCAACCTGATGTTTCGCAAGGTTGTTGAAGACATGGTTTCCAATAAGGAAGTTAACATCACCTCTCGATACGAAAGCCTACAACGAAACAACATTGCAGGTGACTTTGAATTTGTGGTGCTGGAGAAATTCCTGAGCCAAGACAATGAACTTCCTTTCTGGGAAAGGGTTGTGATGAAGCTTTATTTTTGGTTGAAAGAGATTTCTCTCTCTGAAGAAAAAGGATTCAATCTTGATGCAAGCAATGTGACTGTAGAAAAATTCCCCTTAATTGTAGCTCCGGTCAAAAGCTTAAAATTAATACGAATCTCTCCTGATGAAGAATAAAAAAAAGCTGCAAATTTTGCAGCTTTTTTTTTGATAATTTATGGGTTCATTATTTTTTCTTTGATTAACCCATTTTTCAGTTTTTGCTCATATTGAAGCTCTATCTCTTGCATTTTTTTACCAGCTTCTTCTACTTTCCCGTTTAGTGTTTTAATGTTGGCCAATTGCAAATTGCTTGGTCCAGCTTCATTCACACAGAGCGGTAGGTAAACTTCAGTAATCTCTTCCCTAAGTCTTTTTTCATCTGCAAACATTGATGTTTGTTTTGTAGGAATTAGTTCTGCTCTAAGTGTTTCCAATGCATTCAAGTAGTTCTTGCCCCAGTCCAACAATTTCTTGTTTTTTATCTTTTCAACCATGCCTGTATATTCCTTTTGCTTGGAAGAAATGGCGGATACAATAGATGCCAACTTTACGTGCATGTTGTAAAGTGCTGTTGCTGCTGCATGTTGTTCTTCTCTTTCCTTGAGGGTTATGGATCCTTGTGCATCGTGCAACAGCGTAAAATTCTGTTCAAATACCTTGCTTCCAATTTTTAATTTCAAAGAATAACTTCCTGGCAATACCTGAGGTGCCAACGACGCGCCATTATCTGGTTTTGTTGCCCCGCTTGCTGTTTTGGGTGGTGCTATGCGCTGGTTCCATGTTACCCTGTTAATCCCTCTCCGGTTGGTTCCTGGAATGGTTTGTATCAGTTTACCTGAGTTATCATAAATCTCTAACTTAACCTCTCCAGAACTTAATCTGTCTTTCAAATAATATTGAAACGGTTTCAAGGAAGGGGCATTTGGTGCAACCCAACCTCCAGTACTCGGTGATCCACCTGATCCGAAATTTCCAGTTGACAGAGTAATATTCCCAGTTTCAAATAGGTGCACTTCTTTGCTTAGAATTTCTTTTGACAGATTTCTCATGCTAGAGATATCATCAATAATCATAATCCCCCTGCCATGTGTTGCAATTATTAAATCATTTGTTTCCGGATGTATTTGCAAATCGCGTACCAATGAATACCAAGGGATGTTGTTGTTTTTCATCCTGAACCAATTTGCTCCTCCATCCACACTGGAAAACAATCCCATCTCTGTTCCTAAAAATAACAAGTCCTTGTTCACCGGGTCTTCTATGATTCTATGTGCGAACCCTGTAAACTCATTGCTTTGAAACGCTTTCCATGTTTTGCCGCCATCCGTGGTTTTTGCGGCATAGGTTTTATGATCTCCATACATGTGGTTTTCAAAAGTGGCATATACCACATCTTTGCTAAAATGCGAGGGCTCAATGCTGCTTACCCAGGTTTGAGCGGGTACCCCTGATGCGGCAATCTGCTTAGATGTATTCACCCAAGTTAATCCTCCGTCTCTTGTTACTTGTAGATTTCCATCATCTGTTCCTACCCAAATAATTTTTTCATCCAAAGGCGATTCCACTATCGTAAATATCGTTGTATGATTTTCTGCAGAGGTATTGTCTGCACTCAATCCGCCACTATTTTCTTGCTCTTGTTTTTTCTTGTCATTGGTTGTCAAATCTGGTGAAATACGCTGCCAGTTTCTTCCTTGATCAATAGACTTATACAAATACTGAGCGCCTGTGTATAGATTTTTTTTGTTTGATTTCCCTGTTGCTATTGGCGTATTCCAATTCCACCTCAATTTATCTTCTCCAGAAGTTTGAAATGGCTGTATGTTCACATACTTGGAAGTTCTTAAATCAACCCTCGCCATGTTGCCCCCTTGTGCTTCAGCATAGGCTATATTGTCATCATTAGGATCTGGAACAACCCAAAAGCCATCTCCGCCATATATCGATTTCCAATCGCCATTAGAAACCCCTGATGCTGCTGATGATGGTGCTACCCAACTGCCATTGTCCTGCAACCCTCCATATATTCTATAGGGCTTTTTCAAGTCATGCGCTACATGATAAAACTGTCCAACGGGAAGATTTTGATTAAAGATCCATGTTACCCCTTTATCCATGCTCGTATAAACACCGCCATCGGTTCCTAGATAAAGTTGATTTGTGTTGTTGGGATTGATCCACAGGGCATGGTGGTCGCTGTGCACCCAGCCGCCATCTCCACTGGCTTCTGCAAATGAATATCCACCATCACTTGAAAAAGAAAAAGAATATGCAGGCCTATATACCCGCTTTGGATCCAAAGGATCTATCGCCAAAGTGCTGAAATAGAATGGCCTGGCTACCACATTGAGTGATGCACTTTGTTGCTTCCAGTTTTCTCCACCATCTGATGAAATATATAATCCTGTTTTTTTGGATTCTACTATGGCTATTAAATTTTTGGGTGATGAAGGTGCTAACACAACCACCGTCCTGCCATAAGGCTTGGCTGGCAATCCATTCTCTAATTGTTTCCAACTTTTTCCACCGTCTAAACTTTTCCATACACCACTTCCTTCTCCTCCTGATGAAAACGAATAAGGGGTTCTCCTGAATTCCCAGGTTGTTGCATAAATTGTTTCAGGGTGTTGTGGGTCTATGGTGATGTCTGCACATCCGGCTTTCTCAGAAATAAAGAGGATTTTTTCAAAAGTTTTACCTCCATCGACCGACTTATACAATCCCCTGTGTTTGCTATCGCTCCATAAGGGTCCTGGCGCTGCTACATAAACGGTATTGCTGTTGGAGGGATCTATTGCTACTTTGGCAATATGTTCTGTTGAATCCAATCCCCCCATTTTGCTCCAACTGCTTCCTCCATCAGTGGTTTTGTAAAATCCATCACCAATCGAAACAGAATTGCGCATGTTGCTTTCGCCTGTTCCTACATAAACAATTTTCGGATTTTTTTGATCGATGGCAATGGCTCCGATACTCTGACAATATTTATCAAATAATGGCTTGAAAGATGCTCCTGCATTGGTAGTTTTCCATACACCTCCGCCAGCTGTTCCTATATAGAGTGTCTTGCCATTTTCTGAATTGACCCCTTCAATTGCTGAAACCCTGCCACTCATGGTACCTGGGCCCATCTGCCGTGCTTCCATGGTTCCAAACATGCTTGAATTCACCTCGTTTTGTGCTGTTGCTTCATGCAAGAAAAGTGCATTCAGTAATAGAATCAACAAAAGGATTTTAAACTTTCTCATATGATTTTGTTCGTTTTATGTAAAAAAAAACCCGGTAATTAGCCGGGTAATGATTATTTCTAATTTTTTTTATTGCTGAACTTTAAAAACAGTGTCTGCAATTGGAATATTCACTTCAACCTTGGTCAGGGTGATTGGTGCAGGCAATGCACTGTTCTCCATGGTGAAAGGAATGAAAATTCCTGCTGGTAATTTTTGATAGTTGCTCAAATTCACCTTTGATTCAACCTCTTGTCCATTAGCAGTTATTTTCGAAATCATTCTAATGATATAAAAAGACTTTGGATCAATGATATAAACCGATTCTCTACCACTCTTTCTTGTCAATTTGATTTTAAAACAAGAAACACCGTCTATGTCTTCATTGCCTTGCAATTCAAGGGAATGTCCCTTCTCTTTATAATCCAGCATTTCCCCTTGAAGATCAAGCTGTTCTTTGCCTACATTCAATTCATCTTGCGTCATCGGCTCTGGCTTTTCTTGTCCTGCCATTGGATTGAAATTCCAACCACCATCAACACTGATGATCGAATATCCACTCATCCCCATAACAGTAAATTCCTGCTTTACACCCTTGTTGTGAACTTGGCTGATGATTACTGGAATGTCGATACCCTGAGTGCTTAATGTAGCTTCAGAACGCATGGAAGTAATTTTCTTCCAATTTTCTTTTCCTCCAATGGCTTCAATATGCTTATTTACAACTTCATCTGCTGTTTGTGCAAATGAAAATGATGTAAAAAAAAGGCCCACAATCGCAAGCGTTAATAATTTAATTGATTTCATGTTTATTGTGTTTATGAATGCAAGATACTATCCTTTGTTTTTTATTGTTAAAACGAATGGTTAATTCTATTTTTTTTTGGATGAGTGGTTTTAAAGAAGTTTTTTTGGACACCTTTCTGTTGTAAATTACCGTCATCATGAACAAATTTTCTATCAAAGCCAACTTTGTTGATTGCATGAATCGTTCCATTCGTTCCGCAGAAATAACTGTAGATAATGGCAAGATTCATGCTATTTCGTTATCGCCGTCAGATTGTATTGATCCCTCCCTCCCTTTTATTTCTCCCGGCTTTATCGATGCTCATGTGCACATTGAAAGTTCTATGCTGATTCCCTCTGAATTTGCTCGACTTGCTGTTGTTCATGGCACCGTTTCTACTGTTAGCGATCCCCATGAAATTGCTAACGTCTGCGGGTTGGAGGGCGTCCGTTTTATGATCAACAACGGCAAAACCGTATCGTTCAAGTTCAATTTCGGGGCACCTAGCTGCGTACCTGCCACCATTTTTGAGACGGCTGGTGCAGATATTAATGTGGAGGATGTTGCTTCATTATTGGCTGATAACGATATAAAATACCTCAGTGAAATGATGAATTTTCCGGGCGCCATTCATGGGGATCCTGATGTAATTAGTAAAATCAATGCTGCACTTGGTTTTGGTAAACCTGTTGATGGGCATGCACCCGGTCTCCGTGGTGTTGATCTAGAAGCGTACATCAAGCGTGGTATTTCTACAGACCACGAGTGTTTTACGTTGGACGAGGCCAAAGAAAAACTTTCTCTTGGCATGAAAATTATTGTCAGGGAGGGTAGTGCTGCAAAA
Source organism: Chitinophagaceae bacterium (assembly GCA_044350285.1). GTDB lineage: Bacteria > Bacteroidota > Bacteroidia > Chitinophagales > Chitinophagaceae > Pollutibacter. The sequence continues at coordinate 39,608 of JBILHX010000005.1, read as the reverse complement.
AACTTCGATGCACTGATTCCCCTCATAGCCGACAATCATGAAATGATGATGTTTTGTAGCGACGACAAACATCCTGATAACCTTGTGTTAGGGCATATCAACAAACTTTGCGCAAAGGCAGTTTCCCTTGGTTATGATGTTTTCAAAGTGTTGAAAGTCGCCTGTGTCAACCCAATAATCCACTATAAATTGGATGTGGGTATGTTAAGAATTGGTGATCCTGCAGATTTTATTTTGCTTGAAGATTTGACCGATTTCAATGTATTGGCCACTTTCATTGATGGCAAAAAAGTTGCTGAAAAGGGAGTTTCCTTGATTGAAAAAAGCAATTCGGAGTTAAAAATCATTAATTCTTTTGGTATAGATGAAGTTCAGTTGGCTGACTTGAACATCCAGGCAACTGGCGAATACGATTTGCCTGTGATTGAATGTCTCGACGGTCAATTGATTACCCCTAAATTGGACCTCAAACCTGAAAATTCCAATAGCGCATGGGTTAGTAACGTAGAGAAAGATGTATTGAAAATTGTTGTTGTAAACAGGTACCACAAAGCCCCAATTGCAAAGGGATTTATTCATCGGTTTGGACTAAAATCCGGCGCCATAGCCTCTTCTGTTGCCCACGATTCTCACAACATTGTTGCGGTTGGTGTTGATGACGAAAGCCTGTTGCATGCCATCAATTTAATTATAAAATGCAAAGGAGGGGTTAGTTGCGTCGGAAATAACAAATATTCAGTGCTGTCGTTGTCTATAGGTGGACTTATGAGTGCTGATGATGGGTATGAAGTTGCAGAAAAATATTCAGCAATTGACATTGCAGCAAAAGAATTAGGGTCAACCCTTTCATCTCCATTTATGTCGCTTTCTTTCATGGCCTTGCTCGTCATCCCCCATGTAAAATTGAGCGACAAAGGTCTTTTTGACGGTGATTCTTTCAAACTTTACGAACATTAAATTAACTTGGTATAATTATCGTTTACTTTAAAATATTTCCTCATGGCTAAACGTGTTTGCGTAATCGGTGCGGGTCCTTCCGGAATTACTGCAGCAAAAAATTTGTTGGATGAAGGTCATGATGTTATTGTCTATGACTTCGGTTCTGATGTGGGCGGAAATTGGGTTTTTTCGGAAGAAGTAGGGCATAGTTCTGTTTTTGAAACAACCCATATCATTTCATCTCGCACACTCAGTCAGTATGCAGATTTTCCCATGCCTTTGGATTATCCCGATTACCCTTCTCACAAAAACCTGGCAGCGTATTTCCAATCTTATGCCCGTCATTTTAACCTATATCCACACATTAAGTTCAATACATTGGTTCAGCATTGTGAACCAATCAACCAAGACAAATGGAAAGTAACTGTTGAACAGAATGGCATCATTCAGGAAGATATTTTTGATGCTTTGGCGGTTTGCAATGGTCATCATTGGCTTCCTAGAATGCCTAACTATCCAGGCAGTTTTGAGGGTGAGTTCATCCATTCTCATGAGGTTAAAAAATTCTCTCACTTTACAAACAAAAAAGTGTTGGTGATTGGTGGTGGGAACTCAGCTTGCGATGTTGCTGTAGAAAGCAGCAGGGTAGCGGCTTCCGTAGACATTAGCTGGAGAAGGGGTTATTGGATTGCTCCTAAATTCATGATGGGAAAACCCGCTGATGTTTTTAGCACAAAAATTCATTGGTTACCTCAGTTTTTGTGGCAAAAGCTTTCTTCCTTAAGTCTTCGAGTTAGGTTTGGAAAAAATTCTGATTATGGTTTGCCCAATCCAGATGGTCCACTCGGCTCTCATCATCCGACCATCAATGAAGACTTATTCTTTACCATCAGACATGGAAAAATCAAGCCAAGAAAAGAGATAGATCGGCTGGAAGGGAAAGAGGTTTTTTTTAAGGATAGAACAAAAGGTACTTATGATTGCATCATTGCTTGTACAGGGTATATCATCAGCCATCCTTTTTTTGAGAAGAACCTGATTGATTATTCTGAAGGTGAAGTTCCTTTGTGGTTGAGGATGTTGCACCCTCAGATTAAGAATATTTATTTCATTGGCCTCTTTCAACCTTTAGGTTGCATCTGGCCTGGATCTGAATTACAAAGCAAAATCATGTCACGAGAACTTGCAGGAAAATGGACCAGGCCTGAGAACCTAACCAAGCACATTGAAAAAGAATTGAAAAACCCTGATTTCAAACAAATCAACACGCCCCGTCATACCATTACTGTAAATTTCCATCGTTTCAAAAGTCGGTTGTTGCGCCAACTTCCTAAAAATTATGTCAGCAATGAAGTTAGAAATTAACAAACAACGGCATCCACAGGAAACTGGCAAAGGCACTATTGTTCTAGTACATGGCGCATGCATGGGTGCATGGGTTTGGAGCAACAATTTTGCACCATTTTTTTTTGATCGGGGTTTCAATACCTATGCAATAAGCCTCAGAAACCACGGATCTAGTGAAAAAAACGGCAAACTTAGGTGGACAAGCATCATGGAATATGTTGATGACTTGACTCAAGTTGTTGATTCCATTGATGGTCCAATTTATTTAATCGGCCATTCAATGGGTGGTTTCACCATCCAACATTATTTGCAGCGTGCTTCTTCTAAAGTCAACGGGGCAGTCTTATTGTGTTCCGTTCCCAATACTGGATTGTGGAAATTGGCTGGTAGGTTGTTGTTTAATTTTCCGCTTCAATTTTTGATTTCAAATGGGCGGATGTCATGGCTTCCAATCATGAAAAATAAAAAATTGTTGAAAAAGCTGATGTTTTTTGATACTCTATCAAACCAAAACATGGAATCAGTCATGCAAAAACTGCAAGATGAATCTTTTCTTGCTTTCATCGAAATGGTATTTTTGAGGTTGCCAAAGCGTATTGAAAGTAATGTTCCTCTTATGATTGTAGGGGCTCAAAATGATGAACTTGTTTCAGAAGTTGATACCCGTAAAATGGCTAGCTTTTATAACATCCAACCATTGATTATCCCGAATGCCTCACATTGTTTTATGTTAGAAGATGGGTGGGAGGAGACTGCCGAAAAAATTAGTGCATTTTTAGACCTTCATTAAATTTTGCTGTAAATTTTGTTGATGAAACCGTAAGCAGTGGTTTTTGATTGCAGATACCAAACCTATCCAAGTCAAGACAAATTGGATGCAATGGTTCCTTTATTTTTATTTGAATATCTGCAAATGGATTCCACCTCATGTTGGCTTTCACATCAACCTTGGTTTTTAGCAATTCTCCATTCAAAAATGAATAAGTCATCAAATCCATCGTTGGTATTGGAATCCCAATCCCAAGTTTCCCGCTGAACTCAACGATACTTTTATCACTGTCTTCATTATAAATGGAAGAATCAATTTTATTGTCACTAAACACATGTTTTATCCCTAAAACTGTTTTTGGATATCCCCATAATTCCCTTCCGGCCTCCATTGACTGCACTGAATTAACAGGAATGTGAATGATGTATTGACCGAGTTTTCTACTTTTCAGAGGTGCATACAATTCTAGCCAATTTGAATAACCTGATTTTTCATTTTCCGGAATCACTGGGATTGCAATAATAACTTCATTGTAAGCACCAAGATCAGATTCCTTATATTCTATGAGTCCCAACGCTACAACAGGCTTTCCGTTGAACACAAGTCCTGGCTTTAAACCAGTACCAGCAAGTTTCTGGTGAACAAACACTGAATTTGAAGCATACAAGGATGCTATATAATGTACATCCTGAAAACTTACTGGGAATGTGTAGCCTGATGAATGTTTCATTGGCTGTATTTATCTGATTCTATCTGTACTGCTCAACAGTTTTTCATCTTTTCTAATTCCTCTGTATCCAAAGATTAAAAATAAAATGATGAAAAATGGTAGGATTGCACTGATTTGCCAATGTCCTTGTTGGATATTAAAACTTGCTTTGAAACTTTTCACTTCTACATATTCCAATACAATGATGGTTAATGCCAAACAAATGTTTACTATAATCAGTTGCTTTTGAGTACCCCTTTTTTTGAATAAAAAGATGGTTACAAAAGATGTGATTGAAGAGAATACAACCCCAAGCATCAAGAAGAGACTTTCATTGATGAAAAAATCCTTTAGAATGGTTTCATCTGAAAAAACGGGTAGGAACCAAATCAATGCACCTATTCCAGTTGCTAGTAAAAGCCAAAGTGTTTGTATTCTTTGTATCATATGTTTAATTTATCCTAGTTCTGGGTAAAGGGGAAACTGTTGCATGAAGGATTTTACTTCTTCTTTTACAGATGATATTACTTGCTCATCGTCTGCATTCATCAACACTTTATCTATCATATCTGCCACAATTTGCATGTGTTCGGTTTTCATGCCTCGTGTGGTTATTGCTGGAACTCCCACCCTAATTCCAGAAGTCACAAAAGGACTCTTGTCATCAAAAGGTACAGAATTTTTATTCAAGGTAATATGTGCCCTGTCTAATGTTTCTTGGGCTTTTTTTCCGGTGATGTTTTTATTTCTCAGGTCAATCAGCATCAAATGGTTGTCTGTTCCTCCACTGATCAAATGATAGCCTTTGTCTGTAAATGCCTTTGCAATTGTTTGTGCATTTAGTTGAACCTGCTCTTGGTATATTTTGAAAGAAGGATCTAGTATTTCTCCAAAGGCAATTGCTTTGGCAGCAATCACATGTTCAAGTGGTCCACCTTGTGTTCCAGGAAACACTGCCAAGTCTAACAAAGAGCTCATTGGTCTTGTATTTCCTTTTGGATCTTTGATCCCAAATGGGTTCTCGAAATCATGCCTTAGCATAATCACCCCGCCTCTTGGCCCCCTGAGTGTTTTGTGTGTTGTTGAAGTAACAATATGACAATGATCAAATGGGTCATTCAACACACCAGTTGCTATTAATCCTGCTGGATGTGCAATGTCTGCCAACACCAATGCACCAATTTCGTCTGCAACAGCTCTTATTCTTGCATAGTCCCAGTCACGGCTGTATGCAGAAGCTCCACAAATAATCATTTTAGGTTTTTCCTTGCGTGCGGTCTCCTCAAGCTGCTCATAATTTACAAGCCCCGTTTCCCTGTCAACCCCATAGAAAAAAGCTTGGTATGTTTTGCCACTAAAGTTGGCTGGACTGCCATGGGTTAAATGTCCACCCATGCTTAAATCCAAACCAAGAATTTTATCTCCTGGTTTCAAGCAAGCAAGAAATACCGCAATATTTGCTTGTGCCCCACTGTGTGGTTGAACGTTGGCCCAGCTTGCATTGAAAATTTGTTTGAGCCTGTTGATTGCCAATGTTTCAATTTCATCAACTACTTCGCAACCTCCATAATATCTTTTTCCTGGATATCCTTCGGCGTATTTATTGGTTGCTACAGAACCCATGGCCTGCATGACCTGGTAAGAAGTAAAATTTTCCGAGGCAATAAGTTCAATTCCCTCTCTTTGTCTTTTTAATTCTTTATTGAGCAAGTCAAATACAAGGCTATCCTTATGCATATATTTAATTTGTGCGAAGTTACCGCACTATTCATAAAGTACACATCTTCTCTGTGCCCATTTTTTACACACCCACTTTTATTTCTTCAGTACAGCTTTGGTATTCGGTTTTATCGTTGCTGCTAATCAATACCAACCTATTTGAACAAAGGGTTGCGATGAGGTGGTTGTATAAATCAATTCCTTTCTGGTCAAGGTTTGTACAAGGCTCATCTAGCAGCAACAACGGGGTGTCTGAAAAAAATGCCTGTGCAAGCTTTATCCGCTGTTTCATCCCGCTGCTGTAATACCTAATTTGCTTGTCTTTTGACTTGATTAAGCCTATTTCATTGAGTATTGTAGTTGGGTCAATGCCTTTTTTAAAAGGCTTGAAATTTGCATGGTAGTTAAGGAATTCCAAGGCTGTCATTTCCTCTATTACCTCTAAGTATGGGGCACAAATTGAAAGATAAGTATGTTTATCTTCCTCTTTAATGTCTATGTTATTTTCTGAATAGTTTACAGAACCTTCATTGATATAAAGTGCACCTGCTATGCATTGCAGAAGGGTTGATTTCCCTGAACCATTGTTTCCTGTTATCGCATAATGCATTCCAGTAGTCAGCTCTACATTGAGATTTCTAAAAATCCAATCCCTGTTAAATCGCTTTCCGGCATTAATCACCGTTATATTCATCCATTGAATTTTTAGTGAATCTTTTGATGATTCCACGGCTACTTTCACGTATGAATGTTATTATTTCATCGCGTTCATCAGTTACAGGAAACTCTTCCTCTATAAAATCTATAGCTTGTGTTGTGTTCAATCCTTTGTTATAAATTGTTCTGTAGATGTCTAGAATTTGATTTATTTTCTCTACAGAAAACCCTTTTCTTTTCAGACCAACGGAATTGACCCCTGCATAAGATAGTGGTGTTCTTCCTGCTTTTATATAGGGCGGTACATCTTTTTGAACAAGTGAGCCTCCTGCAACAAACGCGTGTTGACCAATTCTTACGAATTGATGAACGGCACACATGCCTGCAAGGATTGAATAATCTCCCAATACTACATGACCTGCCATTTGGGTGTTGTTGCTCATGATACAATTGTTTCCAATAATGCAATCATGGGCTATGTGGCTATAGGCCATAATGAGACAATCATTTCCGACAACAGTTTTCCACCTGTCCTTTGTTCCTCTGTGTACTGTTACAAATTCTCTGATTGTTGTATTGTCTCCAATTTCAACACTGGTAATTTCTCCTTCAAACTTTAGGTCTTGTGGTGCTGCTGATATTACAGCCCCCGGAAAAATTCTGCAATTTTTCCCTATCCTCGCACCATCCATGATGGTTACATTGCTTCCAATCCATGTGCCTTCTCCAATTTCAACATTCTGATGAATAACAGAAAATGGGTCTATTTTCACATTGGTGGCTATGCGCGCATTGTGATGTATGTATGTATGTGGATGAATCATTTATTTTAATTGTTTTTAATTAGAGTCTTTCTCTCTTAACTAATTGCGCCATCAATATGGCCTCTGTGGTTATTTTATTTCCAACATAAACGGTGCCATGCATTTCGCACAACCCCCTGCGTATTGGGCCAACCAGTTCCATCTTCAGAATCATGGTATCTCCTGGAATTACTTTTTGTTTAAACTTGCAGTTTTCAATTTTTACAAAATAAGTGTCATACTCACCAGGAGGCAAGGCATTGATTGCCAATATTCCACCTGTTTGAGCCAATGCTTCAACTTGTAAAACACCGGGCATTACTGGATTACCCGGAAAATGTCCTCCAAAAAAAGGTTCGTTGAATGTCACATTTTTAATACCAACAATATACGTATCAGTAAGTTCAATCACTTTGTCAACCAACAAAAAAGGATACCTGTGGGGCAACTTTTTTTCTATTTGTTGCGTATTGTAAACAGGAGCTTGAGTAGGGTCGTAAACAGGTACATTTTTTACATGCTTGTTTTTCTTGATGTAATTTTTGATGAGTTTTGCAAACTCCACATTTGAAAAATGTCCAGGCCTGTTTGCAATAATATGTGCCTTGATTGGATATCCTATCAAGGCCAGGTCTCCAATCACATCCAACAATTTATGGCGTGCTGGTTCATTCGGAAACCTCAATTCGAGGTTGTTTAAATAGCCCCCACTTTCGACTTCAATTTTGTCTTTTTTGAAGATGGTTGCAAGCCTGTCCATTTCAGCTTCTGAAACCGGTTTGTCTACTATTACAATGGCGTTGTTGATGTCTCCGCCCTTTATCAAATTATTTGACAACAAGGCTTCTAATTCGTGCAAAAAACAAAATGTTCTACAAGGTGCAATTTCCGTTTTGAATTCAGATATGCTTTTTAAGCCAGCATGTTGTGTGCCTAATACTGGACTATTGAAATCAATGAGTGTTGTCACTTTGTACTCAACAGCTGGCATAGCAACCATTTCAACACGCTTGCCTTCATGATAATAAGAAATGTTCGTGTCTATCGTATACCAATGTTTTGCGGCTTCCTGCTCTTCTACGCCTGCCTCTTCAATGATTTCAACAAAGGGCTGTGAACTTCCGTCAATGATTGGGATTTCTGGCCCATTGACTTCAATAAGGCAATTGTCGACTCCCATTCCAACCAATGATGCTAAGATATGTTCAACTGTGCTGATCTTGGCTCCATTGTCTTCCAAGGTTGTTCCTCTTGAAGTATCTGTAACCAAATCACAATCTGCCTTAATTGTTGGTTGTCCAGGCAAATCAATCCTTTTAAACTGTATGCCAAAACCAGGATTTGCTGGATTTAAAATCATATCCACCAAAATACCTGTGTGCAAACCTGTTCCGGAAATGCTGATTGGTTGATTGAGCGTGTGCTGCTTGTCGGGGTTAAATTTTTCGTTCATCGCATTGAATTGTTTGCAAAGATACGCCATTTTTCAAGGCCATTGCTAGAAGTAACAACCTGAATTGGAGTAAACTATGTTTAAGAAACTGTATCTTTTTCTTTCGTAAGGAGTGAAATGGTTTTTTCCAATTCGATAATTTTTTTCTCAAGTTCTGGCAACCTTCTTAATACTGCTTGTGCACGTATTGATGAAAGGTGGTCATGGGCTGGTGTTCCATTCAATGAAGTATTTTTCTCCCTCACTGTTTTTGTGATGCCTGATTGCGCGCCTACCTTTGTTCCTTCCGCTACGGTAATATGACCAATCACCCCAACTTGTCCACCTATCATTACCCTTCTTCCTATTTTTGTACTTCCACTGATACCTGTTTGAGCTGCAATTACACAATCTTCACCTATCTCCACATTGTGTGCTACTTGTAAAAGGTTGTCGAGTTTAGTACCTTTTCTTATGATTGTTGAGCCCATCGTTGCCCTATCAATACAAGTATTTGCTCCAATCTCTACAGAATCTTCCACAACAACATTGCCCAACTGAGGTACTTTTTGGTATGTACCATCTTTTTGTGGAGCAAAACCAAATCCATCACTTCCTACGACAGTGCCAGCATGTATCACCACATTGTTACCAATAAGACAATCATGGTATATTTTCACACCTGAATGTAAAATTGATTTTTCGCCTATTTTTACCTGGTTACCCACAAAAACATGGGGGAATATTTTTGCCCCATCTCCAATAACGGCATTTTCTCCAATATATGCAAAAGCTCCTATGTACACATCGTTGCCAATGATTGCTGTAGGATGAATAAAGGAAGGTGTTTCAATCCCAACCATTTTTTGTCCTGCGATTTCTTGATGGTATTTCATAAGAAAAGCAAAGGAACTATATGGATCTTTGACCCTTATGATTGTCGAATCAATTGATTCCTTGATTTCTAAATCTTCTGCAATAATGATGATTCCTGCTTTTGTGGTATACAAAAAACTTTCATACTTAGGGTTCGCCAAAAAAGCCAAATCGGTTTTCTTTGCATCTTCTATCTTTGAAAATGACCCAACTGAAATATTTTCATCTCCCTCTATCTTCCCCCCAATTAATGAGGCAATTTGCTCCGCTGAAAATTGCATATGAATGAATTTCTTCCTATCTGATTTCGTTAAATCAGACTAGGGCTTGTTAAATAATTAGTTTGACTGCTAAAACTAAGGTTGGTAAAAACAAATGTAAAATTTTTTTACAGGTCTTGACAAGGTTTGATGGATGAGCGGTGAATCTACTTGTGAAATATCTTTAACACTGCCGTCCTTAAACAGCATGTTGATTCTTTCATTATTGGGATCATACAAACTATTTTCAGCTTTCCCCGTGAAAACCAAAAACGATGATTCTTCCATTGAAATTGATAATTGCTTGGCTAAGATTGCTCTTTTTTCAATTACTTCATCTAATGTTATTGGTTCGGTTTGAAGCCTTAGCTTGAATAATTTTCTACTCATCAAGGTATTGCACAATAATGACAAAATTGGATCAGCATGATTCCTCCAATTCTTGATGGCGGTTACAACATCACTGTCATCCAAATCACAAAACAAGGCCAAATCGCTTTTGCCAAAATGTTCCATGTCCCGGAAAATCAAATTTTCAAGCCTGCTGTTTGAATCAATACTTGTTGGATCTAAATTATACAACCACCTTGCCCTTTCCAAAATCTTAACCAAGGTCATCTCAGCACTCAACACTGTTTTATGCTGATATACCTGCCAATACATCAACCTTCTTGACACAAGAAATTCTTCAATGGAATAGATTCCTTTTTCTTCGACCATCAACTCCCCTTCATGCACCGTCAACATTTTTATGATTCTGTCATAGCCAATCATCCCCTCTATCACTCCAGAAAAAAAGCTGTCGCGTGTTAAATAATCCATCCTGTCCACATCCAACTGCCCACTCACCAATTGGTGCAAAAATTTCTTTGGATAAGTATTTTGAAATATTTCAATTGCCATCGTCAATGCTCCTCCAAGTTCTTCATTGAGCTCATTCATGATTAGCAATGAAAGTGTTTCGTGCTCAAGGTCCTCTACCAACAACGATTCTAGCGCATGAGAAAATGGTCCATGCCCAATGTCATGCAATAAAATGGCTATTTTCGCTGCTTGCTCTTCTTTCTCTGTTATTTCAATCCCTTTTGTCCTCAATTCATACAGTGCATTGTGCATCAAATGATAAGCCCCTAGCGCATGATGTAACCTAGAATGAACGGCGCCTGGATATACCAAGTAAGACATGGCCATTTGATTGATTCTGCGCAATCGCTGAAACCAAGGATGTGAAATAATCTTATAAATTAGCGGGTCATTGATTGTAATAAACCCATAAACAGGATCATTGATTATCTTCCTAAATGGCATGCTATTTTTTAATTGTTAAATTTTTTTCAGTGTGACTGCAAAGGTATGAAGCCGAGCAGGGATTAGCTAACTTTATTAAACGGGAATCACGTTGTTTTTCCCAATAAAATTGTAAAAATGTCTATTGCTTCAATATTGTGGGTCGATGATGAAATAGAAGTCCTTGAACCGCATAAACGTTTTTTGGAAATGAAGGGGTATGCCCTAAAAACATTCACGAATGGTTTTGATGCGTTGGAATACCTCGCATCCAACCAGACTGATATTGTATTGCTTGATGAGTCTATGCCAGGACTGAGTGGGTTACAAACACTTTCTAAAATCAAGGAAGTCTATTCTTGGCTGCCAATCGTATTGGTTACCAAAAATGAAACAGAGAGCCTTATGGATGAAGCCATTGGCTCTCAGATTAGCGATTACCTGATAAAACCAGTTAGTCCAAGTCAAGTCCTACTCGTTTTAAAAAAGCTGCTTGATAACAAACGTCTTGTTGCTGAAAAAACGACCTCTGCATACCAACAACAATTCAGGACATTGCTTAATAGTGTCGATGTAGATCCAAACCACAAAACTTGGGCCCAGCTTTATAGGCAACTTATTTTCTGGGAAATGGAAATGGAAAAAAGCGATAGCCGAGATATGATGGATATGCACTTGGCGCAAAAGAAAGAAGCAAACACTTCATTCTTTAAATTCATTTCAAGAAATTATTCATCTTGGATCAAGAATATTGATCAGAACCTACCTGTTTTTAGTCATTCCCTTTTTCAGCGCAAGGTATTGCCCCATATATCAAAAGAAACGCCAACCGTTTGGTTGATTTTGGACAACTTGCGTTTTGACCAATGGAAATCAATAGAGCCTTTGTTGAACCTTATTTTCAGGCTTAATGAGGAAGATACTTTCTATTCAATTCTACCTACTGCTACACAGTATTGTCGGAACGCAATGTTTGCCGGTATTACACCATTGGAAATTTCAAAAAAATTTCCTGATAAATGGATAAGTGAAGATGATGAAGAGGGTAAAAATTTACACGAACCATTTTTTTTCGGAGCCCAATTATCTCGGTTAAACAGAAGTGATATCCGTTTTGGCTACCAAAAAATTTCATCACATGCTGATGCTGTTAAGCTGTCAGAATCGGCACACAACCTTTTGGAACAAGATCTTTCAATCATAGTGTACAATTTTGTTGACATGATGAGCCATGCAAGAACCGAAAGTGATGTGTTGAAAGAATTGGCTTCTGATGAGGCTGCATATAGAAGTCTTACCCACAGTTGGTTTACCCATTCTCCGTTGTATCACGCCTTAAAAAAAATGGCTGAAAAAAAAATCACGCTGATACTTTGTGCCGATCATGGAAGCATTAAAGTGAATAATCCTTTAAAAGTTGTGGGTGATCGGCAAACCACTGCCAACCTTCGTTATAAATCGGGGAAAAACCTCGATTATAACCCACGTGAAGTTCTTTCCTTTCGTGATCCACAATCAGTAGAGCTTCCTCGGAATTCTGTAACCTCCTCTTTTATTTTTGCCGGAGAACAAAATTATCTTTGTTACCCCAACAATTTTAACCACTATGCCAATCATTATAAAAACACTTTTCAGCATGGGGGCATTTCCATGGAGGAAATGATTGTACCCATCATACGGATGACCACACGCTAATTTTTAAAACTGATTATTCACAACAATCAGGTAAAATGTTTAAAACTAAATGTCTTTTCAGTACAAATGCCTTTTTGCATTTTGTAAATTTGTAAAAAACCAATAATGAAAATCCGATTCACCCCTGCCACTCTTGATAAAATTGAAAAGATCATTGCTGAATCAGGTTATATCATAAGGTACGAAAGGGGCACATTTCAAAGTGGATTTTGCATTTTGGAATCACGAAAAGTGGTTGTTTTAAACAAATTTTTGCAGATAGAAGGTCGTATCAATACCCTTGTTGATCTGCTTTCTATTTTGAATATTGAGGCGGATCGATTAAGTGTGGATAGTAAAAAACTATTTGAAGACATTACATCAACACCCGATGTTGCGGCATAGCCTTACTTTCATTACATTACCTTTCGCTTTTTAAATATTTTAGTTTGGAACTTACAATTGAATTTTTGGGAACAGGGACCAGCAGCGGAGTTCCCATGATTGCTTGTAAGTGTGAAGTGTGTTTGTCCAAGAATAAAAAAGACAACAGATTACGCAGCAGCATACTAATCAAATCTGACCAAACAACCATTGTAATAGACACCACTCCCGATTTTCGTTATCAAATGCTAAGGTCATCAGTAAAACATTTGGATGCCGTTTTGTTTACACATTCTCACAAAGATCATATCGCAGGACTAGATGATATCAAGGCTTTTAACTTTGTCTCTCAACAAGCTATGCCTTTGTTCGGTAGTGAAGAAACTGCAGAAGCATTAAAACGTGATTTCTATTATGCTTTTTCTGAAAAAAAATATCCTGGTATTCCTGAATTGGATTTAAATGTAATCGAGAAAAATGCTTTTTCCATTCGCGACATCAACATTGTCCCAATTACAGTAAAGCATTTGAATATGGAAGTACTCGGGTATCGTTTCGGGAATTTTACCTACATAACAGACGCTAATTTCATAACAGAAGAGGAAAAAAATAAAATTAAGGGTTCCGAAATTTTGATTATAAATGCACTCAGAAAAGAAAAACACCTATCCCATTTTACCCTTCAGGAAGCCATCAACCTCGCTATTGAGTTGGACATTCCTACCACTTATTTTACACACATCAGCCACCAAATGGGACTACACGACGAAGTGAGTAAATCGCTGCCTAAGGGCATGTTCTTGGGTTATGATGGACTTGTGTTTAGCGTGAATAATACTGAAGCATAATGTTTTTTCCTCATTGAGGAGGACTTTCTGCAGATTAGCTTTGCAGTATTATGTTTCGTAAAACAATTACTGCCCTTCTTGGTTTCTCAAAGAATGAACGCATCGGTATATATCTGTTGTTGTTGATATCTGCCGGAATATGGATTTTACCTGTATTTTTCAGTAGTGATCAAATAGACCTGGATTCCATCCAAATTTCAAGAATTGATTTTGATTCAACTTCAGCCCTTCTCACCAAACGCAAGGATAGCCTAACTGAACGGTCGTCAAGATTGTATAGTCCTTCTCAAATTAATAAGGGAAGAACAATCACAAAAACTGAACTATTTTCCTTTAACCCAAATAAAACAACGAATGAGGATTGGATTCGGTTGGGACTGAGTGAAAGAAGTGCTCTTACCATAAATAACTATTTGTCAAAGGGTGGATCCTTTAAAAACAAGGAGGACCTTAAAAAAATATATGGAATACCTGAGAAGTTAATAGAAACAATAATGCCATATGCCGTTTTCGATTCGCTAGCGTTGACTTCTAAAAATAAAATAGAGACGCACCAGAAGGAAAAAAAAATCTTACACTTAGACCTTAACAAAGCTGATAGTGCCTCGCTTACCTTATTGCCTGGTATTGGTGAAAAATTGGCTTCTCGTATTATTAAATACCGAAATAAATTGGGTGGGTTTGTGGAATTAATTCAACTTTTAGAAGTTTATGGCTTGCAAGATTCTGTTTTGATCAAAATCACTCCAATGATATTTTTAGATGATACTTCCCCAATCAATAAAATAGTAATCAATACAATTGATTACGCCTCGCTTTCTAAACATCCTTATGCCTCATTCTCTATTGCAAAAATCATTATTGCATTTAGGAAAGCGCATGGTAGAATAGAGGGAGTTGATGATTTTTATAGTATGGCAGGTATTCCTAGAGAAAACTTGGATAAATTGATTCCTTATTGTGTTTTCTAAAATTAATCAAGGAAATCTTCCTCTTGATTTGGCGCATACTTATCAAAAAGCTTGTCAATGGCTCCCTTAAATACGGGAAGTTTATTTTTTGCGTAATCTTTGATTATTCTAATTGAATCCCATGCCTGTTTTTCAGTCATGCCTCCTTCTTTCATCAACTTTTCGATTAATTCTTTCATGGGATATGGTATACACCTAAGCTACTTTCAGCATGCTCATTTTAGCATGATCAAATTTTTTCTTGGCATATTCTATTGTGAGCTTGAATTCTTTTTCGTTGGACGACGGCATTTCAAACATGGCATCTGTCAATACACTTTCACATATTGAACGCAAACCCCTTGCACCTAATTTATATTCCATGGCTTTCTCAACCATAAAGTCGTACACTTCATCCTCAATAGTCAATTTAATACCTTCAATCTCAAACAATTTTACATACTGTTTGATGAGCGCATTTTTAGGTTGAACTAAAATTGCCCTGAGTGTTTCTTTGTCCAATGGATTCAGAAAAGTTACTATTGGTAATCTTCCCAATAATTCAGGAATCAACCCAAAAGATTTTAAATCCTGTGCATTGATAAACCGGAGTAAATTGGATTTCATGTCATCTTGCATTTGCTTGTTAACATTAAATCCAATTGAGTTGGTATTTACTCTTCTTGCAATGATTTTGTCTACACCATCAAATGCACCTCCACAAATAAATAGAATATTTTGTGTGTTTACCTTGATTAGTTTTTGGTCTGGATGCTTTCGTCCTCCCTGTGGTGGTACCAAAACTTCAGTACCTTCAAGAAGTTTCAAAAGTCCTTGTTGTACACCTTCTCCACTTACATCTCTGGTAATGGAAGGATTGTCGCTTTTGCGAGCAATTTTATCGATTTCGTCAATGTAAACGATGCCTTTTTCTGCTGCAGGAATGTCATAATTGCAAACCTGTAATAACCTGGTCAATATGCTTTCTACATCTTCACCTACATATCCTGCTTCTGTAAAAACTGTGGCATCAACAATGGCAAAGGGTACATTGAGTAGTTTGGCAATGGTCTTTGCAAGCAATGTTTTGCCGGTTCCAGTTTCACCAGCCATGATGATGTTGCTCTTCTCAATTTCGATTTCCTCAGCAACAGGTTCTTTTTTGTTTTTTGCTGATTGAATATTGGAAGGAGTTTGATTCAATCTTTTGTAGTGGTTATAAACCGCAACAGAAAGAATCTTTTTTGCTTCGTCTTGACCAATAACATATTCATCAAGGTGTTTTTTCAACTCCATCGGTTTTTTAACCGTCAGCTTGAATCCTGATTTGCCGTCCTGTTTGGCTGTAACTTCCTGTTCAACTATTTCTCTTGCATGATCCACGCATCCTTCGCAGATATGGCCTTCCTGTCCGGCAATCAGAATTTTGACTTCGTCACGACTTCTTCCGCAGAAGGAACAATGTAGGGTTGATTTTGCCATAACTAAAAAGAGTGCTTCCAATGTACATTGGAAAGTGATTATTATTTAAATTTTATCCATAATACCATCGACAATACCATATTTCACGGACTCATCAGCGCCCATCCAATAATCCCTGTCGAAATCTTTCATTACTTTCTCATAAGTCTGACCGCAGTTATTCGCTAGAATATTGGCTCCTAAATCTTTTATCTTTTTGATTTGTTCTGCCATTATCTCCAAATCTGCTGAAGTTCCTTGTCCACCACCCGAAGGTTGATGAATCATTACTTCACCATGTGGAAAAATAAAACGCCTTCCTTTTTCGCCACCGCTCAAAAGAATTGAGCCCATGGATGCTGCCATTCCCATGCAAATAGTAGACACTGGAGATGAAATCATTTGCATGGTATCATAGATAACCATGCCACTTGTTACAACTCCGCCGGGGCTATTGATATAAAATTTTATTTCTTTACCGGGGTCTGTTGCTTCAAGGAACATTAATCGGGCTGTGATGTCCTTTGCAGACTTATCATCAACCACTCCCCACAGAAATATTTTTCTTTCTTCTATAAATTTCTTGTCAAACCTAGCTCCAGATACCATAGACTCCATGATATTGCTGTTTTCCTTAGGCTCTTGCTCTTCTTCCATTCTCTGTAAACTTGAGTATGTATGTTGGAATTTCATGTTTTTAGGTTTAGGCTTTCTTTTGCTTTTTAGGATTGAGTACCAAAACTTCATCAACGAGTCCATATTCCTTGGCTTCCAATGCTGTCATCCAGAAGTCACGATCAAAGTCTTTGGCAATTTTTTCTACCGGTTGGTTGCTGTGTTGTGAAACCACCTCATACAATTCCAGCTTTAGTTTTTTAACTTGAGCTACCGTAATTTCAATGTCAGAAGCTTGTCCACCCGCACCGGCGCTCGGCTGATGCATCATAATCCTTGAATGTTTCAACGCGGTTCTTTTACCTTCAGTACCAGCGCACATCAAAACGGCTGCCATGCTGGCTGCTACTCCGATGCAAATGGTTGCCACATCGGGTGAAACGTATTGCATTGTGTCGTATACTCCTAGGCCTGAATGAACGGATCCGCCTGGACTATTGATATACATTTGTATGTCTCTTGTACGGTCTGTACTGTCAAGAAACAGCAATTGTGCGGTAATGATATTGGCTACTTCATCTGTGATTGGGTACCCTAGAAATATGATGCGATCCATCATAAGCCTGCTGTAAACATCCATTACAGCAACATTCATGGGCCTTTCCTCAATGATATTTGGGGTTAGGTTTGTAACCATGTGTTTGGTATATCCATAAAGGGTATTGCTCGAAATACCTTGGTCTTTTATGGCAAATTTTTCGAATTCTTTTCCTAAATTCATAGTGTGTAGGTTCTTTGTTGCGGAAAGTTAAAACAAATATTAACCAAATAGCATGCCTTTTAAAAAAGCGGACAAAATGCCATGATGTTGGTTTAAAGTTTAGGGTTTAATGTTTAAAGGTAGTCCTCTAATCATTAAACCCTAAACTTTAAACTAAAAACTTTGAACTATTATTTGAACTATTAATGGTTATGCTTTTCTTGTAATGCCAAAAATTCAGCTGCAGTTACAATATTTTCAGATGGTTTAACTTGAGAAGCTGCCCATGCCAATACTTTTGAGCTGAATACACGTTGGTATGCACTTTCAACTTGTTTTTCATCCCCCATCATTCGCTCTACATAACTGTCTAGCCAATCATAGTTTCCACCCATGTTCATAGATCCAAAGTATCCCATTAGCTGCTGGCGCAAGCTATCCATGATCTCTTCTCTGCTCACCTGAATAGAATTGCCTGAAGCTATTTCATTGCTCACCAAGGTCCATCTCAATTGGTTAAGGAAAGCAGGGAATTCTTTCTCAATATCTTCTGCAGTTTTTTTGTTCTCATTGGTTTGTAGCAACCACTTCCTAAGAAATGTTTCAGGAAATTCCATTTTCGTATCTTCTGACAAAATGTGAAAAACTTCATGCTCCAAAAGATGCTGTGCTTGGTGTTTCCAATAAGCCTCTATCTGTGTGCGTATTTCTGCACGGAATTCAGCTTCAGTTAATATTTCCTTTCCAGGCAATGCTTCTTTGAAGAACTCCTCGTTTAACTCTTTTTTCTCTACAAAACCTATCTTGTTGATTTTCAACAAGAAGTATTTAGACATGTCCTCAGAATTGTTTTTATCAAGTCCTAAATCGCTCGAAACCCAATCTCTCTCTTTGTCTTCAAAGGCAGACGACAGTTGTATAACCAATGTATAGTCCTTCTTTTTTCCCATCAATTCGCTGCGAACTTTTTCACTGAAGTATTTAACCAACAATGAATTTTCTTTTGGAGACGATCCTTCTTCAACAACGCCTGCTTCATTACAAGGTTCAAAGGCTACGTTCAACACTTCTTCTTCACTTGAAACAGACTCAGGTTCTGTCATGTTTCCCAATTTCTGTTGCATCCTGTTTATCTCTTCCTCAACCATCTCGTCATTTGCTTGAACAACATAAGTTTTTGTAGGAAGTGTAGCGAAATCAGGAAGTGTAAACTCAGGCTTTAAACCTATTTCAAAAGAAAAGCTGTATTCTTTTCCGTCATTATAATTGAAAGTGCCAGGATCATTGTCGTCCTGTGGAAGGGGTTGACCCAAATAGGAAATATTCTCGGTTTGAACGTATTTCGTCAATTCGGTTTCAATGGTTTTCAACACTTCTTCAGTAAATACTGCAGAACCGTGCATGCGTTTAATAACACCAATAGGAACCATTCCCTTGCGAAACCCTGGAATGTTTGCTGTTTTGGCATAAGTTTTTAACGATTTTTCGAACGCGGGGGTGTAATCAGCCGGCGCCACAGTGATTTTGATTATCTCATGAAGTGGGGCTATCTGCTCTCTTGAAATCTGTGCCATAAAAAATTTTGTTAAAAAAAAAGAGAGAGGAAGTGCGGGTGGAGGGACTCGAACCCCCATACCTTGCGGCACCAGATCCTAAGTCTGGCGTGTCTACCAATTTCACCACACCCGCATTTTACTTACTTTGCCCTAGTTGGCAACCTCTCTCTTCAAATAGGAGTGCAAATGTATGAATTACTCATGAAAAAAAGCCATCCATTTTGAAATTTAGTAATTTTGTTTTTGAATGGACAATTTAGACAATCATATCAGCCTGCCAGAATACAATTTAAACGACGAACAGGAGAAGAAAGAAATTGTAAGACGTTACCGGGCTCTCTTGCGGGTATTAAAGCCAAAGCTCAAGTCGGGTGACAAGGAATTAGTACGTTCCTCCTTTGAAATTGCGATTGAAGCCCACAAAACAATGCGCCGAAAGAGTGGGGAGCCTTATATATTTCACCCATTGGCTGTAGCCATGATTTGCATCGAAGAAATTGGATTGGGGGTAAGATCAACAATATGTGCATTGCTTCACGACACGGTTGAAGATACAGATATCACGTTGGAGGATATCCAAAGAGAGTTTGGTCAAGAGATTACCAAAATTATCGATGGCCTTACAAAAATTTCTACTGTAGTCGACAATAATTCATCACAGCAGGCTGAAAATTTTAGGAAAATCTTGCTCACATTGACTGATGACCCTAGGGTTATTCTTATCAAGCTGGCAGATCGGTTGCATAACATGCGAACGCTTGACAGCATGAAACGTGAGAAGCAATTGAAGATAGCCTCAGAAACAGTTTATGTATATGCCCCTTTGGCGCATCGAATGGGTTTCTATTCCATCAAGACCGAAATGGAAGATTTATCCATGAAGTACTTGGAACCGGAAATTTACCGCCAGATTGCCAGAAAGCTATCTGATACAAGGCGCGAAAGGTCTCGGTACATCAATGAATTTATCAAGCCAATTAAAGATCGGTTAGATAAGACTGATTATAAATACGAGATATATGGACGCCCCAAATCGATTCATTCGATTTGGAATAAGATGAAGAAGAAAAATGTTGAATTTGAAGAAGTTTATGATCTGTTTGCAATCAGAATTATTGTAGACACGGCTTCTGATCAGGAAAAAGAAGCCTGTTGGAAAATGTATTCAGTCGTAACAGACATGTATTCACCTTCGCCCGACAGATTGCGAGATTGGCTCAGCAACCCCAAATCAAATGGTTACGAAGCTCTTCATACAACGGTAATGGGCCCACAAGGGAAATGGGTTGAAATTCAAATTCGTTCAAAACGGATGAATGAGATAGCCGAAATGGGACTTGCCGCGCATTGGAAATACAAAGAGGGGGGAGGGGATGACGATCGTTTCGATAAATGGTTTAAACAAATACGAGAAGTGTTGGGTAATGATGACATCAGTTCGATTGATTTTTTGCAAGATTTCAAAACATCGTTTCTAGCAGAAGAAATATATGTGTACACCCCCAAAGGGGATGTAAAAATGCTTCCTATTGGGTCAAGTGCGTTGGATTTTGCATTTTCAATCCACAGTGCCATCGGTTCAAAATGCATTGGAGCCAAAGTAAATCATAAACTGGTTCCGATAAGCTACAAACTAAAGAGTGGAGATCAAATTGAAATCATCACTTCCAACAAGCAAAAACCGAGTGATGACTGGATTTCTTTGGTTGTAACGGCCAAGGCCAAAAATAGAATCAAAGATTCTTTAAAAGAGGAAAAGAGAAAAGTTGCTGAAGATGGAAAATATACAGCACAAAAAAAGTTTGCATCTGCAGAAATCCCATTTTCTCACCACAATATTGAAGAGATGGTTGCTTTTTATAAATTGCCATCTGCCTTGGATTTCTTTTATCGCGTTGCTATCAAGGAAATTGATTTAAAAGAATTGAAGGATTTTGTTGTTGTAAGCGACAAAATTCAGCCTTTAAAAATCCCCAAAGCTGACCTTGAGAAGGCCGATTTGGGACCACAAAAATACGAGTCGAAAAAAGACACCGAACTGATTATTTTTGGTGAGAGCAGCGATAGAATTGTATACACCTTGGCTAATTGTTGCAAGCCAATTCCAGGAGATGATGTTTTTGGTTTTGTGTCTACAGGCAAGGGACTCATTATTCATCGAACCAATTGTCCCAATGCCACAAGGCTTCTTTCAAGTTATGGACACCGTGTAGTGAAAACAAAATGGGCGAAGAACAAGGAAATTTCGTTCCTAACTGGATTGAAATTGACGGGGTTGGATGACGTTGGGGTAATTCACAAAATAACGAACCTGATTTCAGGTGAATTAAAAATAAACATCAATGCTATAACTGTAGAAGCCAAAGAAGGTATCTTTGAGGGGAATATCAGGATTTATGTTCATGACAAAGACGAACTTGAACTGCTTTTTGAAAAACTAAGAGATTTGCCTGGAATCCAGTCTGTCCAACGATATGACTTGGAGACGTAAATAAATATTTTATTATTTTTCTGCCTTTAGGTTCATTCTATTATTTTTGCCACTTATTATCTAAATGAATAGCTATGGTTGACGTACTCTTAGGTTTACAATGGGGTGATGAAGGAAAGGGGAAGATTGTTGATTTTTTTGCCCCTCGGTATGACATCATTGCTCGTTTTCAGGGTGGCCCCAATGCTGGACATACCCTTTACGTAAAAGGTGAAAAAATAGTTCTTCATCAGATTCCTTCAGGGATTTTTCATGAAAACACCACCAATCTGATAGGAAATGGTGTTGTGCTAGATGCAGTTACGCTGAAAAAGGAATATGATAAAGTTTCTGCTTTCGGTATCGATGGAAGAAAGAACCTTTATGTTGCTGAACGCACACACCTGATTTTGCCAACTCATAGAGCTTTGGACAAGGCCTCAGAACTATCTAAAGGAAATGAAAAGATTGGTTCAACGCTTAAGGGTATAGGACCAGCTTATATGGATAAAACGGGTAGAAATGGATTAAGGGTTGGTGATTTGTTGGATAAAAACTTCACTACCCAATACATCAAACTTCGTCTTAAACACCAAAGAATACTCGACTCTTTTGGATTTAATGAAGACATCACAGAATGGGAAGAAGAATTCTTTGAAGCAATTGAATTCATTCGCAGTCTAAAAATAGTGAACGGCGAATATTTCATAAACGATAAGATTCAGGAAGGGAAAAAGGTTTTGGCAGAAGGTGCACAGGGAAGTATGCTTGATGTTGATTTCGGAACATTCCCTTTTGTAACTTCTTCCAGCACAATTTCCGCAGGAGTTTGCACAGGATTGGGTATCGCACCTCAAAAAATAAAAGAAGTAATCGGCGTTACAAAAGCATATTGTACCCGTGTAGGAAGTGGTCCTTTCCCCACCGAACTTCATGATGAAACCGGAGAAAGGTTAAGGAAAGTTGGAAATGAGTTTGGCGCTACAACAGGAAGACCCCGCAGATGCGGCTGGATCGATTTGGTGGCATTGAATTTCGCGTGTATGATTAATGGTGTAACACAATTGGTTATGACCAAAGCGGATGTTTTGGATGCCTTTGAAGAGTTGTCAGCCTGTACCTCTTATGGAATTGGTGGAAAACAAGAAAAAGTAGTTCCATACCAAATGGCAAAAATGCCCATCGTTCCAAATTATGTACAATACAAAGGTTGGCAGAAGGACATTACAAGGATAAAGGAAAACCATGAATTGCCAGAAGAAATGAAATCTTATATTTCCTTCATCAATGAATATTTGGGCGTTCCAATTACATACATTTCAAATGGTCCTGAACGAGATCAAATTATCAAAGCATAGTTAATAACGGTATTTAAAAAAATAGTTTTAAAAATATTTGGAGATATAAAAAAGTCTCAGAAATTTTACACTTCAAACTTCTTGTTGATATGGCAAAGTCAGAAAAAGAAAAAAAAGTAACTGCAAAAAATCCAGCGACTGAATCCAGTGCTAAACCCAAAAAAGCTGCAGCAAAGTCTAAAGACATTGATGAGGATGATGATGATTTGGATTTAGATGATGAAAAACCTACTAAGAAAGGTGCTTCTAAAAATGACGACGACGATGATGACGACGTAGACGTTGATGATGAATGGGAAAAAACTGAAGAAGAGGAAGGATGGGATCCTGATTTTCAAGAATTTGATGTGCCAAAATCATCATCAAAAAAAGCTGGTGGAAAGAAAGCTGCAGATGACGATGATTTCTCAGTAGATGAAGATTTTAAAGACCTTGGTTTTTTTGATGATTCCACCGGTTTCGACGATGATGAAGATTTCTAACCACGAGGAATAGTTCAAAGACATGTTACTGTTCTTGATTTTTGGAAGATGAAATTTTTGTTGGAGCAGGAAATGTATTGTTATAATCTATATTTTGATGCATGAGCAACATGACAGATTCTTGGAGTATTTGATTTCTTTTGATATTGAATTCCATTAATTTGTCTTTGGGTAAACGCATCAAATATTTGCCGGTTAAAACTTGGCTGTCGAATTGATTATTCCATCTCATGAATTGTACATAATCTATTCCCAATGTTTTTGTCAGAACCAAAGCTGAATATTTACCTGATATTGCAATGGTATCAGTAATATTCAGCTCTTGTTCTGTCAACACAATCGCGGGTTGTGTGATGGTTTTTTTTCCTGTTGTTTCACTTCCATCTTTCTCGAAAATATAGTGCGTTGCAATGAATTTCTTTACATGGTTTCTGGATTCAGCTGGAAGATGATTTTGAATGCTCCAAAAGTCATTCGATTTTGTTTTTCTGATGATATTCTGTAGCCTAGCAGGACCACCGTTGTAGGCCGCTATAACCAGTAACCAATCTCCCAATTCTTTGTGAAGTTGCATAAGAAATTTGGCAGCAGCATGTGTGCTCTTGTTCAGATCTGTTCGCTCATCATGCTGTGAGTTAACAACCAATCCCAATTCTCTCGCTGTTCCTGGCATCAATTGCCAAGGTCCAACAGCACCTGCAACTGAAAGTGCATTTGAATTTAAATTCGATTCAATTACCGCCAGGTATTTTAGCGAAATAGGTAGCTTGTATTTTTGTAAGATGTTTTCAATCAATAGGAAGTAAGGCGCCCCCCATGTTTTCATCTTTTCAAGTCTTGTCTCATGAATAGCTAGATAGTCCATTACGAAGCCTATTGCACGAGGATTAAGCTCATCCCAATTGATATTTTTTTTTACCGTTGTATCTATGAATTTTTTGTGAGATTCTATCCCTAAAGCCCCAGCTGATGAAACGGAGCACAATGAAATTAAAAAGACGAAATATACAATCTTTGCTTTTTTCATTGGTTTGAATACGTTTGCCTAAGTGGTAAATCTGGAATAGGTTAGGCAGTTGATTTATTATTAGCCATTAATTGATTAGAAAATTGAAGCAGTTTTGCTTCTTCTAAGTTGTTTGCCATAATCTGGAGACCAAAAGGCATTCCATTGCTGTGTTTAAAAAGAGGGATTGATATGCCTGCTATGCCTGCAAGGTTTGCATAAACCGTATATAGATCACCCAAAAACATTTCAATCGCATCTTTGCTTTTTTCGCCAAAGCGAAATGCTGGCGATGGTACTGTCGGCATAATAATCAGGTCATTTGTCGAAAACACTTCCTTTGTTTTCGCTACAATTAACCTCCTTACCTGTTGAGCTTTTGCATAATAGGCATCATAGTAGCCGGTACTAAGTACAAAAGTTCCCAGCATAATTCTTTTCTTCACTTCTTTTCCAAAGCCTTCGGAACGTGATTTTTTATATAGATCATTCAAATCGCTTACGTTGCTGGGAGTCCTGTACCCATAGCGTACGCCATCGTATCTTGATAGATTTGATGAAGCTTCTGCTGTTGTTAGCACATAGTATGCTGGTACTACGTAGTCTAAGTAATCAAAATCAATGCTGTGAACTTGATGTCCTTTTCTTTTCAATTCTTTGATTAAAGTTTCTACTGCTTTTTTGATTTCTGGATCTAAGGATGGATGGTCTAAACTTTGTGGGAAATAAGCTATTTTAAATTTTTTGTCTGTCTGCAGCAGTGCGGAATAGTCAGGTACAGTTGCTTCAGAACATGTACTGTCGTATTCGTCATTGCCAGCGATAACACCCAACAATAACGCAATGTCTTCTGTACTTTTCGAAAATATTCCTATTTGGTCAAATGATGAGGCATAGGCTAGAAGTCCATATCTTGAAATTCTACCATAACTTGGTTTCATGCCTATAATACCACAAAAATCTGCTGGTTGCCTAACAGATCCCCCTGTGTCAGAACCTAGACTGATCATACAAAGGTCTGCCTGAACTGCAACTGCTGAGCCTCCTGAAGATCCTCCTGGAACGCGGTTTTCATCTATTGCATTCAGTACCTTGCCATATACAGAATTCTCATTGGAAGAGCCCATTGCAAATTCGTCACAATTTAAGTTCCCTATGATGATGGCGTCTTCGTCAAGTAGCCTTTGAATTGCAGTGGCTGAATAAATAGCCTTGTAATTTTTTAGAATGTTTGAACCTGCAGTAACAGCATGGTCTTTGTAGCAGAGGACATCTTTTATCCCAATAACAACTCCATAAAGGCTTCCCCATGAGGCTGGATCATGTTTTTTGGCATCTAAAGATGATGCCAATGTTAAGGCATCATCTTTAAAGATTTCTACAAATGCATTGAGATGAATTGACTTTTCTATCTTATCCAAATACAAGTGGACAAGATCAGTACAAGTCAATTCTCCGCCAAGTAATCTTTTGCGGAGATCTGATATGGATCTATGGATGTACAAAATAAATAAATGCTCGCCTTATGGGTGAAGTAATGAATTGAGGCGAATGCTTCTTTAATTAACTTGTTTGTCTTTCTCTTGAATTCCTTCTTCAATTTCCTTTTTAACATTGGATTTTGCATCATTGAATTCGCGGATACCTTTGCCTATTCCACGCATGAATTCAGGTATTTTACGACCTCCAAACATAATTAATACAGCAATTACAATAATAATCCACTCAGAACCCCCAGGCATGGCTAGTAAAAACGTGTTATTGGATAACATAAAATGTTTTTTTGATATAACACAAATTTAGTGGTTTTTAATGTCAACCTCGTGAGAAATAAGTAAAAAAAATCCCGCCATAAGCGGGATTAACAAAATATTTGAGGATATGATTATCTAACTCTTTTTTCCTTAATTCTTGCTCTCTTACCACTTCTTTCCCTTAGGAAATAAAGTTTTGCCCTGCGAACCTTACCAGTTTTGTGGAGGGTTACAGATTCAATGTTTGGAGATGCTACAGGGAATGTTCTTTCAACACCAACACCATCAGACATTTTTCTCACAGTGAAAGTAGCCGTGCCGCTCTG
The DNA here is from genome assembly GCA_044350285.1 of Chitinophagaceae bacterium. GTDB lineage: Bacteria > Bacteroidota > Bacteroidia > Chitinophagales > Chitinophagaceae > Pollutibacter. Next base: position 13,166 of record JBILHX010000005.1, on the reverse strand, counting down.
GCCTTGGCGTTTTATAACATCGCCTTTAAAGCTTTGTATTCTTTCTTTGTTTCCTTCAATGATCTTATAGTTTACAGTGATATTGTCACCTGCTTTAAACTTCGGGAAGTTATTAGACGGAGTCATTTGCTCGTGAACGAATGCGATAGCTTGATTCATAACAAAAATTTGGAGTGCGAAGGTAATGGAATTTCAGAAATCAGCAAAATATTAGAACGATTAAAAAGAAAGTCGTTTTGATATTTGCTTATTCTGGTTTTTTTAAAAATTATCTAGCAACAGTTACAGTTCTTTTCTCACGAATTACGGTAACCTTGATTTGGCCAGGGTAAGTCATTTCAGTCTGTATTTGTTGTGCCATTTCAAAACTGAGTTTTTCGCTGTCGCCATCACTTACTTTGTCGGCTTCTACAATAACCCTCAATTCTCGTCCGGCCTGAATTGCATATGCTTTTTCAACACCTGGGTAGGTGAGTGCCAAATTCTCCAGGTCTTTAATTCTCTGGATGTATTGTTGCATGATTTCTCTTCTAGCTCCAGGTCTTGCTCCGCTAATTGCATCACAAGCTTGGATTATAGGAGATATTACATACTGCATTTCAGTTTCGTCATGGTGAGCTGCAATTGCATTAACAACAGCAGGATTCTCTCCATACTTTTCTGCCAATTTTCCTCCCAACAAGGCATGGCTCAATTCAGTTTCTTCATCTGGAACCTTTCCTATGTCATGCAGAAGTCCTGCTCTTTTGGCAAGTTTGGAATTCATCCCCAATTCCGCGGCCATTATTCCACATAAATTTGCTACTTCCCTGCTGTGCATCAACAGGTTTTGACCATAAGATGAACGGAATCTCATTTTACCCACAATCCTCACAAGTTCCTTGTGTAATCCATGTATTCCCAATTCAATGATGGTTCTTTCTCCGATTTCCATCACTTGCTCTTCTAGTTGCTTACGTGTTTTTTCAACAACCTCTTCAATCCTAGCTGGGTGAATCCTTCCGTCAGAAACCAAGCGTTGCAACGCCAACCTAGCTATCTCCCTGCGCAATGGATCGAACGATGAAAGTACAATTGCTTCGGGAGTGTCGTCAACAACTAGGTCAACTCCTGTTGCAGCTTCGATAGCCCTAATATTTCTTCCTTCACGACCAATAATTTGCCCTTTAATTTCATCACTTTCCAATTGGAATACAGTAACTGTGTTTTCAATGGTTTGCTCTGCTGCAGTTCTTTGAATTGATTGAATGATGATTTTTCTAGCTTCCTTATTGGCTCTAACCCTCGCATCTTCAATGATTTCCTGTTGCAAAGACAATGCCCTTGTGTGGGCTTCTTGTTTAAGTCCTTCAATTAACTGAGCCTTCGCATCTTCCGCACTGAGTCCAGCAATTTTTTCCAACTTCCTGATGTGCTCCTCTTGGTGCTTCTCTAATTCAGTCCTTTTTTGGGTAACAATTTCAATCTGCCTGTTCAAATGTTCCTTAATGGAATCATTTTCTTTGATTTGTTTCTCTAACGATTCAGTTTTTTGGTTTAATGTTTGTTCTTTCTGCTTAATCCTGTTCTCTGCATCTCCGAGTTTTCTGTTCCTTTCTAGGCTTTCCCTGTCATTGTCAGACTTTAATTGAACGAACTTTTCCTTTGCTTCAAGTAGCTTTTCTTTTTTTAGATTCTCAGCCTTATAAGCTGCATCTGATAAAATTTGCTCTGCCTGCTTTCTTGCATCTGCTACCTTAGCGGCGGTGTCTTTTGCGAAAATAATTTTACCCAGTCCTAGGCCAGCCAATGCGGCTAGAATCCCTGTGATGATGGGTATAATGAGTGATTCCATGAATAATTGTTTTTTTCTGTTTCATAATCGATCCCTTCGAAAAATGATTTCTTTCGGGGCAATAGGTACAAAGTTAACGAAAAGAAGCCACAATTGGTGTGGATAATATTACCGAGAATGTTGACTTTAGGCTATTCTTCTAAGGTTTTGTCTAGGTCTTCCTCGATTTTTTTAAGCCTTTCAGCTACGTCCTCTGATTTCATTTTCTCTGCATTCTCATGATTTTCAGATACAAACCATAATAAAGCCATTGCAATATAGTCTTGCATGTCTTTGCCTGCATACTGTGCCTTGAAACTATTCAGTTGTAAATTGAGTTTTTTTGAAATTTTTCTTACCATTTCCTCATCTTCAGTCTTTATTTTGATGCGGTAGGTTCTGTCACCAACAACCACATTAACTGGTATAAAATTCTTCATGTTAAAAATATTTTATATATTTATTCACAAATTGTGCACAGGGCTTGTAGGGTTTTTCTGTTTTATTGTTTCATCCAAAAATAACATCAATCCCAATGTTTGCAAAATCACGTTTTTCTACCTTTATCGATGATCTAGTTGTTGATATCAGAGAAGCCCAACAGATGCCAGTAAATGTTGCTCTTAGGAATGAAGATGGTTTAATTTGTTGCAAAGCAGTAAAAAAGATTTGTATCCTGAGCCAATCATTCAAATGGGAGGGATTAAATGATTTACCTTATGGGGTGTACACCTTAGAATGTTCACAAGGCGAAGAGTTGGTAGCCATGAGATTGGTTAAAAGAATTTAATCCTCATCTCCTAACAGGGCTATACACCTGTCAATTTCTTTTATATATTCATTAATTCTTTTTTCCATCAAAATTTTTGAGCTTTCCTCTTGAGTGGCATTCGATGCAGTCCTCATGTTCATTTTGATTTCTTGCTCTTCATTTTTTTGCTTCAATTCAATAATCAGTGATTGCTTGTTTTTTAATTCCTTCAAGAGCACCTCGTTCTCTTTTCGCAAATGTTTCATTTTACCCAATAACTTATTGAGTTTGATTTCTATCCGTTCGATTTGATCAAGTTGTTCCAACATCTTTATTTTCTCAACTCAGCACTTAAATTGGCCTCAATGTTCCTTGCAATTTTCTGCATCCATTTATCAATTTCTTCGTCAGTCAGTGTTTTGCTGTCGTCTTGGAAAAGAAAATTCATGGCTAAAGATTGCTTGTCTTTTCCCAATTTTTCACTTTCAAAAATGTCAAAAAGTTTATATGTTTTCAATTGCCTTATGGAAAGCGCACCCAAAACCTTTTCAACTTGTTCATAGGGCACATTTTTGTCCAATACAAAGGATAAATCGCGTTGCACTGCAGGGAATTTGCCTATTTCCTTGAACCTCAACTTTTCTTTGCTTCCCGCTGAAACCCATTTGTCCCAACTAATGTCAGCAAAAATTACAGGAACCCTGATGTCAAATTTTTTCAATGTAACTTCTGATGGGTTTCCGATTAGCATGATGGTTTCTCCGTCTTGCTTCCCTTCTAAAAGGTATTCAAACCTTGGGTGTGTTGCTTCTGAAAAAATCAAGTTTTTTATGCCTGATTGTTGTTGAATTGATTGTGTAATCCCTTTTACATAGTATAAATCTGCCGGCTCTGCTTTCCTGTTCCATGCAGTTTCCGTTATATTTCCCGTGGTAAAAATTGCAAGATGGGTTTCTTCAGAGAACTTGTTGTTCGCCCTAGAATAGGTTTTGCCGAATTCAAATAACTTGAGGTTCTCATTTTTGTGATTGAGGTTTCTAGCCACTATTTGGAGACCTGTTTCTAACATGGATAACCTCAATGTGTCCAATTCAGCACTCAGGTTGTTCAACATCTTAACGGCACCGAACATTTCCTGCTCCGTGTAGTTGGCACTATGGGTAATTGAATTGTTCAACATTTCATTGAACCCTTGTCCCACCAACATCCCTGAAATTTTTTCTCTCAATTTGTGGTCTTTGTTTTCTCCCGATACTGAAGGCGAAATACTGATCATGGAAGGGATTTCTATGTTGTCAAATCCGTCAATCCGCATAATCTCTTCGACCAAGTCTGCTGGAATAGATACATCTGTTTTATGGGTGGGAGCTTGCACGGTAATGCATTCTCCATTTTCATCTGTTATTACAAATCCCAATCCCAATAAAATTTGTTTTACGGTTGCTTCAGGATAAACCTTTCCACTCATTTTTCTCAAATATCCATATTGGAGTGTTACAATTGGCTGTTCTTTGGGTGATGGATATTGGTCAACCGGTTCTGATTGTATTTGTCCTCCTGCATTTTCACAAATCAGGTTTGATGCTTTCTTGAGTACCTCTAACGTCTGTCCAATGTCAACACTCTTCTCAAAATGCATCGCTGCATCTGTTCTTAACTGATGCTTGAAGGATGTTTTTCTGATTGAAACGGGATTGAAGAAAGCACTTTCTAAAAAGATGTTTTTTGTTGATTCGCTTACCCCACTATCTAAGCCTCCAAATACACCTCCAATGCACATCGGATTACTATCATCATCACAGATGATTAGATCCTCGGCATCCAGTTTTCTTTCTTTGTTGTCCAAGCTCTTGAAAATAGTTCCAGAAGCAAGGTTTTTTATCCTCAGTTTGCCGCCCTTAATTTTATCTGCATCAAATGCATGAAGCGGTTGCCCAACATCATGTAGAATGTAATTGGTGATGTCTACAATGTTGTTGATTGGTCTTTGTCCTATGGCCTTTAGCCTCTCTTGCATCCATTTGGGAGATTCACCAATCGTAACACCTGAAAGGTAGATTCCTGTATAGCGTGGACAAGCTTCTGTATTTTCTATGATGACTTCAAACGGACAAGGAATTCCTGTTGTGTTGATTTCGTTGTTTAGTTTGTTGATTGGCGATAGCGAAAGCCCCTCATGGTGGTTGAGGTATGCGCAAATGTCTCTTGCAACACCAAGGTGACTCATTGCATCACTTCTGTTTGGCGTCAATCCGATTTCTATGATTTTATCTTCATACGGGTTGAACAGTTCCCTGACTGGCTTTCCTATTTCAACAGAATATTCCAAAACCTTGATTCCGCTGTGGTCGGTACCCATTCCGATTTCATCATCTGCACAAATCATTCCGTTGCTTTCAATCCCCCTGATTTTCATGGATTTCATGGTCAGAGGATCTCCTGATGATGGGTAAATTGTTGTTCCAACCGGCGCAACAATTACTTTTTGTCCAACCGCTACATTTGGTGCACCGCAAACTATTTGTAACAACGTATCTAGCCCAACATTTACTTCTGTTATTGACAACTTGTCTGCATTCGGGTGCTTCACCACACTCATCACTTCTCCTATAACCAACCCTGATAAGTTGCCTTTTATTTCCTGGTATTCTTCAAATCCCTCAACTTCCAACCCTATGGAGTTCAGAATCTTCATCAGCTTTTCTGATTCAATATCCTGTCTGAAATAGTCCATTAACCACTTATATGATATCGTCATGTGCTTTGTCTTGAATGTGCAAATATAATGAGTTTAATGTTTAAGGGTTAATGTTTGAAAGTGAGGAAACCAATTGACGTTAACTTTATGTGTTTTCTTTTTTCCAAAAAAAGAACCATCTAAAGTTTATCACAAGTTTTGTTGATAACTCAGCTAAATGGTGAATAATCTTCCGACCTTTGTGGATTCTGTGTGTGATGATGTGGAAAACCTCAATTTATTGTGGATGGAAATGTTCATTTCATGTTCTCAATTAATAATGTGTTTAAATAGGGGAGTATTGTCAGCCCTCATTATATTCGTTGAGTAGCGGTAAATTTTGGATAGGGCATTGATTGGTAATTTTATAAAGGTGCATTAATGGATACAACAAATAGGTTTACAGATAGGCGGAATAAAAGGAAAACAAATACGGAATTTACAGGCATGACCCTTGGAAAGGTTCCTCCACAGTCTCGTGAACTGGAGGAGGCTGTCCTTGGCGCGTTGATGTTGGAAAAAGCTGCTTTTGACCTAATCGCCAATATTTTAAAGCCTGAATGCTTCTATGTTGAATCACATCAAGTGATATTTAGGTCCATACTCCAACTGAGTGCTGACAACAAGCCTGTCGATTTGCTCACCGTTGTTGAGGAACTCAGGACGATGTCTGCTTTGGATGAAGTGGGTGGACCTTATTATATTTCGAAACTGACCAATGCCGTTGTTTCTGCAGCCAATATTGAAGCCCATTCTCGTATCATATTGGAGAAGTTCATTCAGCGGGAATTGATTCGCATCAGTTCCGAGGTAATTAATGAAGCTTATGATGATGCTACTGATGTTTTCGATTTGCTTGATCATGCAGAATCAAAATTATTTGAGATAACGAATGGACACCTTAAAAAGGAATTTGATACGTTGAGCAAAGTTGTGATGAGTACGGTTACTAGAATCGACGAAATGCGCGCTCGAAATGAAGATCTTACAGGAGTGCCTTCTGGGTTTCCTACATTGGATCGAGTTACATATGGTTGGCAACCTTCAGATTTAATCATTCTGGCAGCCAGGCCTTCCGTGGGTAAAACAGCTTTTGCATTGAACCTTGCCAGAAATGCTGCATTGCATCCAACAAAACCAACTGCTGTCGCCTTCTTTAGCCTTGAGATGAGCTCCAGCCAGCTTGTTCAAAGGATTTTGTCTGCCGAAAGTGAAATTTGGTTGGAGAAAATTTCCAGAGGTAGAATGGAAGACCATGAGATGCAACAGCTTTACAAGAAAGGGATTGAGCCTCTCACCAAGGCGAATATTTTTATAGACGATTCTGCAGCACTGAATATATTTGAACTTCGGGCCAAATGCCGCAGGTTGAAAAACAAACACAATGTTGGTATTATTCTGATAGACTACCTACAGTTGATGAGTGGTACGAGTGACAATAAAAATGGCAACAGGGAGCAAGAAATAAGTACCATTTCAAGGAACTTAAAGCAATTGGCGAAGGAATTGCAGATTCCAATCATTGCCTTGAGTCAGTTGAGTCGTGATGTTGAAAAAAGGAAAGACAGCAACAAAGTGCCTCAGCTATCGGATCTTCGCGAATCAGGTGCTATTGAACAGGATGCGGACATGGTTCTTTTCCTGTATAGGCCAGATTACTACGACATCACCACAAATGACATGGGTGAAGATACCAAGGGTGATGTTTATGTGAAGATTGCAAAACACAGAAATGGTTCGCTTGAAAATATCAAGTTAAAAGCCAAACTGTATATACAGAAGTTTGTTGAAAGCGAAAATCTTGATGGTTTTCCAGGTGCTGGTGGACAGCAGGGAGGCGGTTCATGGAAACCCGTTGGAGAAACACAAACATCAAAACTTTTTATTCAGAAAGGTAGCAAGATGAACGATGGGGATGATGAAGAAGAAGCTCCTTTTTAAACAATGACTTCAATGATTAAAATATGAATGAGGTTCCTCACTTCTATTTTCCTGAGCTGAGTTTATCCAAAGGGCTGACAAAAATGGACGAAGAAATGCGTAGGCATGTTGTTACTGTTTTACGCATGGAAGTGGGAGAAAAAATAATGTTAATGGATGGACTTGGGAGTGTTTCTGAAGTTGTTATTCAAGAAGCTTCCAAGAAATCGCTTGTTGTAATCATTGCAGATAAAGAGTATTATCCTCCTCCACCAAATAAGTTGGTGTTGGCAATTTCCACCTTAAAAAACGCAAGCCGATTTGAATGGATGCTTGAAAAAGTAACGGAAATAGGCATCACAGAAATCATTCCCATAATTGCTGAAAGAACCGAACGTATACATTTCAAAGAGGAACGATTCAAACAAATCATCGCAAGTGCGAGCATTCAATCAAAGCAATTTTGGATGCCGGTTTTACATGCACCACAAAAATTGCAGACAATCCTTGAGAACCCAACGGTCGAGCAGAAATTCATTGCACATTGCATTGAAAATCAAAAGCAACCACTTCAGCGGCAGGAGCTTGATGCCTTGCTTTTGGTTGGACCAGAAGGTGATTTCACTCCGGCTGAGATAGCAATAGCCCTCGAAAAGGGTTTTTTACCGGTTTCTCTAGGGAATTCACGCCTTCGTACTGAAACCTCTGGAGTCGTTGGTGCTGTTTTGATGAAGATTTGACCTGATTAATTGATGTCCTTTAGGGTAGGTTCATGCAGCTCCACCGTTTTTTTGGCGTTTCTTCTCTTTTTTCTCATCCACATATTCAACATCTCAACAGCAAAGGAGAATGTCATGGCAAAGTATATGTAGCCCTTTTCGATATGACTTCCATGAATAGGTTGTAGCCCTTCAAAAAACAGGCTGAATCCAACCATTAGTAAAAATGCCAATGCGAGCATCTTTAACGTAGGGTGTTTGTGAATGAAGTTTGAAATCCTTTCAGAGAAAAAGAACATGATAATCATGGCAATTACTACAGCACAAATCATGATTTCTACATGCTTGGCCATACCCACCGCAGTGATGATGCTGTCGAATGAAAATATCATGTCTACCAATACAATTTGCGCCATGATGCTTGCAAACGAAGCTTTTTCTTTCTTTTCTTTTAAGCTGTATTCCTCATCTCCCTCAAGCTTTTCGTGTATTTCTTTTACAGTTTTGTAAAGCAAGAAGAGCCCTCCACTAAAGAGGATAAGGTTTCTAAGGGTAAATCCATAATGATGGTTGCGGATATCCAATCCAAACAATTCTGAGTTGCCATTTGTAACCAACCATCCCAATCCCATTAGAAGAATTATTCTAACTGTGATACCAAGTATCATCCAGATTTTGCGTGAGAGTAATTTCTTTTCCTTGTCCAATCTTCCCATGAGGATGGAAACAAAAATCACGTTGTCAATACCAAGTACAATTTCCAAAAGTGCCAACGTAACCAAGCTAATCAATGAATCTACTGTAAATAATGAGGTCATTTTATTGTATTAATTTTTTAGAAATATTTTTTACGATTCTTGGTCCTTCATAAATGAATCCTGTCCAAACTTGAATGAGCGAAGCCCCCATTTCGAATTTGTCATTTGCATCATTTGCTGTGAAAATACCCCCGCTTGCTATGATTGGAATTTTTCCATTGGTCATGTTGACCAACTGTTTCAACACCTCGTCTGAAGCCTTTTTTAAAGGCTTGCCACTTAATCCACCCATTCCAATTTTGCTAGATGATATTTTGGAAGGGGTAGACAGGTTTTCTCTTGAAATGGTTGTATTGCTCGAAACTATTCCATCAAGTTGAACAAGTGTTGATATGTCAGCTATGTCTTGAATTTGTTCAATTGTTAGGTCTGGCGCGATTTTCAGCAGGAGCGGTTTTCTGGTGGGTTGTTGGTTGTTTAGTTTTTGCAATCGCTGCAGAATGTTCGTTAGTGCATCTTTGTCTTGAAGTGCCCTTAAACCCGGTGTATTTGGAGAGCTTACATTGACAACGAAGTAATCAACAACATCAAAAAGTTCGGTGAAGCAAATTTCGTAGTCTTTCCAAGCCTCTTCGTTTGGCGTTTTTTTATTCTTTCCGATGTTGCCACCGATGATCATTCTTTTGCCATCAGGGATTGATTCGTTGTTGGTTTTCCAACGTTCAAGCCTTGATTTAACCGCTTTCACACCTTCATTGTTGAACCCCATCCTGTTAATCAGCGCCCTATCTTCTGGTAACCTAAACAACCGGGGCTTTTCGTTTCCCTCTTGAGGAAGCGGTGTGACAGTCCCAATTTCAACAAACCCAAACCCTAGGGTTTCCAATTCTCGCAAGTAGGCAGCATTTTTATCAAATCCAGCTCCTAGTCCAATTGGGTTTTTAAAGTGTAACCCAAATAATTTCTTTTGCAGAGATGGATCGCTAGGCGAAAAAATAAGGCTGATAATTCTTCTCAACACATTTACCGAACATATTCTTTTCAGCATGTTCATAGAAATGTAATGGGCTTTTTCAGCTTCAAGCAGGAAGAGAATATTTCTAATCAGGGAATACATGGCGGCGAAGTTATAATACTTCTAACAAATAACTAAACAGGTTAATTATAGCCGAGCTTTCAAATTATTAAAAATAAATTTTGACAACTAAGATATTAGTTTTAGTTTAGACTAAATATTTAGTTATGAATAAGACATTGACACGCGCAGAAGAGCAGATTATGCAGGCGTTGTGGCGACTTGGAGACGGTGGTTATTTGAAGGATATTGTGGATGCCATGCCTGACCCCAAGCCGCATCACAATACGGTTGCTACGCTGCTAAAGATTCTTGTTGAAAAGGAATTGGTTGGAATCAAGACACCAATCAGGTATAACTTTTATCATCCGCTGCTTTCTAGAGATGAGTATACGTCAGGATCCATTGCGGGAATTACAAAGGGATATTTTGAAGGGTCCTACAAGGAAGTGGTGTCGTTCTTGGTTGACAAGAAAAAGCTCTCTGTAGAAGACCTTGAGTTGTTGTTGAAGCAGATTAAAAAGAAAAAATAATTTTATGTTACCAATATTCATATACATCCTCAAGGCAATCCTTGTATCAGGTATTTTACTCGGATATTACTGGATTGGTTTACGAAATACAAGGTTTCATTATTACAACCGCTTTTACTTAGTGGGCACTGTATTGTTAAGTTTATGTTTGCCTTTGCTTGATTTACAATGGTTCACATTATTAACACCTGAATCTGTACCGGTTCAACAGGTTGTGCAATTCATATACCAATCTGAAGGAATCATCATTGAGAAAGAAGGTCTTACATGGGATCAAGTACTTGTATTGTCTCTTTTATTGGTTTCAGCAAGTCTTGTTATCGTCTTTGGGCTAGGAGTATTAAAGGTGTACCGTCTTAAATCAAAAGGAAAAGTTACGGTGATGGAGCGTTTCGATTTTATTGAAACCGCATTGGACGAGGCTCCTTTCTCCTTTTTCAGAAATCTTTTTTGGAGGAAAGACCTTCCTGTTCATGATGAGACTGGACAACGTATGTTGAAACATGAGTTAACACATATAGAACAGTATCATTCTTACGACAAGGTCTTGGTTTCTTTTACAACCTATCTTTTTTGGATGAATCCATTTTTCTGGCTTATTCGAAAAGAATTGGAAGTGGTGCATGAATTCATCGCAGATGAAGAAGCGGTTGCAGGAGACGATGCCGCAGTGTTGGCAGAAATGTTATTAAAGGCACATTATCATTCAAATAGTTTATCAGTGGGACAATCATTTTTTTATTCATCAATCAAAAGACGCATTATTATGTTGACATCTTCAAAAAAAGTAAGTTACAGTTACGCCAGACGCTTGTTGATTCTGCCAGTAGCCATTGGTGTTTTGGGTCTTTTATCGTTTACCATTAAGGATTCGTTGTCAGAAAATCCGAACAGTCAAATGAACGACCCAGCCATTGAGGCAAGCAAGCGTGATACGGTTCCTGCAAAGTACCGCGATCCTAAAACAGGAAAAATTAAAGGAAGTTTTCGAATTGATATCGATGGAGATATGGCTTCATTTAAAGACATCAAGTCAAAAAAAGAATTGTTCAAAGTGCCTTTACATGAATTAGCCGGGCCAGCAAATAAGGTGATTAAAGTGCAGGGATATCCTTTGACCACGGAGAAAAAAATCGTACTCATCTCAACAGACAGCATGCCGGTTGGAACTACATTTATAGGTACATCGGACGCCATTCGTTTGCACGGTAGTCCAGATGGCTCCAAGGCTCCACGGATTATCATCAATGGAAAAGAAATCTCACCAGCTGACCTGGATAAAATTGATCCGTCCACCATCAAAGCGATTGTTCTCGATGCAGTAAATGAAACTTTCGTTTTAGGGAAAAACATGAATGGTATGACCTGGACGGACGCTACTTCTGCAGGTGAAAAAAAGATTGTAACAATGAAGGTGGATTCGGTGATGTTTGATGGAAAGGCAGCTGACCATCTTACTAAAGAAATAGTGGCAGCTGAAGGAGATAAAGGGAAAAAAATAGTAACAAGAAAAGTGGACAGTGTCTTTTTTCAGGGAAAGGCACTCGCCATCGTTTCTGGTCCGACAATGCTTAGAACAACTGATAAGGAAATTATGGAAAAGGCCATGCAAGGAGAAAATGTAACAACCGTAAATATTGTTGAAGAAGGGGGTAAGAAAGTCTACTACATTCAAAAAAAAGTATCGGTATCAAATAATATTCCGAGTGTTACTTTGTTTGTTGTAGATGGAAAGGTTGTAAGTGAAGAGGATATGAATGCCATTTCCCCAGATAAGATTCAGTCTATTAACGTCATAAAAGGCACATCTGCAGAAATAAAATATGGAGAGAAGGGAAAAAACGGTGTCATTGAAATCACCACCAAGAAAAACTAATTCATGATAGAATAAATGCCTTTCTAGGCAATGAGGTCATGATTTTTAAGGTTAAAGGCGGCTGAAAAGCCGCTTTTTTTGTAAGGATAAGTCAACAAAAAATAAATGAATAAAGACCTTCGACATGTCCTTAACGTAACACGTATCTCTCCCATATTATGCGATAAATCAACTCCTTTTGAGTTTAATCAATGCTGGTCAATGACATCGTTTTATTTCCGTAAATTTGATTATCCTCAAATAATAATTTATGCAAGAAGCTTATATAGTGGCCGGACTTAGAACAGCAGTTGGGAAAGCTAAAAAAGGTGGATTTAGGTTCACAAGACCTGATGACTTGGCCATTGAAGTTATTCAGGAATTGATGAAAACAATTCCTCAGCTTGACAAAACCAGGGTTGACGATGTGATTGTAGGAAACGCTGTTCCTGAAGCTGAGCAAGGACTTCAAGTGGGTAGGATCATTGCTGCTAGGGCACTTGGACATCAAGCGCCTGGAATTACGGTAAATAGGTATTGTGCATCCGGACTGGAAACCATTGCGATAGCTACTGCAAAAATTAGGGCAGGAATGGCTGATTGCATCATCGCGGGTGGTACAGAAAGCATGAGCTTTGTGCCAGCTTCAGGTTGGAAAACAGTGCCTTCGTATAACATAGCCATCGATGAGCCAGATTATTATTTGAACATGGGTTTGACTGCTGAAGCGGTCTCTCAGGATTATAAAATTAGCCGGGAAGAACAAGATGCTTTTTCTTTTGCTTCTCACCAAAAAGCATTGTTCGCCATTCAAAACGGACATTTCAAAAATGGTATTGTTCCAATTACTGTGAATGAAGTTTATTTGGATGAAAAAGGGAAAAAGCAAAAAAGGTCTTATGTGATGGATACCGATGAAGGTGTTCGTGCCGATACTAGTCTAGAGGGCCTTGCAAAATTAAAGCCAGCTTTTGCTGTCAATGGAACCGTTACTGCAGGAAATGC
>JBILHX010000058.1:0-20163 GCA_044350285.1 Chitinophagaceae bacterium | reverse complement strand
AAAACTATGAAACCATCCCCTTTAGATTTTATGTAAAGGCATATGCAGATGCTGGTATCGTTTACAATAAAACTAACATAGCAACCAATTTTCTAAATAATAAGTTGATGTACACAGGAGGTATTGGTTTGGATATCCTAACTATTTATGACATTGTAATCCGTTTCGAATATAGCTTCAACCACATACGGCAAAATGGACTTTTTATTCATAAAACGGATGTCAAAAATTAACTTAAACAACAAACTCAATTAAATTGTGACCATATTGAATAATTAAACCATAAACCTTAAACCAATAACCTTAATCTATATCCCCTAACTTTGAATGTTCATACCGGCAAGTTCGGACAACCATCCCAATATGAAAGTAGCCATCTACTGCAGAGGAGGACAATCAATCCAGCCAATCGATTTCCTTAATCTCCATGAAGCTTTAAATAAATCTCATATAACTCCTGTATTTTTCAAGGAGCTGTACGACCAATTTGAACCGGCATTTTTACCGGCAGATCATTTTGATACTTTTACTAATTCTGATGAGTTGGATGAGTCATTTGATGCAATGATCAGTCTAGGCGGTGATGGAACGTTGTTGGATACCGTTTGTTTGGTAAGGGATAAACAAATCCCTGTTTTGGGAATAAATTTCGGAAGGTTGGGGTTTCTTGCTAGCCTTGGTAAGGAAAATATTGAAGAAGCTGTGGAAGCATTGAAAAACCGGACATTTGTTTTAGACAAAAGAAGCTTGGTACATTTAGACGCGAGCATACCTTTATTTGGGGACGAACCATTTGCGTTGAATGAATTCACCATTCATAAACGGGAATTTTCTCCAATGATCAAGATTCACACTTATCTCAATGGCGATTTTCTCAATACATTTTGGTCTGATGGATTGATTGTTTCAACTCCTACAGGGTCAACAGGGTATTCACTTAGTTGCAACGGGCCAGTTGTTTTCCCAGACAGTGACAGTTTTGTATTAACACCAATAGCCCCTCATAATCTGAACATAAGGCCAATTGTAATCCCAAGCAACAATGTTATATCCTTTGAAGTGGAAGGTCGGGTAGATGACTTTATTTGTACATTAGATTCCAGAAAAGAAGTGGTGGATAAGAAGGTACAGCTGGCAATCAGGAAAGAGAGTTTTTTCTTTAACCTTATAAGGCTGAATGAAAATAATTTCCTCAAAACCTTGAGGGAAAAGCTTACCTGGGGTTTTGATACCCGCAACAGATAAACACCTAAACAACTCAACAGCTAAACATATTTTTAACTCTCTTTAACACCATGGAGTGGAATAAAAAAATACTTTTACACCCGATGCAGAAAAAAATAGTCAGCATACTTTTTGTCATAAATCTATTCTTGAATGTTCAAGGGCAGAATGATGCAATCGTTCAAGAAGGTGAAGTTGGCTTAAGTTTAGGAGCGGGGCATTATTTTGGAGATATCAACAACCAGGCTGGCTTTAACAAACCAAGCACGTCGTTAGGTGTTTTTTTTCGCAAGCAATTTGGGGGGTATGTGGCATTAAGGCTAAGTGGACACTATGCTTTGTTGGGGTATGCAGACAAATACAGCAAAGTTGAGTTTCAAAGACGTAGAAATTTGAATTTTGAAACCAAGTTGTGGGAAATGGCGTTGCAAGGCGATTTTAATTTTTTTCGTTTCATTCCAGGTGATCCTACTTATTTTTTTACACCTTATGTAACACTCGGTGTAGGTTCTTTTAACTACGATCCTTACACCAAGTTGAATGGTGAAAAATACTACCTCAGAAAGTTTGGGACTGAGGGGCAGGGTTCCAAAGCATATCCAGACAGAAAGGCGTACAGCAACCAAGCTTTTTGTTTTCCACTGGGCATGGGGATAAAATACAATCTTTATAGAAACGTAAACTTGGCATTTGAAGTAGCCTATCGGTTTACAAATACAGATTATTTAGATGATGTAAGCACAACCTATGCTGGGGATATCGCTTTTCCTCCGTTGCCTAATGGAAATCCGTCTATTGCTTACCTTTTGCAAGACCGGTCATACGAAACAGGTTCACGTATAGGTGTTGCTGGCAAGCAAAGAGGTTTTAGTGAACAGAAAGACCAGTATTTATTTGCTGAATTGGCCATTTCAATCTCATTTTCATCTTACCGGTGTGCAAATCCGAGGTAATAATTTAGGTTTAAAGTTTTTAGTTTAAAGTTGAAAAATTGTTGAGTAAGAAGCATGGGAATAAACTTTAAACCAAAAACCTTAAACCATAAAATAAGTCACAATCAAGCTAACCGTTAAAAATCCTTATTTTTGCACCATGTCGTTAAGAGACCAGATTGATAATACCAGAATTCCAAAGCATATTGCCATCATTATGGACGGCAATGGTCGTTGGGCCGAAGAACAAGGGCAGGACCGACTATATGGACATTTTCATGGTGTTGCAAGTGTTCGAGATATTGTTGAGGGTTCGGCCGAATTAGGCGTCAAATATTTGACCTTGTATGCATTTTCAACTGAAAACTGGGACAGGCCGGAGCAAGAAGTAACCGGCCTTATGGAACTTCTTGTGGAAACTATCAGGAAAGAGGTGCCTATTCTCAATAAAAATAACATTCGCTTGCACATGATAGGAGCGCTCTCAATGCTTCCTCCTTATGCTAAAATTGCGATGCAGGAAGCGTTGGACATGACTGCCTCAAACACAGGATTGAACTTGATTATGGCACTTAGCTACAGTTCTCGATGGGAGTTGGTTAGTGCAGTTAAAAAAATAGCGTTAGATGTAAAGGCTGGCATTATTGATCCGGAGAGTATCGATCATGATACTTTACAGAACTATCTTTCCACCAGTAATTTTCCTGACCCTGAACTCATGATACGAACCAGCGGGGAATATAGAATAAGTAACTTTTTGTTATACCAATTGGCTTATGCAGAACTTTATTTTACAGACACCCGGTGGCCAGATTTCAGAAAGGAAAATTTATATGAGGCCATATTAGATTATCAAGGACGCGAAAGACGATTTGGAAAGACTAGTAAGCAGGTTAAAATTTAATTTTTTAAATTTTGGGGCTATTTTCATTGAAATTACCCACAACAGACACAAATATTTCCTAACCTTTTATGCAAAAAGCTTTCTTTAACAAAGAATTAGACAAAAAGCCGTTATTTTGCCGTCCCAAACCATGAACTTGATGAAGAGGATTTGTAAGTTGTATATTTTAGTAGCTTTTTTGCTGGCATCGAATTGCCTGTCTGCCCAAACGGATAGCATTCCTATTACGTCCGCTGATCCTGCTTTGTTGGGCATTTACAACTCAAAGTATCCCAAGAAGTATATTATATCAGACATAAAAGTAACTGGTAACAAGGCCTTTGATGCCGCTATTGTCATTTCTGTTTCTGGTCTAGCCATCGGAGATGAGGTCACTATACCAGGAGGAGATCAGTTTGCGAAAGCGATTTCCAAGCTTTGGACCCAAAACATGTTCACAAACATCAACATTTGGATTACAAAAGTTGAAGACAGGAATATATCCATTGAAATCGAGGCAGTTGAGAGACCCATGCTTTCCGATTTTAAGTTCAATGGGGTTAGAAAAACAGAGTCTGATGAGTTGAAAGACAAAGTTGGCTTGTTCAAAACCAGGGTTGTGACAGACAACATGAGATTAACAGCCAAGGAAAACATCGTAAAATATTTCATCGATAAGGGTTATCAAGGAGCTACAGTTGTGATCAACGAGACACCTGATCCAGCTTCACCTGAAAAAGTTATCCTCAATTTCAATATATCAAAGGGAAATAAAGTCCGTATTTCCGATATCCACTTTTTTGGAAATCAGGCTGCCCCGTCATTGGCGCTGAAGAAAAAAATGAAAGGAACCAAAGAACTTTCAAGACTAACTTTCTATGCAGACAGTGCTGTTAGCCCATACGGAAGCATCAAATCGCTTAGTGCAAAAGAGTTTATGCAAGAGAAAGGATATTTGCATCCAACAAAAATCAAGGACTTTTTAGATCCGTGGTTTAGGTTTAAACTATTCTCTTCAGCAAAGTTCAATGATAAAAAATATCTAGAGGATAAGGAAAAGTTGCTTGATTACTACAATTCATTGGGTTACAGGGATGCTGTAATAGCAGCTGATACACAGTATTATGACCCCAAGGGGAGGTTAAATATTTCCCTTAAAATAGACGAGGGTAAAAAGTACTACTTCGGAAACATGACATGGAAGGGAAGTACAAAGTATTCTGATAGCATCTTGAACATGCTTTTGGGCATCAACAAGGGGGCTACATACAATTTGGAATATCTCAACAAGAAATTAGGCAAACAACCTTCACCAGAAGGAGGAGATATAAGCTCCCTTTATCAGGATGATGGGTATCTTTTCTTTTCAATCAATCCGGTTGAAACATCAGTGTACAATGATACAATAGATCATGAGATCAGGATTGTTGAAGGCCCACAGGCCACCATTAAAAATGTCAATATTACTGGTAATGACAAAACAAAGGAATATGTGATCAGGAGGGAGCTCCGCACCATTCCGGGTGAAAAGTTCAGTAGGGCCGACCTAATTCGTTCACAAAGGGAAATCATCAACCTTGGTTACTTCGATCAAGAAAAATTGGGAATGCAGCCTGTACCTAACCAAGATGATGGAACCGTTGACATCAACTACAGTGTTCAGGAAAAATCATCTGATCAGTTGGAATTGAGTGCCGGTTGGGGTGGCGGTATTGGATTAACGGGTACATTGGGTATCACATTCAATAACTTTTCCATAAAAAATATATTCAGAAAAACTTCTTGGGATCCGTTGCCTACTGGTGATGGACAGAAGCTGAGTGTGCGTTTTCAATCAAATGGTCGTTACTTCCGCTCCTATAATTTTTCATTTACTGAGCCTTGGCTTGGTGGTAAGAAGAGAAATTCCTTCTCTGTAAACATGTTCAATACCAAGTTCAGCAATTCTTTTAACCAATTTGGTGGTGGAGGTTTAGGTGGTGGTTTTGGTGGAGGATTCGGAGGCGCTTTGCCATCAAGAGCAGCAGATACCTCTTATCTAATTACTCAAGGTGCAACATTGTCGCTTGGAAAGCAGTTGAAGTGGCCTGATGACTTTTTCTCATTGATTACATCATTGAGTTATGTGCAGTACAAGGCAAGAAATTATGCAATATTCCCTTCCTTTTCAACAGGAATTTCAAACAATTTCAACATAAAAATAGCCTTGCAGAGAACATCTGTTGACCAACCGATATTCCCAAGAAATGGTTCTAACTTTTTGTTGAGTGGTGCATTTACGCCACCATGGTCATCTATCAAAGGGATCAATCAGCAAGATATATTCAAACTTGTTGAGTACCACAAATGGAGATTTAATGCAGAATGGTTTGTTCCAATAGGCAAACCAGCCGGTGAAGATAAAACAAGGCAGTTTGTGTTGAGGATTGCTGCCAAGTATGGTTTTATAGGAAGGTATAACAAGAGATTGCCAATTTCACCGTTTGAACGCTTCCAGGTGGGAGATGCCGGTTTGACAAATAATTTTGGTGTTCTAGGATATGATATTGTGGCGCACAGAGGTTACCCGGTGTATGAAACCTCTGACCCAACGGTTAACCCCGATAAGCAAAATGCGTCTAATTTCTTTACCATATTCAACAAGTACTCCCTTGAAATGCGCTATCCATTTGTAACCAATCCGAGCAGTACCATTTATGGTTTGGCTTTTTATGAGGCTGCAAATGGTTGGTATTCTTTCAAGGAATACAATCCTTTCAGGCTGAGGCGCTCAGTTGGTATGGGTGTGCGTTTCTTCTTGCCGATGTTTGGTTTGCTTGGATTTGATTACGGTGTTGGTTTAGACAGAATCACAGCAACTGGTAAGTTAAAGGATGCAAGTAGGTTTACATTTATGTTAGGCTTTGAGCCAGAATAGTTTTTGGTTTAGGGTTTAAGTTGTTACGTATCATAAAACAGTAGAGTATGAAAAAGTTATTCTTCTTATTGTTACTTGCTTCTTCGGTTTCTCAACTGCAGGCACAACGTTATGCGGTAATTGACACCCGGTATATTCTTGGTAAACTTCCCGAATACAAAGAAGCACAAGATAAGCTCAATGCTTTCAGTGCTCAGTGGCAGCGGGAAATTGATGACAAGCAAGCTGTTTTGGATCAGATGTACAGAAATTTTGAAGGAGAAAAATTGATGTTGAGTGAAGAACTTCTCAAAAAAAGGGAAGATGATATATTCAACCGTGAAAAAGAAGTAAGAGATCTTCAAAAAAGGCGATTTGGTTTTGAGGGAGATTTGTTCAAGAGACGTCAAGAGTTGGTAAAACCTATTCAAGACAGGGTGTACAATGCTGTTCAAAAGATTGCAGTAGCACGACAGTACGACCTTATTTTGGATAAAAGTGAAGGAATTACCATTATATTTGCAGACCCTAAACTGGATAAAAGCGACGACGTATTAAAAGAGTTAAATGGGAAGTAAAAAAGTATTATTTTCGAATTTCATAAAAACAAACAATCAAGAAGCAATGAAAAAGTTCTTATCTATTGGTCTGGTGATGATCGCCCTCTTTGCCTTCAATCCCTTCCTGTCCGCACAAAGCAAAATCGGTTATATCAGCATCGATGAGGTAGTTCAATTGATGCCTGAGTATAAAAAGTCTATGGCCGAAATTGCTCAATTCGATAGCGCTCTTCAAATTAACTATGGTGAAACATTGAAAGAACTTAATCGCCAAGACAGCATCTTCAAGGCAGATTCAGTTAAAATGGGTAATGCTGTTAAAACGGCAAACAAGGAAAAAATGAAAAAGCTTCTTGTTGAATTGCAAGGTTTTGAACAAAGCTATCAGCAACAGATGCAACAAAAGCAAGAAGAATTGATGGCGCCAGTTGCTCAAAAAGCAAACCAGCTTATCAATGAAATTGCAAAAGCAAATGGATTCAGTTATGTTTTCCGCAAGGAAGCCTTGGTTGTTTATCCAGAAGCAGAAGATCTTTTGCCACTGGTAAAGAAAAAGATAGCTACTCCGGCAGCTGCACCGAAAGCTCCAACTAAATAAATTACAAGGCCGAAACATTGTTTCGGCCTTTTTTTATCATGTCAATTAAAATTCCAATAGGTGTTTTTGATTCTGGCTTGGGTGGATTAACCATTCTTAAAGAGATTGTCAAAGCGTTACCAACATACGATTATATCTATTTAGGTGATAATGCCAGAGCTCCTTATGGTCCACGGGATTTTGAGACTGTTTATCAATATACACGGGAAGCTGTAAAGTGGTTGTTTGCTCAAGGCTGCCCATTGGTTATCTTGGCTTGCAACACTGCCTCTGCAAAAGCATTGCGCACCATTCAGCAAAAAGACTTACATCTTATCGATCCACAAAAACGCGTATTGGGCGTTATCAGGCCAACTGCTGAGGTGATTGGCCATTTTTCAAATACCCATGAAGTAGGAATTCTAGGCACACAAGGAACAGTTGATTCTGGTTCTTATTTGCTTGAAATAGATAAATTTTTCCCCCAAATCAAGATATATCAACAGGCTTGCCCTTCATGGGTTCCTTTGGTTGAAAGTGGAGAGTTTAACAGCGATGCAGCCAGCTGCTTGGTGAAGGGATGTTTAGACAAATTACTTAAACAATCACCAGATATAGACACCATTCTTCTTGCATGCACACATTATCCGCTTCTCATTGATAAAATTCGAGCACAACTTCCTAGAGAAATTAAGGTTGTTGAACAAGGTAAAATAGTTGCAGATAGTTTAAAAGCTTATTTGGAAAGACACCCTGAAATGGAAAAGAGGTTGAGTAAATCCACCAGCAATAATTCAATTTTATTTTACACGACAGGCGACGCCGAATCATTTGCAGAAAAAGCCACCTCTTTTTGGGGTGATGAAATTGAAGCAACAAAGACCTCATTTCCGTAAATTAGCATCTAATTTCCCGCTTCCACAATTCCATTTGTTGTTATTTCATAAATCACCTATCTTCGTCGTCCTTTCACAGAGCCATTGGGTGTGGTGACCCGTGGCAAAGATCGAAAAAAACGACCGCTTCTCCCGGTCAAGTTTAAATTAAAAAGGAAAAAGAAATTTTATGAAACGGACATATCAACCGCATCGCAGACGCAGGAAATCTGTACATGGATTCCGCAAACGTATGGAATCAGCCAATGGACGCAAAGTATTGGCTAGCAGAAGAAAAAAAGGCCGCAAACGTCTTACTGTATCTGATAACAGCAGATTGAAATAAATAGGTTAGTCCATTTATTTACATAAGTATAGCTCCGGATAATTATCTGGGGCTATTTTTGTGAATAGACAATAGCCAAATAATTTTTTAAAAGTACATGTCTATACATACACTCAATAAGTCTGAAAGGTTAAAAGGACACACTGATATTCGGGCTCTTTTTGACAAAGGAGAGAAGATAAAGGTATTTCCTCTCACAGTTTTCTTTTTATTAGACATTCGTAAGGATTCGATAAATATGGGATCTCCATTAAAAATGGGTGTTGCGGTCGGGACAAGAAATTTCAAAAGGGCAGTGGACAGGAATTTATTAAAGAGACGGGTGCGTGAAGCGTACAGGCTTCAAAACGAGGAATTAAAACAGTGGCTTTTAACTTCTCCATTTGACTTAAACTTGTTCTTCGTTTATGGGGATAATCAGATAAATGAATATGCCACAATTTCCAGTGCAGTAAAAAAGATGTTGGATAAATTACACGATTTGTTAGCACAAAAAATGAAAGACTCATGATGATTGAAATGGGTGAGGAACAGTTTATGAAACTGGCTTTAAAAGAAGCCGAAAAAGCCTACGCAGAGGGAGAAGTTCCTGTTGGAGCAATTGTTGTCATAAACAACAGGGTAATTTCTCGTGGTTATAACATGGTTGAAAAACTAAAGGATCCAACAGCACATGCTGAAATAATTGCTCTTACATCTGCATTCAATTCATTGGGGTCAAAGTATTTACAAGATGCAACTTTATATGTAACGGTTGAACCATGCCTTATGTGTGCAGGTGCGTTGCATTGGAGTAAAATTGGAAAAATTGTTTGGGGGGCAGAGGATGTTAAAAATGGACACCAAGTGTATACCGAAAACAGGAATCCTTTCCATCCCAAAACACAAATATTAACCGGGTTAATGGCAGATGAAGCAGCATCTCTCATGAAAGCATTTTTTCAAGAAAAAAGAAAAAAAAGTTGATGAGAATTTTATTTTGAAAGAGTAATGTAATCGATAGATATTAACAATCGGCATTTTTCACTTTTCATTTTTCATTTTTCATTCAATTCCCAAGTATATTTGTCCAAAATTTTAAACCATGTCATTTACACTACCAGTTTTACCATACACGCATGATGCGTTAGAGCCTCATATCGATACATTGACCATGCAGATTCATCATGGCAAGCACCACCAAGCTTATGTAGACAACCTCAACAAGGCTGTAGCAGGTACTCCAAATGAAGGAAAAACAATTGAGCAATTGGTTGCTGTGGCAGGAACAATTTCACCTGCTGTTAGAAACAATGGCGGTGGTCATTGGAACCACAGTTTTTTCTGGGAGAGCTTGGCACCGAATGCGGGTGGGCAACCAGAAGGAAAATTAGCTGAAGCTATTGAGGCAGCTTTTGGTTCATTTGATGCATTCAAGGAAAAATTCAACAATGCAGGCATGACCCGTTTCGGAAGTGGATGGGCTTGGTTGTTGATTAAGGATGGCAAGTTAGAGATTTCATCTACGCCAAACCAAGACAATCCTATAATGGATGTTGCCGAAGTTAAGGGAACACCGATCTTGGGTGTGGATGTTTGGGAGCACGCCTATTATTTAAAATATCAAAACCGCAGGGCTGAATATCTAGGGGCATTCTGGAATTTAGTTAATTGGAAAAAGATAGCAGAACGTTTTCAAGCTGGGTCGTAGCCACTGCCTCCCCAAGGATGGCATCTGGAAATCCTGCTTATGGCTTTCCAGATGCCCTTTATAAGTCCATATTTACGCAGCGCATCCAATGCATATTGAGAGCAGGTTGGCGTGTATCTACATTTCGGTCCAATCCAAGGTGATATCGTCAGCCGATATATATTGATTATCAGCACAAGCGGCGATATTAATGCAAGTCTAATTCGTTTTTTCATCGTTGTCATTCTGTTGTAAAGCTATTGATTTTGGAGAAAATCAACATTTTCTTGTGGGAAAATTCCGCTGAGAAAATGTTGGTTTCCTCTTGCATGAATTTTGATTTCGTTTGAATTTTATCAAAACGAAATCTCATGTATGCTAAAAATGATCTACACCACTTTTTCAGGCTCAATGAGCTAATCAAAAATGATTTGCTTGAATCACAGCGTTTACTAGACAAGGCCATAATTGAGCCTAAAGAATGTCCCAATGAAGGATGCTACAAGCCTTCATTTATTCAAATCAGGGATAAAATTAATTTTTTTGAAGACATTTCCCCTCAAGAGGAATTAACTGATCAGCAAATAAGTTCTTGTTTAGAACGTTGGTTGATTTCATTGAGATACCATCGAATCATCTTGTTGTTTAATGACAATGAAACGGATATCAGGGAACGGTATCAATTTATTGTAGAAGAGTTCTTGAACATGGAATTGCCTCCGCATCCTTCGGAGATGCAATTTTGTTTCATTTACGACAAAATAAACTCAACCAAGGTTATCCAAACATCAGAAACGCTAATTGGCAGGATTTTACATCCTTTGCTGAATACGGACAAGGTTGGGGTTTTCAATAACTTGAATAAGCGTGTGAGATTGAATGAGTTTGATAATTTGTCTGAACCAGAGTTGCATTATGTGGTAGACAGGTATCAGCAAAAGTTTGAGAAAATCATCAACAATTCATATCAGATTGAGTCAAAAAAATTAGTCAACAATCGGTTGGTTTATAGAGGAAAACATCAAACTGGCTTTTGTTTTCAAAGTCATTGCAATATAATCAGCGGGGGGTGGCAAATAGAGCTAATTCCTTGCGATGGCAGTTGGATTGCAGTGGATATTCAAATAGAGGGGGTTGAATTATGAAATTGGTTTGCTGTTAAATCACCTATAAGGCCATCCCCTTATTTATAATAAATTTCCTTAACTTAGCATCTCTTAAAAACAACTTTCTGGCAAACGACAAATCATTTATAAAGAGACTAAGAAGTGCGGACGATCAAGAATCAGAGATGAGTTTCATCGATCACCTTGAAGTGCTGAGGTGGCATATTGTTCGATCTGTAATTTCCATCGTGGTTTGTGCAATTTTATTTTTTGTATATATAGATGAAATATTTGATAAGGTCATCATGGGGCCGACCCATAATGATTTCATTTCTTATCGATTGTTTTGCAACATGAGTCACTTTTTGGGAATGGGAGAATCTCTATGCATGCCTCCTATGAAGTTGAATCTTCAGGTGAATTCAGTGAGTGGGACTTTCATGTCAAGCATAACAATAGCTGTAGTTGGAGGGTTGATTGTATCATTTCCTTTGATTTGCTGGGAAGTGTGGAAGTTTATAAGGCCGGCTTTAAAACCAACGGAGCTTAAGTATACGAGCGGAATAATTTTTTGGGTGAGTACATTCTTTTTTATTGGAGCCTCTTTTGGTTATTTCATGTTGGCTCCATTTACTTTTAATTTCCTTGCAAACTATACGATTGGTTCTTTGGGGTCAATAAATTACATGCCAACATTAAGTGATTATCTTGATACATTGATAGATATAACACTTGGTGCAGGTATTGCATTTGAGCTACCCATGGCTACTTGGGTACTTTCAAAACTTGGTATTATAACCCCTGGTTTCCTCCGGACTTATAGGAAATACGCATATGTGGTCTTGCTTATTTTGGCTGCAATTATTACCCCTTCCCCAGATTGGGGCTCACAGTTGATTGTTGTAATTCCACTGGTGTTGTTGTATGAAATAAGCATTCTGATTGCAGTAAAAGTGCAGAAGAAGCGTGACGCAGATTGGGAATAGTAAATCAGTGTGGTTTAAGGTTTAGGGTTTAATGTTTAAGACTCTCTAAACCTTAAACCATCATCTTTAAACCATTTAAGCAAATAACATGAAAATATCCCTAGGTTCTGATCATGCAGGTTTTGATTACAAGGAAGCCATTAAAGACCACTTGTTATCAGCAGGCGTAGAAGTTGAAGATTGTGGTACATTTTCGGATGCATCTTGCGATTATCCGGATTATGCACACGCTGTTGCAGGCAACATCGAAAAAGGGATTTCCAGTATGGGAGTGTTGGTTTGTGGTTCAGCAAACGGTGTGGCTATTGCTGCTAATAAACATGCTTCAATCAGGGCTGCGATTTGTTGGGAAAAGGAAATTGCCATCTTATCCAGGGCACACAACAATGCCAATATAATTTGTGTTCCCGCCCGTTTTGTTTCTATTGATTCAGCCTTAGAGATGGTAGACATATTTTTATCAACTGATTTCGAAGGTGGCAGACATGCATTGAGGGTGAATAAAATATGAGCGGTAGTTGAAGGAGTTGAGTTAGTTGAAGGCGTTGAAGAAGTTGAAGTTTCTTAAGCTTATAATCACTTTCGTATTTTAAACTCAAATTTTTGCACTATTTTACTTTAAGATTTTTATAAACCCCTTCAACCCACTAAACATCTTAAACCCCTTCAACCCCTTAAACTAACTCAACCCCTTCAACTTCTTAAACCACTTAAACAATTTAAATCAATGATTAAAATCACACATCTTTTGGTATTCATGCTTTTAGCGGTGAACACCATTGCCCAGAAGCAAAAGCAAAAACTTCCTGACCCTAAAAAATATGCTGAAACTATTACAGCGGCAGACCTTAGCAAACATTTATACATAGTTGCGGGTGCTGAAATGGAAGGACGTGAAACAGCAACAGCTGGTCAACGTAAAGCGGCATCGTACATTGAGAATTATTTCACCTCATTGGGTTTAAAGCCGGGTAATAATGGCAGTTACCAAATGCAATACCCTGTATACAAGGATTCATTGGTTGCAGCTGAAGTTAGTTTGGACGGCAAAGGCTTTGAACTTAATAAAGACTTTGTGCCATTTTCACAATGGAATACCAATGGGACACAATTTTTTTCTGAAGTGGTGTTTGTTGGACATGGAATTGTGGACAAAGATGTAGATGATTATGCAGGTTTGAATGTATCAGGTAAACTTGTATTGATTCTAGATGGAGCTCCGTCGGGCTATAAGCCATCCGTTCCGGGTTTTCGTTCAGCATCCAGTATTTATGGTAAAATCACCAATGCAAGAAACAAAGGTGCTGCGGGTGTTCTAATAGGTGGTACAGGTTTCCCACGCAGAGCAGGGATGAATGGAGGAAGTCAATACACCAGTATTTATAAAGCAGAGCAATATCCAAATACTTTCATTGTGTCTGACGCCACTGCCAAAAGTATTACCGGTGGGGATTCCTGCTGGACTGCCTGGGTGAATGCTGGGAAGTCTGGAAAGGTTTCTGGTGTAGTGGTAAAGGCCAATGTAAAACTTTCATATCAAAAGAAAATAGAAGAACTTCAAAGCAGCAATGTTTTGGCTTATCTTGAAGGGTCTGATAAAAGTGATGAGTGGTTGATTATTACTGCTCACTACGATCACCTTGGTAAAAGGGGTGATGTAATTTATTATGGTGCAGACGATGATGGATCAGGAACCGTAGGGGTGCTTGAAATTGCAGAAGCATTTGCAAAAGCCAAAGCAGAAGGAAAAGGTCCACGAAGGAATGTCTTGTTCATGACTGTTAGTGGGGAAGAAAAAGGACTTTGGGGTTCAGAATATTTCTCAGATCATCCAAGTGTTCCAATGGATAAGGTTACCGCAGATTTGAACATTGATATGATTGGAAGAACCGATACAGAGCGCATGACAGGGGATACCTTGAATTATGTGTATGTTGTTGGGGATGACAAATTAAGTACGGAACTAAAACCCATCAGTGAAGGTGTGAACAATAAATACACGAAAATGGTCCTTGATTATAAATTCAATGATCCGAACGATAAAAACCGTATTTACTATAGAAGTGATCATTACAATTTCGCCCGTAAAGGGGTTCCGATTATTTTTTATTATGATGGAATGCTCCAGGCAGATTACCACAAACCAACTGACACCCCTGACAAGATCAATTATATCTTGATGGCAAAACGTGCTCAATTGGTTTTTCATACTGCTTGGGAAATGGCCAATAGGGAGTCAATGCTGAAAAGAGATATTCCTTTGAATTAGGGTTTAATTTTTTTAACCAGTTATTGTATTTTTGACAATATTAATATTTAGTATAAATGTCTTTTTTGAGTTAATTTTATTGTCAGATATCTGTTCCATACCAAAAAATCCTATATGTAAAACTGTCTTTTAAAATCGGGTTACGATTTTTTACTGAGGCAGTTTTACATATAGGATTTTTTTTAAGTGTTGATAATTAGGAATTAGTGAGCTTCTTAACCTTAAGTCTTTAAAGTATATTTGTCCTACTATTGCCTACTTGAACTGGTTTAGAGCTTTGGTGTTTTAGGGAAAGGGAATAAAAAATTTTATTTATTGCTGTTTGGGTCTCCTTGAAATGTGACTCAGGTGGCGAAGCCATAAAAAAATGGATGAGTAACGAAAAAAAGTGGTATGCTTTGTATACAAAGCCAAGGTGGGAAAAAAAAATCCACAAGCTCCTTCAGCAAAAGGGGATAGAATCATATTGCCCTCTAAATAAAGTAAGAAGGCAATGGACCGATAGAATCAAAGTAATAGAGGAACCCCTTTTTAAAAGTTATATTTTTGTAAAGGTTGAAGAGTCTATGAAAACAGAAGTGCGTTATGTTGACGGCGTGTTAAATTATGTTTATTGGAATGGGAAGCCTGCAGTTGTTAAAGATGAAGAGATTGTTGAAATAAAAAAATTCATGTCTGAATATGAAGATGTTGAAGTCCATGGTATTGATGTCAAACCTGCTGATGAAGTAATCATCAATGCAGGCGTTATGATGGGCGCATCTGGCAGAATCCTCCGGGTAATGGGAAACAATTATGTAGAAGTGAGAATTGACAGTTTAGGCTTCGTTTTGACTGCGAAATTTGATAAGAAAAGCATTTTGGTTGTCAATAAATGAAAAATCAAGAATGAATAATGGTAAGTCCAAAATAAAGAAATGCAACAATTGAAGAATCAACTGAGTATGAAAAGAAGAATAAGCAAATTGCTGATTATCAAGCAAATAGTATCCTGTATTTCATTTTTCATTCTTCTATCTTCATTTTTCATTTTTCTCCCTTCCTGTACCACGTACAAAGATCTTCAATACCTGCAAGGAGATATTGATTCTACAAAATTTGCGCAGTTTAAAGTTCCAGAGCAACGTGCACAAAAAGGGGATCAAATAAGCATTAATGTGTTTAGTGACAATGCGGCTGCCAGTGCACCTTTCAATACTGGCTCAATGACTTCTACAATAGGAGCAAGTCAGGCTACACCATCCAATGGTGCTGCAAGCCTAGGTTCCTATGAAGTAGACAAAGACGGCAATATTTTTTTCCCGGTGCTTGGATTGTTGCATATCGAGGGTCTGACCAAGGAAGGAATGAGCAATCTTTTTGACAGTAAATTGAAAGGGACATATTTAAACAATCCATATTATGTTATACGGTTTCAAAATTTGAAGTTTACAGTATTTGGAGAAGTTGGTAGTCCGGGAGTTTATCCTTTGATTCGAAACAACCTCAATATTTTTGAAGCGCTCACATATGCTGGAGATTTATCTATGTATGGAAAACGTGAAAACATCCTAGTTATTCGGGAAAATAATGGGAAGAGAGAATTCGGAAGAATAGACATAACCAAGCCTGATGTATTCAATTCACCTTATTACTATCTTCAGCAAAATGACATGGTCTTGGTAGACATGAACAAGCAGAAAGTGATGAATGGTGATCAAACAATATTAAGAAATGTGAGTCTTTTTCTTAGTTTGATAACGACATTGTCATTTGTTTTTAATATTTTCAAATAATTCAGGCAAAATAAGATGCAAGCTGACAATAATATAAGTTTAAAAGCAAAAATTAAGCAAGAATTTAGCCTGAGGGAATTTATCATGAAATATTTTCATGTGATTCCATGGGCTCTGGTTACCATCAGTATTTCTTTGGCGGTGGTATATATGAAGATTAGGTATACAAACCCAATTTATCAAGCAAGTGGAAAGATTATTGTAAAATCAGAAAACAACAATCCCTCATCAAAAGGGAAGTTTTCTGAATTATACATGATGCAATCTGGCAATACCGATTTTGAAGATCAAATTGAACTTATCAGGTCATCTTCATTGGCTCGATTGGTGGTTGAGACCGTGGGTTTGCAGATGCAATATTTTTACATTGGCAGTTTTAGAACAACGGCGATACATTCTCCTAGGAGTCCAATTGAATGCACAATTTTGTCGCATCCAGATTCAACCGCTGCTTTTAGTTTGCAACTCCGGATAGTTGATGACAATACATTTACCCTTGCGGGAAACGGAAGGCTGCTAAAATTTGGATTGGCATTTCAACAGGGGAATGGAACATATAGAATCAGCAAGCGACAACAGAGTATTGGGAGTACACCGAATAAGGATATTATTGTTCGGTGGACACCTGCAGGGGATATGGCTAAGTCGTTGGCAGGACAAATGCAAGTGGGTTCCTCCACCTCTGGATCTCATGTGTTAACTTTTAGCGTAAATCATGAGGATGTTTCGACGGCCAAAGACATTATCAATGGTTATTTAAGTGTCTACGAGCAATATGCGTTGAGTGACAAAAAAGCCTCAGCAAGAAACACGATCGATTTTATAAATGGGCAATTGGCGTTGGCTACTGATGAACTTGGGGGTATTGAATCTAATTTGCAAGGATTTAGGGAACGAAATAAAGTACTTGCACCTGAAGCTCAAGCAACTATTTTTTTAGATAAAATGAATTCAGGCGAAAAGATAATTGAGGAGCAAGGAATCAGGTTGAAGCTCATTGATTACATGAGCAAGTA
The DNA here is from genome assembly GCA_044350285.1 of Chitinophagaceae bacterium. Taxonomy (GTDB): domain Bacteria; phylum Bacteroidota; class Bacteroidia; order Chitinophagales; family Chitinophagaceae; genus Pollutibacter. The sequence continues at coordinate 3,049 of JBILHX010000058.1, read as the reverse complement.
TTTAGCCAATGATAAAAATACTTACAGAGGCATACCCATTGTAATGGGATTGGATGATGAAAATTTCAGCAACATTGTTTCTGAATACAACAAGCTTCAACTACAAAGAGAAATTGCGTTGAATACCATGCCAGCGGGGAATCCAATAATTCGGGATTTTGAGACAGCTATGGGCAAGCAACGCAATGAAATGATAGCAGCCTTGGCCAATGCCAAAGAAAATCTTCAAAACGGTATTCAAACATATTTGGGTAAAACTAAAATCGCAGGATCTGAATTATCTGGTGTGCCAGGAAAGCAACGGCTGATGTTAGATATCATGCGAAAGCAAAAAATCGCCGAAGAATTGTATACATTTCTGTTGGAAAAAAAATTGGAAACATCCATTGGTGCAGCATCAACTGTGTCGAATGTTGAAGTATTAGAATCAGCATTTTCTTCTGGGATTCCTGTAAGTCCTAACACAAAAAGTATGTATATGATTGCTTTTGTATTGGGTTTGGCCGTACCTATCGCATTTCTATTTGTGGCTGAATTATTGAATGATAAAATCAGGAATAAGGCAGATTTAGATCTATTAACAACTGCACCTGTATTGGGCGAGGTTGGACACTCGGAGTCTGATCAAACACTTATTGTAACAACAAAAGATAGAAAGTTTATCTCAGAGCAGTTCAGAATTTTAAGGACAAACCTTCAATACATCCTCTCCATTAAAAAATCTACAAATACGTTGATTGTAACTTCATCAATCAGTGGAGAGGGAAAGAGTTTTATTTCAACAAATATTGCAGCAGTGATGGCTGTTTCTGGCAAAAAAACGGTGATTCTTGAATTTGATATTAGAAAGCCCAAGGTGATGAAAGGCTTGGGGCTTGATTACAAAAAAAGCAAGGGAATTAGCAATTATTTGGTTGGGAAGGCAACGATTGAGGATATCATTCAACCCGTTCCAGATGTCGAGAATCTATATGTCATTCCATGTGGACCCATCCCTCCCAATCCAGCAGAGTTGATTTTGAATGACAGGTTAGCACAATTATTTGATGAAGTAAAGCAAGAATTCGAAGTAGTTATCATTGACACTGCCCCAGTTGGATTGGTAAGTGATGGTTTTGTATTGGCTAAATATGCTGATGCTTGTGCTTATATTGTTAGGCATAATTATACTTTCAAAAAACAGATTGAAATAATTGAAGGTATTTATCAAGAAAATAAGTTGAAAAATATGTCGCTTGTAATCAATGATGTTCAAGCGCAAGCAAACTATGGTAAGTACTATGGCTATGTGAACTATGGCTATGTGAACTATGGCTATGGATCTGACTTGTCAAATTATTTTGATGTCACCGGGAAAAAAGGATTTTTTAGGATGATTAGGAAGGTTTTTGGGGTGTGATGAGGTTGAATTAGTTTAAGGGGTTGAGATAGTTGAAGGGGTTGAAGTCGAAGATCCCGAAAGTGCGAAGCACGAATCGGGAGGGTTGAAGAAAAACATTGAATGCTAGAAAATTTATCAAATAGGTTGTTTTGGGATGTAGATCCGAATTCCTTGGATTGGGAAAGGGATATGTCGTTGATCATTACGAGGGTAGTTGAACGGGGAACAGTTGCTGAGTGGAAGACTATCTTGCATAAATATGGCTTGAATAAAATTGTTGAGACAGCCAAAAAAATCAGGTCAATGGACTTGTTGGCAGTTAATTTTCTTGCACAAATTTCAGATACACCCATCACTGAATTCCTATGTTACAATACCAGACAGTTGAACCAGCAACACTGGATTTATTAAAGCGAATCCAGCAATTACCTGTGTTTTCATCACACAGGTTGGTGGGTGGAACATCCCTTGCATTACAGTTTGGTCATAGGCTTTCGATAGATTTGGACTTCTTCAGTGAAAACATGGTTGAGCAAGAAGAAATTTTGATAAACATCAAACCCCTTGGCAAAGTTGACATTGTTTCTAAATCAAAATTTATCAGCTGTTTTTATATTGATGACATCAAGGTTGATTTTGTGTCCTTGCCTTACAAATGGATTGATGAACCTGTTCTTGAAGACTCGATAAGGCTTGCAAGCATAAAAGATATTGCAGCGATGAAACTTGCAGCCATTACAAACAGAGGATCAAAAAAAGATTTCATTGATCTGGCTTTACTCATTAATCAATTAGGTCTTCGTCAGATGATGAATCTTTATCATGACAAATATCCGGATGGCATGGAAATGATGGTCTTGAGAAGTTTGGTATATTTTGATGATGCTGATATTCAATCCGACCCGGTTATGCTTGTTCCATATGATTGGAAAAGGGTTAAAAAATTGATCTTGGATGAAGCAAAATTATTTTCGAACCAATAAGTGAAAAAGTTGAAGAGGTTGAAGTTAGTTGAAGAAGTTTAAGTGGTTGAAGTCGACGATCCCGAGAGTGCGAAGCACGAATCGGGAGGGTTGAGGTTAGTTGAAGAGGTTGAAGAGGTTTAAGGGGTTGAGTTTAGTTGAAGAGGCTGAAGAGGTTTAAGGGGTTGAAGAAAGACAGGATTTGCGGAGGGAGTTTATTTTAAAGGACAACGAGCAGATTTGGTTTCTGATGTTATCAAAACTTTCCTTTTTTATATAATTCAGGTCGAGTGCTGTATAGAACTGGTTTAATAGTTCAAGGTTGCTTGAGTATGCCATTTGGTAAAAGTGAGCTTGATCTTTAGAAGAAGATCTTCCGGAACCTTCAGAAAGATTTGAGCTGATGCTTGAAGCGGCTCTTCTCATTTGACTAGTAATTCCAAAAAGTTCATGTTTTGGAAAGCTTTCAGTTATTAAGTACACAAGTTTAACCAACGCACGCGATTCTTTCCAAGTAGATAGCTTTTCAAAAGCAAACGTGTAATTATAGTTCATAGCATGCAAGAAAATAAAAATAACATAAACGTAGATGTTGAAAACACGGAGTTAAGAAGTGATTTTTCACCAGAAAACATTACTTCAACCCCTTCAACTCCTTCAACCTCTTCAACTAACTCAGCCTCTTCAACTCCTTCAACGATCTCAA
>JBILHX010000057.1:0-20817 GCA_044350285.1 Chitinophagaceae bacterium | reverse complement strand
GGTAACAATGCGACCACTTTCACAGAGTTTGGTAATTTCAATGCCCGTTATTCAATCTTTTACCCCGGCATAGGAAGTGTAACTACTGACGTTGCCAAGCTTACCGAAAAAATGTCGGATGCAGATAAAGCTTCTCGTCAGATGCTTGTGGCCATGGCTGAAGTAATGAAGATTTATTACGCCTTCTACGTTTCAGATATCAATGGTTCACTTGCTTATACAGAAGCATTTGATTCAAGGTATGGTGGTACTTTCACGCCGAAGTGGGAAGGCCAGCAAACCCTTTTCAATGCTTGGGAAGCAAAGTTGAAAACCCTTTCCGCTACGCTGAAAGCTGGTGCAAACAACCAAATCACCCTTGGTAATTATGACCAGTACTATGCTGGAAACAATACCCGTTGGGCCAAGGCTGCCAATGCACTTCGTATGCGCATTGCAATGCGGATGTTGAAGAGGGACAACGCAAAAGCAACCGCTATTTTAAAAGAGTGTGTGGCTGATGCATCGAACCTGATGTCTTCAAATGACGACAGCTGGGTTTACCTTGCACACCAGAGCTTCACCGCAGGTGGAAACTGGAACCCAGAAGGATTCAGGGCTCCAGAACCTACTGTAAACTTCATGTGGACTACCACAGATCCTCGTCTTGGACTGTTTTATCGCAGGAACAACTATTCACAGGCAAACATTGCTACTGCTATTACAGCCCGTATATTGGCTGCAGGCACAATGGAACCCGCACGCAGGTTTGTTGGAGCTCCTGTAAGCCCAGACAGGGCAAGCACACCAGCAATTGCTCAATGGTTCACAGGCAGAAGGGTAAATGCGGGCTTGGTGATGGATACCATTTCTTACATCCAACAGCGTATGTTCCAACCAACTTTTGGTGGTGGAACTGGTCAAGCATATTTCCCTGTAATCACCTATGCAGACCAGCTCTTCATGAGGGCTGAACTTGCTGCAAGGGGAATTACAACTGAAACAACCTCAACCCTCTACAACGAAGGTGTCAGGGCGTCCATTCAGTTCTTTAACACAAGGGCTAGTGCCGCTGCAGTTGAAGAGTATGCCGCTGTCACTGATGCACAGATTACTGCATATTTGGCCGACCCTGTTGTGAGGTTTGATGCTACCAAAGCGCTTGAGCAAATTGCTATTCAGACTTTCATCAACTTCTACAAGCAACCCAACGAAGCATGGGCTCTTTGGAAGAGAACCGGTATGCCCAACAGGACTACTGCTCTTGCCAACAGTGATATCATGATCAATGGAACAGTATTCGCCATTGCAAGAAGGGCTTTAGTCGGTAATCCTTCTCCTGCAGATCTTAACTTTGTCAACAAGCAAGCTGCAATTGATGACATGAAGAAAGATACTGAATTTGGAGACCAACTCCTTCCATTCGGCAGGGTTTGGTGGGACAAGCAATAATCTTATTCGCATCGACAAATATCAATGCCAGTTAGTACACACTGACTGGCATTTTTTTTGGCCTGTATACATCTCATAATCGTTAATTTTGTTGGTATGAAGAATGGTTTGAGTCATATTACGGTGATCTTGGTTTCTTTGCTTTTCTTTCATTCCAGCATTTTCGCACAATCGAAAACCAAAAATCGTTCTTCTCCGCTGTATCAAATAGGACTGCTTTCTCCGAAAACGGGTGGAATGTTTTTAATCGCTTCTTCGCCAAAATTGTCTGCATTGGTGTTGCTTTCACCTGATTGCCCTATGTCCATCAATTATACCAAAACATTGAACGACATGCAGCAACAATTTGGTAATAGCGTTCAAGTCATGGGAGTACTGCCTGGTAAGACTTACAAGGACTCAACCATACTTGATTTTGCAGAAGAATATCGCCTGCAGTTTCCTCTCTATCTTGATAAAAAAATGCATATTTCCAGGCTCTTGAAAGGAGAAGTGACGCCTGAAGTTTTCTTGTTGGATGCCCAGGGCCAGTTGCTTTATCATGGGGCAATAGACAACTGGTTGGCAGGAATCGGACAAAAAAGGCAAAAGCCCAATGAACATTATTTACTTGATGCAATCAACCAATCCCTGTTGGGTCAAGCTGTAAGCATTCCTTACGTCAAGGCCCAAGGTTGTATTTTAAATGACTATTGATGAAATCTAAAATTTCTTTTTTTTCCATCTGCTTGACTATGCTTTGCAGCCATCTTTTTGCTCAAAGCCCCAATTTTATTCAGGATGTTGCACCCATTGTGCATGCAAAATGTACACCATGTCACCGACCCAATGAGGCTGCACCATTTTCCTTGATCAGCTATGAGGATGTTTCCAAACGGGCAAGTTTTATCAAAAAAGTAATTTCCTCAGGATACATGCCACCATGGAAAGCTCATCCGGATTTTGTTGAATATGGGAATGACAGGTCTTTGACTCCTGCAGAAAAGTTAACCATCATTCAATGGGTTGACAACAATGTTCCAAAGGGAAATGGAGAGATCAAGAACATCAACAACCTGATCAAGATGCGTGGTGTCACTTCCTATCACAGGAATCCTGATACTACACTGAAAATGCCAAAGTCATTAGCACTGAAAGATGATAATGTTGAGCGTTTTGTAATGTATAAAATTCCATTCGACCTTGATCAAGCCTTTAATGTTGAAGCCATTGAATTTTATACCAACAACAAAAAAATAATGCATCATGTCAACTACAGTATCCATGAGGTTCCTGATAATGTTCCGTTGACAACCGGTCCGGAGATGATTGATCTTTCTGTGGATGATCCTCGCTTGACAGATCAATGGAAGCCTCTTAAACCTACCATTGAGTATTATGGTGGATGGATACCTGGTGCAACATTTGAAAGTTATCCCAAAGGAATGGGATGGGTTCTGCCCAAGCGGGGTGTAATCATCCTTACCATGCATTTTGCACCATTGGCAAAAAAAGAGGATTGCATCGCGGGCATTAATCTGTTTTTCACCAAAGAAAAAATTAATCGCAAGGTCAAGGTAATCAGTTTTGGTTCTGGTGGGATAGGGGAAAAACAAATTCTTCCATCACTCATGTTGTTGCCGAACAGGGTGCAGACTTTTTCTTTGACAGTATCAAATCCAGGCGAGGATTTTTCGGTACTCTATGTATGGCCCCATATGCATTTGCTCGGCAAGGAGTTTAAGGCATATGCCATCAATCCTCAAGGGGATACCATTAAACTTGCTCATATTCCCAATTGGGATTTCAGGTGGCAGGAAATTTATCGTTTCAAACGATTGGTGAGGATTCCCAAGGGAAGCAAATTGTTCATTCAGGGTACCTATGACAATACTACCAATAACCCTTTCAATCCTTTCAAACCTCCAGAAATGATTTTTTCCTCTGGGAACATGGAAACCACCAGCGAAATGCTTACCATGATCATGGTGTTCTTGCCCTATCTTCCAGGAGATGAACAGGCTGATTTATCTGTTCCCGGAAGATTACCTTAAAGAAGTTTGATGAAGTGTTTCCTATTCCATACCTTCATTTTTTTGTTGCTAAGTGCTTCAGGTGCATTTGCGCAACCACAAAAGCATTTGTTGCGAGAGGTGCCAGCAAGAGAATCAGGCTTAGACTTTGTGAACACCATCACTGAGAATGATTCCATACATATATTCAAGTATGAGTACTTGTACAATGGCCATGGAATTGGCGTTGCTGATTTTAACAGGGATGGTCTGGAAGATGTATTTATTTCCGGGAACATGGTGCCGAGCAAATTATTCATCAACAGGGGTTTGCTCCGGTTTGAAGATGCAACGGCCCATTCGAATTTGGCAGGCAATGGTGCATGGCGCACAGGGGTAACCATTGCAGATGTAAATGGGGATTCCTGGCCTGATATCTATATCTGCCACTCAGGCCCTGTTGCTGGTCTTGCGCGCAGCAACGAGCTCTACATACACCAGGGCCTTGTCAATGGCTTGCCAGTCTTCAAGGAGATGGCTGTTGAACTTGGTGTCGATGCTCCGGGCACACTGTCAACCCATGCTGCTTTTTTCGATTATGATCTTGATGGAGATTTGGATATGTTCTTGGTGAACCATTCTAACCATACTGTCAACCCATACCTCAATACTTCAAAGATTCGTGCTGTTCCGAACATGAGTTTCGGTAATAGGCTTTTTCGCAACGACAGGAGCAACAACAACCAATTTAAATTTGTTGATGTAACCCTCGATGCAGGCATCATCAACAATGCACTGAATTTTGGTCTTTCTGTTGCCATTGCAGACCTTAACAAAGATGGCTGGCCGGATATTTATACTTCAAGTGACTATACCGAACAAGATTATTGTTATCTCAATACCAAGGATGGCCGATTTAAGCAAGTCCTGCAATCATCTTTCACCCATGTAAGCAAGTTTTCCATGGGTTCTGATATTGCAGACATCAACAACGATACATGGCCCGATGTATTTACGTTGGACATGTTGCCAGAAGATAATTTTCGCCAGAAATTGCTCAAGGGCCCCGATGAATATGACACCTATCATTTATTAATTGACAGCGGATATTTTCATCAGCAGATGAGAAACATGCTTCATCTTCACAGGGGGATTGATGAAAAGGGCAACATGAGATTCAGTGAAATTGGTCAGCTTTCGGGTATCTCCAATACCGACTGGAGTTGGTCTGCATTGTTTGTAGATATTGATGCAGACGGATGGAAAGACCTGATGGTTACCAATGGTTACCTGAGGGATTATACAGACAATGATTTTCTCAAGTATACCGTGGCGGACGAACAACTGGCTCAAGCAGCAAAAGGAAATCTGAACTTCAAGACCTATGAGTTGGTAACCAAAATGCCATCCAATAAACTGCAGAACTATATTTTCAAAAATAATGGTGACCTGACCTTCAAAAATGTGAGTGAGGAATGGGGGTTTAACATGAAAACAGTATCAAATGCAGCGGTATATGCTGACTTTGACAATGATGGCGACATGGACCTCATCATTGGGAACAACAACGAGCCTGTGCAGTTTTTTGAGAACCAGGCAAGACAAACCTTGACCAACAATTATCTGCAGGTCAAGCTCAAGGGAAAGGATTGGAATACCGATGCCCTCGGATCCAAAGTTTTTTTATACAGCAATGACAAGAAAAATCCTACTCAATTTCACGAACTGACAACCACAAGGGGCTACCAAAGCGCTGTATCGGGTCTTTTGCATTTTGGCCTCGATGCTGCTGCAGTCGTTGACTCCATAAAAGTAGAGTGGACAGACGGCACCTCTTCCGTTGTGTACCGTCCTGCATTGAATACCCGCATTTTCATTGCCCAGGAGAAACCATCCAGTATGCATTCCGCTTCCACAAATAGAACTGGATTTTTTAAAGATATCACAGACATCAGCATGCTGGATTTTGTTCACCAGGAGAATGAGTTTGTTGACTTCAAGGCTGAGGTGCTCTTGCCGTATCAGCTCTCTAAAATGGGACCAGCATTGGCAACTCAGGATGTCAATGGAGACGGACTGGATGATGTTTTTGTAGGAGGAGCTATCGGCCAGTCTGCAGTGTTGTTTATCCAGATTGATGGAGCCCGGTTCGTTCGTGCAACTGTTCAGCCATGGGAAAAAGAGAAGGACCATGAAAATGTAAAGGCTGTATTTGCAGACCTCAACAAAGACGGTCATCCAGACCTTTATGTAGTTTCGGGGGGCAACGAATACGATGAGAATTCCCCGGAATACCGCGACAGAATCTATGCCAATGATGGAAATGGCAACTTTGCTCTGGTCTCAGACATTTTACCCAAGAACATGATGAGCAGTAAAAATGCCCTGGCACTTGGGGATATTGATTCAGACGGTGACATGGATCTTTTTGTAGGTGGGGGATATCAACCTGGGGCATTCCCTGAGGTAGCAAGAAGTTTCCTCTTGCGCAATGATTCCGAAAAAGGTGTTTTTAGGTTCACCGACATCACTGCAGAATGGTCTAAGGATCTCCTGTTTCCTGGGATGATTCATGCTGTAGCCCTACAGGATTTCAATGCTGATGGCAAAATTGATATTGTACTGGCAGGAGAGTGGATGCCCATCAAAATCTTTGCCAATACCGGATATGGATTCACTGACATTACTGGCAGCCTGGGCTTCAATGACACTGGGCTCTGGTCTTCTTTGTTTATTGATGATGTCAATAAGGATGGCTATCCAGACATTATTGCGGGCAATGTGGGCAATAATTTACAGTTCAAGGCTTCTAAGGAAACTCCGATAAACCTGGTTGTTACAGATGTAGATGATAACGGGTCTCCTGAAGTATTGTTTTGTTATTATATCAACGGGAAAATGTATCCTGCCGCTTCAAGGGATGAATTGCTGGACCAGGTGGTTCCACTCAGGAAAAAGTTTATCAAGTATCACCAGTATGCCACAGCAGGAATCAATGATATCGTTCCGGCCCAGAAGCTGAAGACAGCAAAAACCCTAGACCTGACTGAACTTTATCATGTTGTGTACCTGAGTGATGGTGCGGGAAAATATGTAAAGAAACGTTTGCCCAATGATGTTCAGGTGTCGCGTATTTTTTCAGTCAATCGATTGGCTTTGCGGGGTATGGATACTGCCTATCTTTTCACCGGAAATTTTTATCCCTGGAGAACACAATGGGGGCAGAATGATGCAGGGTATGGGAGTTTGATTCAATTCAAGTCAAATAAATTGATTTCCTTATCGAACATCGAAACTGGCCTATACATCGATGGTGATGTAAGACAAACTGCAGTAATCAGTTCATCCGACAACGGGCGATTGATCATCAGTGCAAAAAACAATAGTAAAGTTCAGGTTTTGAAAATACGCGAATGAAAATAACACCAAAGTCATTTGTTTTCTTTTTTTCTCTAGTTTGTGTACACACAACTTTGTTTGCACAAAAGCGTGAACTGCTGGTTCATCGGGCCCATCAGGCCATTACCAACGTTATTGTACATGATATATTTTCTCCACCAGTTGCCAGCAGAATTTATTTGTATGCAAATATTGCTGCACATGAGTCAATGGTTGCATCTAGTAAATCGCAATCTTTTCATGCCCTTAGAAACGATTTTATTCAACCCAGTCCTGTGGGATTTGAAGGACGGGTTCATCCAGAAGCAAGTGCAGTTTATGCCATGATGTTGACTGCATCCAAGTTGGTATTTTCTGAGGCCAGGTTGATGGACTCTCTTGCTGCCATTGCTGCTGCATTCAAAGACGTTGAGCCTGCACGGCTTGCCGCATCCATGGAATGGGCAACAGCAGTGTCCAATGCGGTTGTATTGTGGTCCAAAACAGATCGCTATGCAGACACCAGAAAAATGAGGCGCTATTCCTTGATCAAAGACAAATCTGCATGGTCTCCCACGCCTCCGGGATATTTTGCACCGGTTGAGCCGCATTGGGGTAAAATGAGGACTGTTGTTTTGGATACCTTGTCCAAATTCCAACCCAAAAGTCCCATCCCATTCAGTGATTCTGCCGGTTCTCCATTCTACCGTCAAGCAGATCAAGTGTTTCGCCATACAAAGGCAATGCCCAAAGAAGATACAGCCATTGCATTGTTTTGGGATTGTAATCCGTTTCATCTTACCGTTCAAGGGCATTTGAATTTTGCCACAAAAAAACTATCCCCGGGTGGGCACTGGATGAGCATTGCGGGTATTGCTTCCAGGCAAAGCAATGCATCTCTTGAAAAATCACTGCAAGCCTATCTTTTTACTTCAATTGCTTTGTATGACGCATTCATCAGTTGCTGGGATGAAAAATACAGGAGCAATGTCATTCGGCCTGAAACCTATATCAATGCTTATTTAGATCAAGGTTGGCGCCCACTGTTGCAAACACCACCATTTCCCGAGTACACCAGCGGGCACAGTGTAATCAGTGCTGCATCTGCTGTAGTGCTGACCCAAATTTTTGGTCCTGATTTCAAGTTCCGTGATGATACAGAAGTTCCTTACGGTCTTCCAATCAGGTCGTTTACTTCTTTCTGGAAGGCTGCAAATGAAGCTGCCATGAGCCGCTTTTACGGTGGCATACACTACAAAGGTTCGATTGAAAATGGTCTCAAACAAGGGGAAGCGATCGGTTTGAAAGTTGTTCAATCCATGAAGCAGGGGTTTAGGAAATGAGTTGAAGGAGCGAGACGCGTTGAAGAGGTTGAAGTAACTTGAACCGAAACTGAAATTAAATCTAAAAGGGCCCAAGCAATCTTGCTTGAGCCTTCCCCATTGTAAAAGTGGCAATCCTTGCCTAAAGAAAAATGTAGGGGGTGATATTGATATCACCAAACAACAACCCATGAAATTTTGCAACGGCTGCTCGCAATTGCTAAGAGGCCAAGATGGTTTGCAGTTGCAATGAAAAATTCAATTGTTTCACTAAACTCGTAGTGAAACTTTCACAAATCAAAAAAGCCCATAATGTACTGTTATCCAGTTAATTATGAGCTTTTTATTGCTGTAGGGGGAGCACAGAAACGTGCGTAGGAAATCATTCTAGTTCCAATTTTACGAACTCGATTAATCCACTAATTAAATTTTGAACATTTTGATTGTCTCCAACTATTTCAGATCTTTTCATCCCCTTTTTAATCTGTAAATTCCCATACTCGAGTTTTTCAGGATACGTTTTTTCCCACTGCATATTGTCATCCATATTCCAATGTGCGGTTACATCTCTTATTACATGAAACATCTGAAGTAAAGTTATAAACCCATGTGAAATTTCTAAAAAAACTTTTTTTATTTAAGGCGGTGCTATTCGTTGAATATCCTTTCACAAGCTCATGTGATGTTGTGATTAAATTTGATCTGATTAATGCACTTGTATTTGATAAATAGGTAAGTACTACCCTCCTGAGTTTTTAATAGCTTGTTTTCAACAGGGTGATGAAAACTCGTTCACTATTTTTTGATTGATTTACACAAACTTTTATATATGTCAAGACATATCAAATTGAATCATGAAACTGATATTGAAGGCGTTACAATATCACATGGACATTTTTCGAATGCAGGAAATATTGAGGGATTTTTTGTAGAAAAAGCAACAATCATCCGCCATTACATATTTATAAAGAGCAATTAAAATATTTGCTTGGGAGGAACACCGCCAATTACTTTTTTACGCCGTAAACTTATAGAGAAAAAACCGGTTATAAGAAAACATCACCTAGTTCTTAGCTAGTCAATTTGGAAATAAAATTTCACTTTCCACTCTCATTTGAGCAAAAATAGAATCATGGGATTAGGAAGTTTCCTGCTGGCTACCGTCATAACATTGGGAGTATTGTTTCTTATTAGGATGTTTTGGGTTGAGTTATTAATTATTTATACAATCCTGCGGATCTTGTTTTACATATCAGTATTATCTATTATATCAACAGTCATTTGGTTACTAATTTTTCAGGATAATTCTGAAGGTTGGGGCTGGATTTTTGCATATTGTTGCATTGCCTACACTGGTATGATCGTGGTATATGGAATGATCGCTAGTGATATTTTTGAGTTGGTAGTGGATTGGGTGAGGGGGATATTTGGAAAATAATTTGATCGTATTTCTTTTAGTTAATATTTAATTCAATCTTAAATGATGACTCCAGAGGAATTGGACAACTACTTTCCTGATAATTATGATTGTAGTCCAAGGCAGCTTACTGACATCTATGAATTGGTGAATGATTCAAATATGATCCAATTTTGTGCCATTGCCAATCAGCAATATGATTATTTACTAGATCATAGACAGAAGCATCCCTTTTATATAGTTAACTGGCGAGTTAACTTTGCACGATTGGAGGAGTTTATAAAATCCGTTGATTTTCAACAGGAAGATCCTGCAATTATTGTTATAGCTTATGATTTCCTTGATTACTATGAGCATTCAGGTGATGAATTATATACAAGATTTGATGAAACAGATGAAAAATAGATTTCTATTTCTCCATTTCTAAGAGTAACTCCATCATTCCTTTCAAAGAGATTGCTGTTACATCATTTCCCATAGAAAAGGAATCCTCCCCTGAATACACAACGAATTTTTTACTGGCATGGATGTCATCACAGGCTATATGGAAACCTTTTGAAATGGTGGGGCTCGAACTTTTTTTGATTTCAACTGCGATCACTTTGTTATGTCCTGTTTCAATAACCAAATCGATTTCTGCTCCCTGAGCTGTTCTGTAGTAATAGCAATTGAAATGAGTTGGGCATACAGAAATTAAATTTTCGATCACAAATCCTTCCCAACTTCCTCCTGCAACCGGGTGAATGATTAAATCATCATAATCACTGATATTCAGCAAGGCATGTGCAATTCCACTGTCTCTCACATACACTTTTGGGGCTTTCACCAGACGCTTTCCAGTGTTGAAAGCAAAAGGTCGGAGTCTTCTTACTAATAATAAATCAACCATCAAATCTAGGTATCTGTTTGCTGTAGTAACTGAAACATCAATCCCTCGTGCCAACTCAGATATATTTATTGTGCCTCCTTGTTGATGAGCAATCATTGTCCAAAATCTACCCAGCGTTTCAGCCGGAATCTTTGCACTGATTTGTTGAATATCCCTTTCCAAATAAGTCTTTATGAAATTCTTTCTCCAATTGATACTTTGTCTATCGCTCTGCGCAAGTAAACTTTCTGGAAATCCACCTCTTGTCCAAAGCTGTTCTTTGTTTTGGTTATCATATTCCAGCAGGTCGATTGGATGCAATTCGAGATATGCAATTCTTCCAGCCAATGACTCCCCGGATTGTCGGAGTAAATCCATGGATGCCGGCCCTAAAAAAAGAAATAGACCATTTCTATTGCCTTCTCTTCGTTGTTGGTCGATGATCCCTCTGATGGATGAAAAGATTTCTGGTAACTTTTGGATTTCATCCAAAATCATCAATTTTTGACTGTTTTTGTTATAAAATGAATGAAAATCATCTATTTTTCTCCTATCCAGGTCATTTTCAAGATCTATGTAAACAGTCTTTTCTATGCTTAACACATTCAATGCAAGCGTTGTTTTGCCCACTTGGCGGGGACCAAGCAAGGCAACTGAAGCATTTTCCTGTAATGCTCCCCTGATTTTTTCTTCTAATCTTCTTTTAATCATCCATGCAAATTTAACATTAAATGTTAAAAATACATGGTTAATAATAAAATCACTTTTGGAAACAAGATTTCATTCTTGAGCCCCATATTTGTTGTTCCCAACGTAAATAACAAATAAATATATGTATCAATTAAAAGGTAAAGGCCTGACCATCGACAAACACGAAGAAGCTTTCAACAAGCTGAATGCAAAGCAACAAGATGCGGTTCTACAGATTGAAGGTCCCGTCTTAGTGCTTGCTGGTCCGGGTACTGGTAAGACCGAAGTTCTGGCAGTTCGAATTGGACAGATTCTTAAACAGCAGGATGTAAATCCCTACAACATTCTTTGTTTAACGTATTCAAATGCTGCCGTGGATGCCATGAGGAAAAGGCTCTTACATCTTATTGGACCAGATGCGGAGAGGATAGAAATTTTTACCTATCACTCATTTTGCAACAAGATCATCAACAAAAATGCATCTGATACCTTTTCTGAAAAGAAACTAATTACTGATGCACAGCGTTACATGCTCATTGAGAAAATGATCTTTGATCACCTCTCCCCTGGTGATCAAAACTATTTGAAACCTGCATCGACCAGAAAGATTAGTGACCTTTCTAAAATATTCAGCACTCTGAAGCAGGAAGGAATCTCTTCAGATCAACTTGTTGAGCATGCAGAACATTGTATCAACAATATTCTACCATTGGAAGAAAAGTATCTTACAAAAAAAGAGGAACTGAATTCCAAGGGAAGAGAATTAAAGGAACGTATTGCAACATTTGCATGCAATGTTTCTGCCATGTATGACGATTACAATCAACAGCTTGAAGACAAAAATAAATATGAGTTTGAGGATATGCTGACAGAAGGAGTTTTGTTGTTGCAATCAGACAAGCTGTTGGCTTCACGTTTACACGAGCAGTATCAATATATTCTGGTGGATGAGTTTCAGGATACAAATTCAAAGCAATTGGCATTGATCAATCAGCTTTGTACGGATTTCCAAGATCCAAATATTTTTGTAGTGGGAGATGATGACCAATGTATTTATCGTTTCCAAGGTGCCAATCAGCATAGTTTTACATGGATGCGGAATAAATTTCCAAGACTCAGTACCATTGTACTTGATATCAATTACAGGAGTACATCCGTCATATTGCAGGAATCGTTTGGATTGATTTCTATCAACGAAGGGCGTCAGCCGGAAAAGGATAAACCACTTGTTGCAGGGAACACCAATTATCACCACATTGCCCATAAACCGAGTCTCAAGATCTATGAGGATGTTGAACAAGAAGCTTGTGATATTGCGCGTCAAATTCATGAAACATCTGGCGGGCAATTGAATGGCATTGCCATTTTAGCAAGAAAGAACAAAGAGTTTGAAGTGATCATGCAATGGCTTGATTATTACAACATTCCATATCAAACCAACCGGAACTGGATTGATTTGTTGAAGACACCATTTGGAAAGAGTGTTTATTATCTGTTGCAATTTATCCGTTGTCACGATGAAAATACTTACCTGGCCGAAGGTTTTCTGATACAGTTTTTGTTGCACAAAAAAGTTGGCAATGACCTGATTCGTGGATACTTGTTATACAAACAAGCAAGGACAACTTCATTTTTTAAATGGTTGATCTGTGATGAAAATCAGATACCAGCACTTTCTGCAATTGCTCAAGAGATCAATCATTTATATACAAAACGACATGATGAAGATTTAATGGTGCTGATGAATAGTTGTATGACCTTGGCAGAAAATGGTTTGGGAGGTGCAACTATCGAACTTGAGAAAAAAGTGTTGAAAGAATTCATAACAAATTTCATGGCAACTGATAGGGACAAGACCATCCATTCGCTGGCAAACATGATCTCGTTTCATGAACAAAATGGTATTTCTATTCGGGTTGAGCTTGGTTTGCAAGAAGATGAAGCGCAGAATGCTGTTATTCTTTCCACCATTCATGGAAGCAAGGGAATGGAGTATGATTCCGTCTATCTTATCGGATGTCAGAGTACAAATTGGGAAAACAGAAGCGATAGAGAAGGGATCAATGTTCCGGAAATGCTCAACAAGTATATTGTTCCAAAGCCCGACAGTTTGGATGACATGAGGCGCTTGATTTATGTTGCCTGCACCAGAGCGAAAACGAAATTGCATGTGAGTTGTTACAAAAAGAATTACAATGGTAAAGATATTTCCATGTCAATTTTATTGAATGGCTTCAAATTTTCTGAGCAGGTTGAATTTAGCGAAGTTCCTCAATTCGATGTCCCCTCGATTGGCAAGAATACCTATCAAATAGCTGTAGATGATGAGTTGATGAATTTGATTCAGGAGCGTAAGTCAACTTTTGAAATTTCACCAACTAGTACAGCAACTTGGGTAAGGTGTCAGAATGAATTCTTTTACAATGCTGTGATGAAAATGCCGGGCACTTCGGGCGAGGCCGCTTCCTTTGGAACCCTTGTGCATGCAGTGTTACAGACAGTAGCATCCAATGTATCACGGCAACATGATCCAGCATTGATTCACATATTGGTGGAGAAAGAAATGAATAAATTGAAATTGAATTTTCATCCCACCCGTATTGGCAGGTATAAACAATATGGTAAGTGGTTGATCATGGAATATCTCCGCTCATTTCCATTTACAAAACAGCCTGAGCATATTGAAGAGGAATTCCATCATGTTTTATCGAATGGCACGAAGATCAAGGGCAAACTCGACAGGGTTGAGTTGTATGATAATCATGTAAAGGTTGTGGATTATAAGACGGGTAGGAATAAGGAAACTTTAAAAGAATTCGAATCATTAGAAGAGCCAGGTACTCAGTATTGGAGGCAGGCCAATATGTATACGCAGTTGATGCAGGAAAATTTAGGAGATCATGGAGTTTGCAATTTTGAGTTCCATTATCCAGAGAATGAAAAGACTGTGACTTCTTATGATTATCAGTCGAACGATGCTTTTGAAGAATGGTTGCGAGATATTTGGAAAAATACCCAAGAACTCACCTTTATTTCAAATTGTGAAAATCCTGATTGCGTGTATTGTATGAATGGTTTGAATGATGAGAGTTGAGAATGCTTGAAAAAATAGATAAAAAAGAAAGTGGATATATAAATTCAAGAACATTTAAATGACAACATTATTACGCATGTCTCGCATAGCGAGAATCTAATTACTTTTTATGTTGCAATATATATTCTGATGGCGATACTTTATAAAATGCTTTAAACCATTTAGAAAAATATTGGGGATTAGAATGACCAATAGTGTATGCAACTTCCGATATATTCATATTTGAAGAAATCAGAAGATGGGCTGCTTTTTTCAGCCTTATTGAATCAACAAAATCTTTTCCGGTGGTACCTGTAATCGCTTTAATTTTTCTGAAAAAAGTTGAGCGACTCATTGCAAATGTTTGAGCCAGTGAGTTTATATTTAAATCAGGGTTGTCGATATGCTCATCAACATATTTAAGCAACTTTTCAAGGAATTCAGCATCTCTGCTGTTAGTAGTAATTTCATTTGGATTGTGGTATGGGTTATTTATAAACAGCTGCCTTAATTTTTCTCTTGATTCAATTAAATTCTTAATAGTCAGGTCTAATAAGTTTATATTAAAAGGCTTAGGGAAAAAATGATCAGCACCTATTTCTATACCCCTGAACTGACTTTCTGAATCTCCTCTCGCGGTTAATAGAATAATTGGAATGTGAGAAGTATTTACATCGTTTTTAAGGTCACGGCACAGTTCAAAACCATCTTTAAACGGCATTATGATATCACTAAGGATTACATCAGGTTGAAATTGAAGTGCCAGTTCAATGCCAATTTTACCATTTGATGCTACAAGTACATTATATTTTTCAGACAAGTAATGACTTATTTTGTCTACTAATTCTTTATTATCATCAACATAAAGGATAGTAGATTTTGATGGGTCTAAATTTTCTTCGTCATTGTTGAGTGAGTGTATAGTCTCATCACTTATATTACTTTCAAGACTGCTTAAGACTGAAGTATAGCCTGAATTCCAAAAACCCCTGTCTACTTTCTCTTCATTGGAATAGACATTATCCTTCATAGGCAAGCTTATTTTAAATGTTGAACCTATTCCTGGTTCACTTGATATTGAAATGCTTCCCTTGTGCAATTCTATAAGATTTTTTGTAAGAGATAAGCCTACGCCAAATCCCTTTTCATATGATTCACTATTACCTGCAAGATGATAGAATTGGTTAAATATTTTTGATAGATTTTCTTTTTCAATACCAATACCATCGTCGCTGACATTTATATCAAGAAATTCATTGTTGTTAGAACGAATGGCTGATACTTCAATGGTGCCGCCACTTTTCGTGTATTTTATGGCATTTGAAATCAGGTTATTAAAAGCTTTTACGAGTGCATTTGCATCATACCAAATTAAAACTTCAGATTCAAAACCAGTAAAGATCAATTTAATTTTTTGTCGGTCAGCAAGAGGTTCAAATGTAATTATTATATTTTTCAGAAACTCAATGATATTATCTTTTCTAACATTAATCTGATAATCCCCACTTTCTATTTTTTGAATTTCTAATAATTCATTGGTGAGGTTTAGCATATGACTGATATTTTTTTCAATGCTTCCTACCTCTTTTTCTTGTTCTGTATTTATTTTAAAATGGCCAATAAGCTTTTCAACAGAGCACATAATTAGTGTAAGTGGTGTTCTGATTTCATGTGAAATATTAATAAAAAATTGAATTTTAGCCTGATTAACTTTTTCAATTTTTTCGTGGTATTCCTTTTCTAATAGTTCTGCTTGTTTTTTTTGTACTCTTTTTTTTGTAATTGATGATACAAAAAATATTAAAACAAAAAGGATAAAAAAGTAAAGTAAAAATGCCGGCAAGGTCTGCCAAAAAGATGCCTGTATTTCAAGAGGGGTAGATGTAAAATTAGTACCCCATACACCATCATGGTTGGAAGCTTTTACTTTAAAGATGTAATTACCTTTGCCTAGATTTGCATATTCTGCATTTCGATTTTCGGATGTACAATAAATCCAATCTTTATCGTACCCTTCGAGCATGTATGCATATTTACACTTTGATGGATTTATATAATTGAAAGAAATAAAAGAAAATTTCAAATTATTGCTAGAATGAGGCAATAAAAGTTTTTTAGTTTTATCAAGTCCTTTTATTTCGTTAGAGCTTATTCCATTTATGAAAATATTTTGAATGAAAACGGGTTCAGTAATACTATCTGCGTTCATTTGTTCAGGAGAAAATCGAGAAACACCATTTATGCCTCCAAAGTATAAAATGCCAGTATTATCAACATAGCTAGCGTGCTCAGCAAATTCATAATCCTGGATGCCGTCATTAATATCATAATTAATTATGTCATGTGAAAGTTTATTGAATTTTACTAAACCTCTATTTGTTCCAAGCCAAATATTCTCTTTTTTATCACTTTGTATTGATTGAATCATATTGCTGGGCAATCCATTTTTGGTAGTGTAAATACCCACATCTGAAAAATTACCAATATCATTCATTATAAAATGAACCAGTCCATTTCTTGAACCAATCCAGTAATTGTTATCAGTATCTATATAAATATCAGAAATGTATTTACTGATTGAATAATCTTTATACATTTTGTTGAATGAAACAAAACTTGATATATTATCTTTCGAATCTAATTCTGCTTTAACCAGCCCATTCATTTCTGTGCCAATCCAAATGCAATTCTTGTATTGATCATACTTGACACAACGTATTGTATTTTGTGATCTAAGGTCAACTAAAAGTTTATCATTATAAGTAACTACCTGGGAAAACTTAAAATCATCAGTCAAAACAAAACTTAATAACTTATTACTTGTACCAATCCAGTATTTATTTGATTTCTTACAAATCGAAAAAACAACACCTTCTACCTTATTATTGAATGAAATTTTATCTATTTTAATTTTTTCTTTATCGTGGGTAATAAGATATAACCCGTCAGAAGTACCTGCGAGATAGTGGTTTTTATCAACTTCGGATAATGAAAAGATTGAGAGATTATTGAGTAAATATTTTATAATTTTTTCTTTTTCTGTATCATAAATAAACAATCCTTCAAAAAGTGTCCCAAACCATAATCTATTATACCGATCATTGCTGATAGACCTCGAATAATTATTAAGGGAACTATTTGATGAATTGCTAAACTCATTCGAAAATTGATAATTTTTAAATTTGATACCCGACTGATTATAAAAAAAGATCCCCCTTCCCAGAGACCCTAACCATAGGGTGTTATCACGTGATATATAAATGCTTCTGATTCTTTTACTTGGAATTTCAAGTTCACTGAATGTTATTGGGGAAAATATATTTTTCTCTAACTTCTCTTTTGGAATAGCGATAACGCCATCGCTTCTAGAGATAATCCATAATTTACTTTTGTCATCCTGAATTATATCTGTAATCCTTGAAAAAAAAGTATTTTTTTTCTGTGGATATACCTTAATTGTTGAATATTTTCCTTTGGATTCTTTTAATTGATAAAGACCATGCTTTGCTGTACCTGCCCAAAAATTCGAATAACTATCTTTATAAAGGGTTGTTACTTCAATAGGGGTTTTAAAATCAAGAGCAATCTCATCAATTACTAATAGTTTATTATCAATGATTTTTGATACTACAACATGATTATTGGCAGTTAGGAGGTAGTTGTCTTGCTGATCTTTTTGATAAATTCGAATTCCTTCTAATTTTACACTTGCATCTAATTTGTAATTATCAATTGTATTACAAATATTTTTTGCAATAATGTCTGTAAAAAGTTTCTTTCCTGGGTTGAATTTCCACACTCCATCATTGCTGCTCATAAGAATATTGCTATCTATCAATTTCATTGAAAGTATTGTTTGCTTAAAAACACTTTCTCTTTGACTATATTTATTAAGGTTATAAAATATTTCAGTAACTGGATTAAAAACAGAAATTCCTTCTATAGTTGCAATCCAAATGTTTCCTGCAGAATCCTGCAATATGGATTGGATGGTATTTCCACATAGGTCATTGTAAGAATCACCTCTATAATAGTTTTTGAAAGCAAAACCATCATATCTGTTAAGACCATAGTGGGTACCAAACCACATATAGCCTTCTTTGTCCTGAAACATCGCTAAAACACCATTTTGAGAAAGCCCTTTTTTATTGTCAATTTTCTTAAATACTACCTTTGTTTGGCTTAAACCTTGATAATTGTTAAGAAAAAAAATAAGAATCAGTAAAGAATAAATACGACGCATTAGGGCAATTTGAAAATAATTTAAATTACACACTTGGGTAAAGTGTTTTAAATGTACAAAACATAATATATATTATTTAAAAAATATGTGAAAGAAGTCTTATGAATATATTCTCCATATTTTTATGAATCTTTGTAGAAATGTCTGGTATGCAAGTTCTTTTGCCTCCCGAAAACGAACCGAGGACATCGGGTAAAGAATTTTTTGTTAATACTAAATACTGATCTTTATAGATTAGAATCGGATTGTAATT
Organism: Chitinophagaceae bacterium; assembly: GCA_044350285.1. Lineage (GTDB taxonomy): Bacteria > Bacteroidota > Bacteroidia > Chitinophagales > Chitinophagaceae > Pollutibacter. Next base: position 2,151 of record JBILHX010000057.1, on the reverse strand, counting down.
ATTAGCTAATGTCAAAATTGAAACAGAAAATCTAGGTTATACCCTTAACAGTCATTTGTAACTACTCTACTACATTCAAATATTGTGCTTTTATTACAATTTAATAAGTCCAAAAGTCTCATTAGCAGGTGAAATTGTTTCAATTCCTTGTCTAAAAGTATAAAATATCCCTTAGGTTCAGTCTCAATAAGCCTAATTACAAAATAACTAGCTCCACAAAATCTCTTCTATAATAGAAATCACCCTGATTTTCGAGTATAAAACTTGAAATATGCATCCTTAGTGTGATGATTTTCCAAGTTTGGTTGTGTTTTTTTTAATTTGAAACAAAATCACATGTTTTTGAATCTTTTTTGACAGCTCTGAGGAATAATAGACTTCTACTTTCGATAAATAAACGATTGACCCATGTCGAAAATGTCCAAATTAATAGTCTGCTTATTTTTTATTCTATCTGTTGCCGAAAGCTGTTTTTACACTTACCCCCAATCTTATCCTATTAATTGTGTCATTTACTCTGAAAAGAAAAGTATCGGTTCAAAAATTTCATTAAAAAAGGGAGAGAAAGGACAAGAGTATTATGAGATCTCATTAATTAATCGTGGTCAGGAAGTTGATAAAATTGATTCTATAGAAATCACCCTAAATCTAAAAGGGAAAAATGATACAGAATTGCCAATAGTTTTTGGCGGCACCTGTATGGGTAGGACTCCATTAAAACAATCAAATTCATTAGATAATCAGAGCGAATCAGGTATGTATCTAATGACAAAGTATAATGAAAATAGATATGGACTTGTGGGTGTACTTACCTGGAATATATTCAGGCCTAACATATACAACAAAGAAAACGACGTAGTTATTAAAGCATTTGGTGAGAAGAAGCCTATTAAACCAGGAGGTTCCATTCTTTTTGAAAAAATTATTAAAATCAAAAATGAATCCTGGCAAGATTTATTGTTTGCATATGGTGAAGAAATAGCAAATGAGCATAAAATTGAGCCGAAAGAATCCCTCCAATTAAATGGTTGGTCAACCTGGGATTATTATGGAAGAGTATACGACACAAAAGATGTCATTAATAACATAGATCAGATTGACGCAGATGGTTTGAAAGTAAATATCATTCAAATCGATGGCGGTTGGTGGACAGCAAGAGGGGATTATTTGAGTGTTCGTAAAAATTTGCAGGGAGGAATGAAAGCGATTGCAGATTATGCAAAATCAAAGGGATATAGAGCGGGAATACATCTCGATGGTTTTAGGGCAGATAAGACTTCCAATATATATAAAGAACATCCTGATTGGTTTTTGAAAGATCAGGATGGTGAAACAATCTGTCAGTCCATAGACAAAAAGGATGCATTTATGCAGTATATCTATTTTGATTTTTCAAATCCTGCCGTATGTGCTTACATGAAAAATGTTTTAAGTACAATTCGTACTGAGTGGGGATTTAGTTATTTCAAGATAGACTTTATGCGTTATGGCCTTCTTGAAACAATATTAACTGAACATGGGAAAGAGAAAAAAGGAATAAAGAAAGTAACTGCTGTTAAGGCCTTCGATAACAATCTTACAAGTATGGAAAGAACAAGATTGGGGTTAAAATCAATGCGAGAAGGTATTGGTGACGGGTTCTTTTTAGCCTGTTCATCTGTTTTTGGACCAACGATTGGCATTGTGGACGGAATCCGAACAGGTGGTGATATTAGTCCAACATTCGAACATTATAAAACTAGGTGCCTGCAAAATGGAGGAAATTTTTATCTTAATCATATAGTGGCTCAGAATGATGCTGACTATTTAGTTGTCAGAAATAAAGATGATGAAGAACCCTCTAGGGCTTGGGGCGAAGATAAATTCGGCGGAAATACAACGTATAATGAGGCTAAAATGTGGAGTGATTATGTATCCTTATATGGAGGGATTAAAATAAACAGTGATAATCTGCTTACATTAAGAGGCGAAAGAAAAAATCTGATTAAAAATGCATTTTCTATAAAAACAGCTACAAGATTCTTACCATTAGACTTATGGGATCATGCTAAAAACAACAATGATGCCTTCAATGTAATGCTAGGTGAAAACAATGATGGAGTATATCTCTCTCTTTTTAATTGGGAGGGGAAAGACAAACAATTTGTAATT
>JBILHX010000152.1:0-6416 GCA_044350285.1 Chitinophagaceae bacterium | reverse complement strand
CTATGGATTGAAACTAAACACATCGTTTGATAAATACCCAAACTTGATGCTAAGTTATAGCCCCTATATTCAAGGAAACAACCACCCGGATAGTTTATATAGAACCAATAATCAATTTTCAATCACTACGGCAACAATAAATTATAAAAAGAGGTATAAAATTTACAATTGGGTTGGATTGGTGAATTACACAAAGTCGACCATGGAAATTGGAGAAAAAGCACAAGTAGCATATAAAAACATAAGTACAACCCATTCGATACAAGCTGGTCAAAGACACAACATGCTCTTGTCTTTTTTTAGAAATATTACCGCACCATTTGTCGATTCTTTAAATTCAAATTCAGTTCAAATAAGTTATAATTATCTTGCTAAAAAAGGTCTATCAATTGGCCTCCAAACCGATTATTTAAAATACAAGAACAACTCATACAAGCAAGGCGTTGGAATAGTTGCAACATCTACAATTATAAAAAATCTTTCAATTTCTGGAATTATACGGTATGACAGAATTGATGGCTTGTGGAACTTAGAAAATAAAGATGTGTATACAGGGAAAATGGTTTTGGTTTGGAGGTGGTAGGGGGGGAAGTAATAAATTAATTTGCTCCAATTTGATAAATTTCTTGAAAGAAATTTTCTAAGACATAGTGATTGTTAAACATGTTTAATATTTCATGTTTAATGTTCTTGTTTTCTCTAATTGAGTTGCGATTAAGCATAAAATAAGCACTTGTTTTTACATCATAATTATGCTCAAAGTTTTCCTCTTTAAAAAAGAAACTGGCAAATTTTTGATAAACTCTATACCGTTTGGTGTTTAGTGTTTTGTTGGTAGGTCTTTTAATTTCTTCTAACGTCGGCATTCCAAGAAAGCCAAATGAAGCTAAATTGTTCTTTTGAAGCATTTCAATTCCAATGTTTACACAAGTCATGATTATTTTTCTTGCTATGAATTCGTTCGTTAAAATAGAATAACGTTTATTTGAGTCCGAGTGCTTTTGTTTGAAAAATTTCATAATAAATACATTGTTTTTGTATTCTTCAATATTTACAACATATTTATCGCCTTTACCTCTGGAATTAGCACGAGGTGTATGGAAAACGTAAATATGGGTATAAATTAGGATATCACTCTTATGATAACTTGGGCGTTTGGTTCGGTATTGAAAATTGAATCCATGGCTCCCAAGCATAAGAATTATGCTAAATAGTTATAAGCATCACTCCTGTCATTTTCTAATTCTTGCTTAGATTTTACTTTGAAATCAAATTTATTTAGATTCCTAGGATTTGACGGTGTTTTAGGTTTATTGGGTTTACTTTTTCGGTTATTAGATAATAAAAAAGAAAGTCCTATAAGCGTAAGCAAACCCAGAATTAAATTTCTGTTAGAATTGTTCATGTAAAATCAGGTTTTGGATAATTTGAAATGGGTACTGCAAAGTTACAACTAAATTTTTGAAAATTTAAAATTTCCTAATTTATATTAGTCGAATATCTGTTTCTTTGATTTTTGTTCATTTAGTGTGTTGTTTTTCAAGTTTTTAGTCAATTGTTTTTTTGTTATAGCCAATGAGTTTGCAGAGGACTTTGTCGACAACTATAATAATTTGTCAATTAAAAAATAACCTGTATTCTTATTTTTGTGTAAAAGATAAATTATATGTCAAAACAAAACTCTAAAAACACGAAAATTACGCCACCAGAGGTACATAAATCACCAAGACCTGAAAACAGGAAAATCTACAGGTAAAAGTATCGAACCTGCAAAATGATGGGATCAAGGGAAATTTGGAATTAATCGTCCTTCGTCTAGAGGTAAAAAATAAAAAAACTGATTCAAAATATAAGACCGGAGATAACTAAAACTGCATTGATTAAGGATAGTATTGTTGTCGCACAATCAAATTTTTTGCTTTTAGATTTATATTCTTCAATCTTAGTTTTACTGTTTAAAAGATCAAAGTTCAAGTAACCTTTGTTTGTCTTTAATTCGTCTTCCCAATCACATTTCAAATAATAGTTGTGATTCAATAAGCGAAGCATTCTCACGACTGAAAGGAGTAACTAAGCACAGTGTTCTTTAGAACTGAAGTTAACGCAGTGGAGTGATTTCACGACCAGAGTGAATACACCGAAGGGAGTAGACTGCGTTTTCGGTCTCCCACGTTTGATGTTTAACGCAATAAATGAAACGACATTTCAACATGCTGTATTTTGCCTCGCAGTGGAACAATATATAATCGGCAAATAAATACACCTTCTTCACAATTCTGCCCCTGAAAAGTGCCGTCCCAGCCCTTATTGACATCATTTGTTTCAAATACCTTTTCTCCCCAGCGGTTGAATATTTCCATGACATATGAATGAGCATACAGAGCCCCGATTGGCTTATACTCTTCATTGAGATTATTGCCGTTCGGACTGAATGCATTCGGTAAAAACAATGTAAAGTCCGGTAAAAGGCTGCCTGTATTAATAGTAAAGGTATCTGCACAGCCTTCACTGTTCTTAACTGTCAAGCTGACCTGCCTGTTATTGGAGTCTTTAAAATCGACAAGTGGTTCTTTCAAACTGCTGGTTCCAGCATCTTCAAAATTCCATTGATTTGAAACAACATCGGTAGAAGAAAAATTATTAAATTTGAGCGTGGATACTAACGCTTGTTTATCTTGCATCCTCGTATAGGTAAAATAAGCCTTTGGCCTTTTCCTAACAAGGGCACCCTTGTTTTTTATGATGGTGTCAGCGCATCCGTATCCTGAAATTGCCTCAAGTGAAACGGCATAAGCACCTGGCTGTAAATAATTCCTGAGAGGGTTTACCAAGTTCGAATTCGTCAAATCCCCAAAATCCCATTTGTAGATGTTTATACTGCCCACAGGAATTGTTGAAGTATTTTTGAATCTTACAGGTTCTGGAAAACATGGAGTATCCGTTGTAAAACGCGCAAGTGGTTGTGGATGAACCATGATATCAAGAAATGAACTGTCAAGGCATCCATTTATGGATTCCGTGGCAAGCAAGATACTATAACCGCCTGCCGTGAGATACCTATTTAAGGCAAGCGAACTATCTGAGGTATTTCCATCAGCAAAATTCCATTCCACTTGATTATATAAAATAGCCGGATCGGCACTTTTTGCGAACATATTAAAGATATTTCCCTTCAGGCATTGCGAGTCATTACCAATAAGTTCTATAGCGGCGTTCTTGTTTTTCTCCAAGTAAACTTTTTGAACACTAGTATCTGCACAATTAAAAGAAGAATATAAACTCAACAAGATATTGTGATATCCACCCGTATTGAATTGTTTTGCAAAGATATTCTTATTGCTGTCGGTTGTAATGTCATCAAAAATCCAGCTGGTATTGAAACTTCCATAAGCAATACTGCCATTATTTACCAGATCAAATGCGTGATTGTTCAGGCATTGTATAGAATCATTCACTGTAAAAGCCGCTTTGGGATGCGGCAATAACACCAGTTCCTTTTCAATTGAATCCATACAGGTGCGGTCTGTAGTGACCAAGAGTCTTACTTTGTATGCACTACCGGTATCGTAGTGTTTTATCGGATCTGTTAATACACTGCTTGTGCCGTCGTTAAAGGTCCAATTGTAAACAATATTGCCAAATTTTATACTGCTTTTATTCGTTAACGTGAATTGATTAAAACGCAGACACTGGGAATCCGAATCAACGATAAAATCAGGGATAGCGTGTGGAGCTGCCAAAACCTGCTGGGTGAAGGTGTCAGAACAATTGCTAAGCAATGAATAAGCAACAAGTTGCACCGGATAATACTGTCCCTTGTCATAACTCATGTTCTGGGCATTTAAACCGGCAGATGACTGACCATTTCCATAATCCCACTGGTAAGCCAGGCTGTTTGCCAGGCTGAAAGTACTCAAATTTACAAAACTGAACATATTACCCACTAAGCACTGCACTGAATCGTTTACGGAAAAAACGGCTCGAGGTCTTTCTATAAGTGTGACCCTTTGACTCGATGAATCTATGCAACCGTGTTCTGATACAAGGGTATATCTGATGGTGTATTGAGCGGAGCTGTTAGCATATTGTTTGTTGACAGGCGTAAAAGCGCTATCATAAGTGCCATCACCGAAATTCCATCTGCTGAGGGACTTCCCATATTTTATGGCGCTTTGATTGATTATCGTGAAATAATGCTGATTCCAGCACTGGCTATCCCTTGGAACAGTAAAGCGTGCCATCGGTTGTGCAAATGTGGTAACAGAACTTGTAAAAGTATCCATGCATCCCTTGTCTGATATTGCCACTAAACGTACCTGGAAAGTATCTTCACTTCTGTACACAAAATTGGAAACATTTGCATTATTTAATTTTATGGTATTGCCCATATCCCAGGCATATGCACTTATGCTATCGTGCCGGATGACCGATGTATTGTTGAAATTAAATAGATTGCTCCTGAAACACTGAGACACTTTATTTACATAGAAACCTGAAACAGGATGAGGAGAAACTGTCATTACTTTTTGCAAGGTGTCACTGCATCCGTTTTTCGCAAAGGTGTACAATGTAACTTTATAGTTTGAATCTTTGGAATAGGATTTTGTTCCGGGATTCTTTTGTATACTGCCACTGCCATCGCCGAAGTCCCATAGATAATTGCTGATACTGTCACCAATAATAGCTGATTGGTTCGTAAAAACAAAATTATTGCCTCTCAGGCATTGTTGGCCTTTATTGATTGTGAAAGCGATATCCGTATTGGGAAGGGTCCTGACTGTGTGTGTGATGGAATCCTTACAGCCATGCAGGCTTTCTGCCACCATTTTTATACGGAAGGAATCTGTTTTATAGAATGTTTTAGATGCAATCGTATCGATGATTTTGGAACTGTCCGGAAAATAAAATGTACTGCGCTTCCATTGATCTTCTGTATATGTACTGGTGTTTTTCATCTGGAATGCTGATTTTCTGCATAATATGATATCTTTTAGGTCAAAAGCAGCAACAATCTGCGGATTATTCACTTCCATTGTATCAGAATCTATACACCCTGTTGTATCAAGTGTCTTGACAATATAAATGCCTTTTTTATTTATTGATATGCTCTGCGTGGTCTTGGCATTTGACCATGCATAACTCAGGAAATTCTTGCCAGGAGCAAGCTTTACTTGAAAAAAGGAAGTATTACAAAAAGTGGTATCCCTGCCAATATAAGGTTTAGAGCTGACAAGGGGAACTTCCCGGATACTCGTATCAGCAATCCCATCTAGAAAAGCCACCAAAGTGACTTTATACTTGCCAGGTGTTTTATACACATGCCCTGCATTAGAGACGCTAGTTGATTTGTTTAAATTTCCCGAACCCGAATCGCCAAAATCCCAATGCACAGAATCCACCAAGGGATAAGATAATTTGAACTTAACACTGTCATGGATACAATTCCTGGTGTACTTGAATTTAACATTAAACATGGAGGGAAGTATATTAGGGAGCCCAGACTGGCAAGTTCTGCCCCCAAGATATACAGCATTTGAAATATAATTGCATTTTATACCCGGTGAATCTGGATATTGTATGAGGTTAAGATACCCTGTATTTTTAATCGCGTGGTATATTTTCTTATCAGGCCCGATTTGCATAGCGCCAGCTTTGGAAGCCCCAAGAGTAGCAATTGTTGTTTTCGAACTGATAATATTACTTTTAATACCACTTTTCAAATCAAATTGAAATACATCTCCATTCGCTTCTGAAATATATAGATATCTACTAGAAGGAGAAAATTCCAGACCGTACTCACTGTATTTATTCACATATATTGGGTTGGAAAATTGCCCATTGGATGCATTAAAATTGCAAACCACAAAAGAATCTACTCCTCCAAGGGCTATGGCTACAAAACGACCATCAGGTGAACATCTCATGTACCCTGTGCTTATTGGAAAATTCCTTCCAAAAACACTTTTCACGGGTGTATTGACTACACCGTTTATAGTCAGCAAATATGCGTAAGATGTATCACTATTGTCTTTAATAGTCATCACCCAAAAATCTCTCCCGTTTGCATGTTGTACAGCCGTGAGTTTTTCACTGGTCCTGCCATTCATGAGATTTATATTTTTATTGCTGTTGATGGCCCCAAGACCACCGTTTAGTGTCATGTCCAATTCAGAATAGTTTAAGCCATTCCCAATACCCCATTGATCAGTTGTGAAAATATAATAAATTTTAGAGTTACCTGGTTTGGGAATGATTATAGCCGATTGTGTGGACGATAGATGACCTTTAAGCCCATTGCCATTTAACATGATACTATGTGAACTATCCCATACTGTCAAACCATTAGTATAAAATAGGAGACGCCCACGCTTGTCGGCGATGCTTGCACATCCTTCAACTGCAGACATCTGGCTGTT
>JBILHX010000004.1:0-62401 GCA_044350285.1 Chitinophagaceae bacterium | reverse complement strand
AAAAACCATCTGAAACTTTTCGAAGAACTATCCCTTTTTCCAAAGGCTAAACATCTTTCTCACTAACCATCCCCCGTTTTATTGGGAGTGCAAAAGTAAGAAATTTTATCGAATTAAACTAATTTAATTTTTAGATTTTATGAAACTAAAAATTAAGTTTTAATATAATAATAATGAGTGAAAGAACTTGATTTTCTAGGCTTTTTAAGGCCAACCCCCTTTTTAGTAGGAGGACAAAAATAATCTATTGTTTTCATATTAAGTGTATTAAAATAAAATAGTTACAAATTACTTTCAAAAGGACTGGATAGCATGTAGCTTAAAGCAGCAGCCATTGGTAAGCATATATACAAGATGAACACTATCTTAAAACATGAAGAGGCAAGATTGAATGAAAACAATTGCACTGGCAATCCTATACATCAATATCAATAAAGTAATTGCTATAAAGCTTTACCAAATCATTTCCATGAAAATAAACAAAAAAGCCCCCGCCGTTAAGCGAGAGCTTTTCATCCATAGAATAATTGATCATAAATTCATTCTAATGGGGTGGACTCAGGTAAAAACCTGTATGCCCGACTATCTTTCTATCACGATTCTCTGTGTTTTTTGTTCACCTGTTTCAGGATAACTCATTTTGATGTTATACATTCCTGATTTACTGATATTTAACCTATAGTTGGCATCAGTAATGTTGGTGAATTGTTGAATCATGCGGCCCGACATATCCAAAACCTGAATGTTCATTTTACGACCATCCGCAGTCCTGCTGACATTTACCGCACCTTTGCTTGGGTTAGGTTATACCATTGATACTGTTTGTCCGTTAAGTTTCACAACACGCACTTCAGAATAAACCGTGGTGCCATCAAGGTTTACCTGCGCAAGGCTGTAGTATGAAGTAGCTTGGCTCTTTGCGTTGTTGTCTGTGAAGTTGTAGTAAAGATCAGTTTGGCTATTTCCGTTTGGTGCTTTTGATCCAACAAACCCGATAGACTCATACTTAGCATTTGTGCTACCAAGCTGAAGCTCAATCCTGAATCCTTTGTTTACGACTTCGCTAGAAGTAGACCAGTTAAGGTTCACTGTTCCATTTGTTGTAGGTTTTGCGTTGAAAGTGGTTAGGGTGACAGGGAGTAGGGCAACGCCTACTTTTAAAATTCCTGAAGTTGTCGTTCCAAAATTTGTACTTTTATAAGCAATATAGTTGGAAGGAGCTAAATAATAACTAAATGGTGAAGCTGAACCAGTAAATGGAACTGATTCATCTGGTCCTGCCCAATATGATTTCAGCTGTTCATTACTTCCAAAATATAATTTACCGGCAGAATATGCTCTACCATCTGGAATAATCATGATACTGCTGCTTTCAATTACTAGAGATTCTGATATATCAAGAACCGCATTTGAGAATGTTTTGACATTCCCTCCAGCCAAGGTTACTTTTTTTGCCGTTGAATGCATACCATCTCCTATAGATTGGTTTGAAGACGCATTAAATAAATAACTTACTGTATTAGCACAAGTTCTAGTTCCTGAAACCCTAATGTTCCCACTAGAAGTTCCTGTAGAAATACCGCTTGTTGATCCAATTTCTATTGTAGCGTTATTATTCATTGAAAGATTACCAGATCCAGCTATATGTGATGTACCAGGCAATTTAATTGTTCCACTTGTAGAAAGAGTCTTTCCAGATGCAATGCTAAGGTTTAATGTTGAATTGACCGTTAGTGAACCCCCTGTTTCAACTACAACGTCGTTGGCAGTTGCGTTTGCACTAATTGTATGGTTATTCAGAATAGATACTTTTGCTGTATTCCCTTTTACCGCTATTGTTCCTGATGCATTGTGAGTTTCAGTTCCCGCAAATTCGTCTGGATTAAGTGTTGTGGCATTTGAAATACGCGTTGCAGTTCTTAAAGTTTGGCCCCGGGTTACAAGTTGGTTATTTGAAAAATTGGACTCAGCATTTCCTGTTGCGCTATGTGAATGAGAGGAGATAATCCATAGTTTATTATCAGAACCCAAATTTGGAGTTAAACTTGGAGGATCGGATTAATCCTTCTGATTTCTTCTTAAAGTACCAACAGGTAGTGATGAATAGGACCCTGCCTTTAAACGATATACAATATAAACCCCTTGATCATCAGTATCCCCAGTTGTTAGAGAGAGTGTGGTTTCTCCACCTACTGCGATTTTATAAAAGGCTACAGCTTTGTGTTGTGAGTGATATTCTCGATTGTAAATATTAGTCCAACCTGTTGGCGTTGTAAATAAAATATTATCCTTTTGGTGATCCCCCCAGAAAACAATCAAGAGGTCACCGGCAGATACTGTCTTACCCGAAGAAACCAAAGAGAGTGTATGACTAGTAGCTGTTGTAACTGAACCCTTATAAATATCAGCCAGTGTCGGAGAAGATGTTAAAGTTGAGGAAGGAACACTTGAAGCATCCACCCATCCTGAACTATTATAAACTTGCCATGAACTGGGTGCATTCCAATCACCAGTAGTATTTTTTGAACCATAGTCCCCAATATTTTGGGCAAAAGTGAATGAGAATGAAGTAACGAATAATAGAAAAAATAAAGCTTTCATGATAATTTCCTTTAATGTGATGAAAAGTGGCCTTCAGGGGATGGAATATGGGATGAGAAATAGATGATCTAAGCTAATTGTTAGAAAACATCAATTTATACAAGGCCACACAAGGATTGGAGGAAATTCGTAGGGATTGGGATTTAACTGTACAAACTAGGATTTTAAAACATCTCAACTAATTTGTAGCTAGGATGTAAAAGTTGTTTATTTTGAATCTGCAAGTTTTTTTAACTTCTTCTTAGTAATACAAATTAGGTGAAGAATCTAAACAGAATAAACACAAGAAAAAAAATCATGAATTGATAAATCTAATGAATTGAAAATCAATGGATAACAATATTTTAATTACAAATAGGCTCAAATAGAAGTGATAGATAAAATTTAAAATGTTTTCAGAGAAATTACTAAACAGCATCATACATACATTTTGACAAATAGTTATTAATTTAGCTCTAATGTTACATTCACCCACTCATCGTCAAACTTTGCCTCAAAAGTTTTGTAAAATTCTATGGCCGGGTGGTTCCAATCTAACACTTGCCAAACAATTCGTTTAAATCCCTTTTCTTTAGCCTCTTCTATTAATCTCTCAATCAATAATTTCCCAATCCCCATCCGGCGGGACGATTCAGTAACTAGCAAATCTTCCAAATACATGACTTGCCCTTTCCAAGTGGAGTACCTTATATAGTAGAGTGCGAAGGCGGAGATGGTTGAAATAGGTGAAGGAGTTGAGGGGGTTGAAGGAGTTGAGGGGGTTGAAGGGGTTTCGGCTACGAAGGCCCACCAGACTGGGTTTGGACCAAAGCCACTTTCTTCAAAGTGCAATAGATCAACTGTAACTTCTTCCGGTGCCTTTTCATATTCCGCCAACTCTTTTATCAAATTCAACATGGCTGGTATATCTTCTCTGGTCGCTTTTCTTAAGTGCATGCTATCGATGTTGAATGTTTAAAGTTGAATGTTGAAGTTAGTTCTGCGTAAGTGCCTGTTCAAAATCAGATAATATGTCTTCAATATTCTCCATCCCTACACTCAAACGGATAAGTCCGTCTGTAATGCCATATTCTAACCTGCTTTCGCGGGGAACAGAACTGTGAGACATCGAAGCTGGGTGTGAAAGCAATGTATCGCATGTCCCTAGTGAAACAGTGCGGGTACAAAGCTGAAGTTTGTTCATGAATTGAACGCCTGCCTCAAACCCACCCTTCAACTCAAAGCTCATCATGGCGCCTGGGTGACTCATCTGCCTATTAGAAACTTCATAATCTGGATGTGAAGGAAGTCCATTGTAATTTACTTTTTCAATGCCTTCATGAATGATTAAAAAATTGGCAACTTTCATGGCATTTTCACAATGGCGCTGCATGCGAACTTCCAATGTTTTCATCCCATTGATCAACAGAAAGGCTTCAAAAGCATTGCTATTTCCACCGAGTAAACGATGGGTTTTCGTAGCACGGGTTTTCATGAATTCCAAATCCGTACCTACCAATACACCACCGATGGCAGTGCCATGTCCGTTTAAAAATTTAGTTGTTGAGTGCAACACGAAATCAATTCCATATTTAAATGGCTGTTGCAAATATGGTGTTGCAAAAGTATTGTCGCAAGCGGTTAACTTGCCATATTTTTTTGCAAGGGTGCTTAAAGCAGCAAGTTCAACACATTGAAGGGTGGGATTTGCCGGTGTTTCAAGATAAATCATCCGGATAAAGGGATCCTCTTTTAAGCATTTTTCAGCCAATTCTAAATCTCTTAAATCAACAATGATAGCCTCGACTTCCAATGGCTCTAGCAATGTTTTCATGAAATCTTGCGTACCACTATAAAGAGAATAATGGGTAAGTATCTTGTCGCCTTTTTTAAGGGCTGCTAAAAACAAAGAACTGATGGCAGCCATTCCTGAAGCATGCAAAATGCCCTTGGCTTCTAAAGGTACCCCATCCGTCTCCAATCCAAAAGTTTCCATTGCTGCAATCTTTTCTTCCGCTTCATTCATCGTAGGATTTCCCCATCGTGAATAAATATAACCAGGCTCTTCTCCTGAAAACCGCCTCATCCCTTGTTCAGCCTCTTCATATACATAAGTTGAGGAAGCATAAATAGGTGTAAGATGAGCATACATTGGATCTGGATGTTGTCCTGCATGAATAGCCAACGAAGAGAAACCTTTGTATTTGAATTTTTTAGTAGCCATTTTTTTAATGAAGAATGAAAAATGATGAATGAAACAAGAACCTAATTCAAGCGAATTTAGTTCAATTAGGATAATTTGAATAGAGATACTGAAACAATAATAATGTACTAGATCGATACACTATAAAAACACTTTGCAATGAATACACTTCAGATTTTAGGAGAGAGAATACCATTTCGCAATTAACTTCTTTTTGAAGTATAATCAGCGTTGTTTGATATTCAGTTTCCTCTAAAAATTGTAACTTAGCAATCTAAACTTCATCCATGATCGCCTACCTAACAGGTAACTTTACAACTAAAACGCCATCCTTCGTTCACATTGATGTTCAAGGAGTTGGGTATGAAGTTCAGATCAGTTTAAATACCTACTCTAAAATACAGGAACTTAAACAGGGAACATTGCTGACACATCTACAAATCAAGGAAGATGGTCATACCCTATTTGGGTTTTCAGAAATGGCGGAGAAACAACTTTTCATACAACTGATAAACGTAAATGGTGTTGGTGCATCAACTGCAAGGATGATGTTGTCGTCAATGCAACCTCACGAGTTGAGCAACGCAATTGCCTCAGGCAATACAGTAGCATTAGAACGCATCAAAGGAATCGGAAAGAAATCTGCAGAAAGAATAATTCTTGAACTCAGGGATAAGATGGTAAAAGCAGGAAATGAGGTTGTAAATCAGGGCTTTACACACAATACTTTAGAAACTGACGCGTTAAATGCATTGATGGCGTTGGGAATCCAAAAGGGACAAGCGGAAGCTGCCCTGAAAAAGGCACGCTCTTCGTCATCAGAAGACATGAATCTTGAATTGTTGATAAAAAAATCACTACAGTTTATTTGATTAGAAATCTACCCAAACAAACATTCTATTGATTTTGAAGAGCTTATTCGTTCCAATATCCTTTATTGCAGCACTGCTATTGACTTCATCGAAGATTGAAGCAAGTACATTTCTCATAAACAATCATGCTTATTTACAGCAGGATACAGTTCCTGGAAATGATTCGCTTCGCTTTCCTTTGCAGGACAGGCGTTCCGATGCTTTTTCTCAACGACAAAAAAATCCGTTTGACTTAAAAGATCCGTCAAACCTGACGGACTCGATTGTGTACGATCCCAAGACAAAAGAGTATTATATAATTGAAAAAATTGGTGGCAAGTATTTCAGGAAACCAACATCAATTGGTTTTGATGAGTTCATGAGGATACAAGCAAGAAAAGCAGAGGTTGATTATTTCCAAAAAAGAGCAAATACTTCAAGCCTCCTCAATAGAAAACTGATTAAGCCTAAGCTTAACATGACAGATGACCTATTCAATCGTTTATTTGGAACAGGTAAAATAGACATCAAGCCACAAGGTGAAGTTACCATAACAGCAGGTTATCAAGGACAAAACATCAAGAATCCTACCCTACCTGAAAGGGCAAGAAAAAATGGTGGTCTCGACTTTGACATGGCTGCGAATTTGAATGTAATTGGAAATATTGGAGATAAAATGAAATTCCCGATAAGTTATAATACCCTTTCCACTTTTGATTTTGAGAATCAGTTGAAGTTGGACTATTCAGGTGGAGCAGACGATATTTTTAAAAAAATCGAAGTCGGGAATACATCATTTGCTTCAAAAGGAACTTTGATACCCGGTGCTCAACAACTTTTTGGGGTTAAAACCCAATTGCAATTTGGTAAACTTTGGTTATCAACTGTATTTGCCAGTCAGCGCTCCCAACGTCAATCAGCTGGATTCAAAGGAGGTTCAAGCAGCACTCCATTTGAAATCAAGGCAGATGAGTATGAAGAAAATAGACACTTCCTGTTGGCACAGTACTTCAGGAATACCTATAATAAATCCATGAAAAACCTGCCAGTAATAAGCTCGCAGGTTCAGTTGTTGCGTATGGAAGTATGGGTAACCAACCGAAATGGAGCAACAACCAATGCCCGTGATGTAGTGGGATTGATGGATTTGGCAGAAGACAAGCCTTATCAGCAACCCCCAGTTATTAATGTAAGGCCTGGGACATTATATCCATCCAATGCAACAAATGATTTGTACAGCAAATTGATAGGAAATCCCAGCAGCAGAAACCCAGCGCAGATAGTGAATACACTAGCTGGCATTGGTCTTCAACCTGTTCGTGACTTTGAAAAAACATTTGCCAGAAAGTTGGATACCACACAATATTATTTCAACAGACAGCTCGGATTCATATCATTAAATGTAACCCTACAGTCTGACGAAGTGTTGGGAGTAGCCTACCAATATGCTGTAAATGGAAAGGTATTTCAAGTGGGTGAATTTGCGCAAGATGTACCTGTAGATTCGACAAGTGGGATTCAAAAGATATTGTTTCTTAAACTACTAAAAGCTACATCACAAAGAACTGCATTACCCATGTGGGATTTGATGATGAAAAATATTTATCCTGTAGGATCAGGACAATTGGAAAGAACCGATTTTCAATTTAACATACTTTATCAAGAGCCAGGAGGTGGTGAGAAGAGATACTTACCTGAAGGAGATAAAGCCGGGGTGCCATTGTTGACATTGGTAAACCTTGATAGGCTCAACAATCAAAACGACCCGCAGCCGGATGGAGTATTTGATTTTGTGGAAGGATATACCGTTAATTCGTACCAGAGCCGTGCTATTTTTCCAGTACTCGAACCGTTTGGACATGATCTTGATGATGCATTTACAACTGACCCATCACTAAGGAAAAAATACCTGTTTTATCCATTGTATGATACAATCAAGGCAATAGCACAAACTTATGCAAACCTGAATCGATTTCTAATTAGGGGAAGCTCCAAATCATCCGGAGGAACAACTGGAGAAATCTCCTTAAATGCATTCAACATCCCTCCAGGGTCAGTCACGGTAACATCAGGCGGACAAACTTTACAAGAGAACATTGACTACACGATTGATTATATTTCAGGAACCTTGAGGGTTATTAACAGTGCAATAAAGAACTCTGGAGTGCCTGTCAACGTTCAATTTGAGAATAATTCAACATTTGGTGTTCAGCAAAGAACCTATACCGGACTGAGGTGGGATTATTTGTTCAACAAGAAATTTTCTGTAGGGGGAACGATGGTAAGACTAAGTGAGAGACCTTTCTTTACCAAAATGGAATATGGTTCAGATCCCATTAGAAATTCGATGACGGGAATCGACATGAATTACAACAGTGAATTACCTAGACTTAATAAATGGCTAAGTAAACTGCCGTTCTATGAAGCAAATGGAACGTCTTCAATAAGCGCGTCAGCTGAAGCCGCTAAAATGAAGCCAGGACATGCACCACAAATTGGAAAAGGTGGAGAGGGTTTAATTTACTTAGATGATTTTGAAGGAACAAGATCAAGTATTGACCTAAGGTTTCCGATAGTAGGATGGACACTTGCATCGACTCCAAAAGGAGCAACAGACAGAGGGGGTAACATCTTGTTTCCAGAGGCATCGGCATTTGACGACCTCGATTATGGAAAAAATAGGGCAAAGTTGGCATGGTATAATATTGAACCAGTTTTGCAAGAAAAAAGGAATGTAAACAATCCTTTGAGAAATGATTTAAAACAGCTTTCAGACTCAAGGGTAAGAAGTGTCGGACAGCAAGAGATTTTTCCAAGAAGAACACCGGATTTTGGGCAGTCTCAGTTAGTTACTTTTGACCTTGCATATTATCCAAAAGAAAAAGGTCCTTATAATTTTGATGCAGCAAATATTGACAACAATGGGTTGTTAAAGAACCCAAACAAACGTTGGGGTGGTATCATGAGAGGCATTGACCAAACTGATTTCGAAACTGCAAATATTGAGTTTGTGGATTTCTGGGTATTAGATCCATTCATCGGAAAAACAAATCCAGCAGGTGGTTCTTTGTATCTAAACCTGGGAAATATCTCGGAAGACATCTTAAAAGATTCAAGAAGATTTTACGAAAATGGTTTGCCCACTCCCACAATTCCAGCAGCAACAGCAAATTCCAATTGGGGCAAAGTTCCATTGAATCCAATACAAATAACACAAGGCTTCAGCAATGACCCAGCAGATAGGCAATATCAGGATGTTGGATTAGATGGCCTAACAGATTCCTCCGAAGTACAGAAAAGGTCAATCTACCTGAATGAGATGGCTACACGATACGGATTAACATCCAAGGCTTATAAAGATGCTATTGCAGATCCTTCTGCAGACAATTTTAAATACTACAGAGACGAGAGTTATGACCAAGAAAATGCGGGCATCCTTACTAGATATAAAAACTTTAATAACCCCCAAGGGAATTCACCGGTTGCAAAAGCAGGAGCAAACTTTGCATCAGCTTTTACCCTCTACCCTGATGGGGAGGACCTTAACAGGGATAACACATTGAATGAGTCAGAGGAATATTTTCAGTATAGGATAGACATGAAACCGGCTGGAGATGCAAGCATGCAGGTAGGCAGAAATTTTATTGCGGATAAGAAAGCAGTTAGTATAACCTTGGCAGATGGAAGCAAACAAGATCAAATATGGTATCAATTTAGGGTACCAATTACAGCCTATAATAATAAAGTTGGTGATATACCAGATTTCAAATCCATCCGGTTCTTTAGGATGTTTCTTACAGATTTTGCAGATTCCGTTGTGATGCGTTTTGCAAAGTTAGAATTGGTAAGAAACAATTGGAGAAGATTTGCTTATGATTTGGACACCACTGGAACATACAAGCCAATTGACCTAACAAACAGCAATACCCTATTCAATGTGTCAGCAGTAAACATTGAGGAAAATGACAGAAGAGACCCGATTCCTTATAGAACACCTCCTGGTATTGAGCGTGTACAAACACTCAGCAATGGGGGAATCAATATTTTGCAGAATGAGCAAGCGCTCAGCATGAGGGTTATCAATTTGGAAGATGGGGACGGAAGGGCTGTCTTTAAATCATTCAATCATGATCTTCGTCAATATAAAAAGGTTTCTCTGTTCTATCATGCCGAAAGTTTGAGGGAATATAACAAGCTAAAAGATGGTGAGGTGTATGCTGTTGTACGCTTAGGGAATGACTACATCAACAACTATTATGAGATAAAATACCCTCTTAAAATAACACCATTTGGAACTTCAGATGAAAAGATTATTTGGCCAACTGAAAATGAGCTGAATTTCTACTTTGCAGATTTGATCAGGTTAAAAAACGAAAGAAATTTAAATACAAATAATCCAAGTGCCATCTACCGAAAAAAAATAGATGGAAAAACATTTTCCATCATGGGAAATCCAAATCTTGGAGAAGTGAAGGGTGTATTATTGGGAATGGAAAACCCTAAAGACGGCATTGGAAGTACTGTTAATACTGAGGTTTGGGTAAATGAGCTGCGTTTATCCGGGCTAGATGAAGCAGGAGGATGGGCGGCAGTTGGACAAATGAATGTTCAGCTTTCAGATTTGGGAACCATTTCAATGTCGACCAACATTCATACAGCAGGATTTGGACAATTGGAGCAGCGAGTGAACGAACGATATCGCGATGATTTCAAACAATTCGACGTATCAACTAACTTACAATTAGGGAAGTTGCTGCCAAAAAGTATTGGGCTGGAAATACCATTTTTTGCCAATCTATCACAAACAATCAGTTCTCCACAATATGATCCTTATGACAAAGACATCACACTAAAAGAAAAACTCAGTATATACAAATCATTAAGGGATTCAATTAAAAATGATGCGGTTGATTTTATTGGGTTGAAAACAATCAATTTTACCAATGTTAGATTTGTCCAAAAGCAAGATAAAAAAGTAAGGTTGTGGAGTATATCAAATTTTGATTTTAGTTACTCAATAACTGAAACCAAACAACATAACCCACTCATCGAAAATAACCAAGTAAACAAAACCCAAGGTGGTATTGGCTATAATTACAGCAGTCAACCTAAATACATTGAACCGCTAAAAAAAATAATCAAAGCAAAAACACCGTGGCTTGATTTTATCAGAAATGTAAACTTTAATCCTATACCATCTTTGATTGGCATTCGAATGGATTCAAGAAGACAGTTTGGAGCAATCAGACCTCGTAACGTAGGTGGCGGAAAATTCAAAATTCCAGAAACATATGACAAGTATTTTGTTGTAGACAGAAATTATAACATGAGATGGGATCTGACAAAATCGTTGAATCTTGATTTCAAGGCAGTTAACAATTCTAGGATTGATGAACCGTTTGGAAGAATTGATACAAAGGCAAAGAAGGATTCGATTAGAAACAATTTCTTAAAAGGGGGCAGAAATACAATTTACAACCAAAGTTCAGACCTCACGTATAATGTGCCCACTAATGTAATTCCAATTCTTGATTGGACAACCATTAATATCGCGTATAGAAGCACTTATAACTGGATTGGAGCATCTAGATTAGCGGTGAATCTGGGCAATACCATACAGAATAGTGGCCAAACAGGTGGAACATTGGAATTGAATATGACACAGCTGTATAACAAGTCTAGGCTGTTGCGGGCTATTGATAATGTTGAAGAACCACAACAACTTGGTGTTCCCAAAACGCCGAATGATGTCAAAGCTGTAAAAAAGAAAAAAACAGCAGATAAAGCACCTAAAAAATCTGAAAAAGTAGCAAAAGGAAAAGAGCCAGTTGAAAATAAACCAACTACTCAACCAGAACCAAGCATTCCTCCCCCACCACCTACCAATATCTATTCATTGCCCGATGGACTAGATCCAAGCAATAAAATAAAAAAACCAGGTTCATTTAGGGTTCAAAAAGAAGTTGCAGTTACTTCTAAAGACACTGTAGTTTCAGAAAAAGTTATTGAGGATGATGCTACAAAAAAAGCAAAAGCGTTAAAAGAAAAGAAAGAAAAACAAGCGTTTGAAAAGAAGTTAAAAGAAGAAAAAAAACTACTAAAAATATCAGAACCCAAGGAACGAAAAGAAATCACGCTGTCTAGCGTTGAGAAAGCGATTCTAAGAACAATTACAGGAGTTAAGAGATTAGGAGCTACCTACAATGAAGGAGGATCAACGCTGTTACCTGGGTATATGGACAGCACAAGATTCTTTGGACAAAATTGGAACAGTATGTCACCTGGACTTGATTTCGTCATGGGTAAACAACCAAATCAGCAATGGCTAGATGACATAGGCAAAAAGGGTCTTATAACTAAAGATCCATTATTGAATAATCTCTTTATTCAGTCTTATGAGCAAAAACTCAATTTAACAGCCCAAGTTGAACCTGTCAGGGATTTAATCATCGATTTAAACCTCGACAAATCTATTTCAAAAAATTTCTCTACGTTATTTAAAGATACAGTAGGAACTGGTCAATTTAATTCATTGAATCCTTATTCGGGAGGTGGATTCAGCATCAGTTACATTGCATTTCAAACATTATTTGGAAAATTTGACCCGAATAATACCAGTGACGTATTTAAAAAATTTGAAACCAATAGGAACATTTTATCAAAAAGGCTTGGAGAACAAAATCCATACAGCAAAACTGTGGAAGCCGATGGTTTCTACAAGGGATATGGAAGATATTCACAGGATGTTTTGATACCTGCATTTATTTCTGCATACACCAATAAAGACCCTAATCAAGTCTCATTGCTTAAAACAGGAGAGTATGGCAGTGTGAAAGCAAATCCTTTCAGCGGCTATTTGCCTAAACCGAACTGGAGATTGACGTATAACGGATTGAGCAGGATAGAAAGTTTGCAAAAATATTTTACAAACTTTACTATAAGTCACGGGTATAATAGTACATTAAGCATGAACAGCTTTAACTCAGCATTGTTGTTTCAAGATACTTTGATGTTTGGCTTCCCTTCTTTCATTGACAGTGTTTCAGGAAACTACATTCCTTACTTTCTTGTACCAAATCTCTCAATTGCAGAACAGTTCTCACCATTAATTGGCATTGACTTCACAACACCAGGACAATTATCTGGCAGGTTTGAATATAGGAAATCTAGACAATTGAGTTTGAGTTTGATTGACTTCCAACTAAGTGAAGTGAGGTCTACAGAGATTACTTTCGGTATGCGTTGGAGAAAACGAGGATTCCCACTTCCTTTCAAGCTAAAACTTGGAAAAAAAGAAGCCAGCAGTAAGTTAGACAATGACATAACTTTTGCGCTCGATTTCAGCATCAGAGATGATATCAATGCAAATTCCAGACTAGACCAAACAAATGCATTTGCGACTGGCGGACAGCGTGTTTTGACGATAAGACCGACAGTAGATTATGTGCTTAGCAATCGGGTGAACATTCAATTGTATTTTGATCAAAGAAGACTCAATCCTTATGTATCAAATGCAGCGCCTTCAGTAAATACAAGAGGTGGAGTTCAAATTAGAATTTCTTTAGCACAATAAGTAATAAGAGGAATAAGGTACTTGATTAAAAAAAATTAGAAGGCTGTGATTTGTTCTTTAGCATTAAAGATTATAATCAAAGCTTTCTAATTTTTTATTTCGACAGATAAAAAGAATTGGCTTGAGCAGTACAGGTCATTACCAAGCTATTTATGCATACATGTGCTGGAAGATTCGCACAGTAAAAGACAGTATCAGCAATATCATGGCCATTTAGTGGAGTATATCCCTCATATACTGACTGTGCCTTATTTTCATCCCCTTTGAATCTAACTAGAGAAAATTCAGTATCTGCAGCTCCGGGATGAATGACTGTCACTTTAATTTTGTGCTTAAGCAGGTCGATACGCATGGCTTGGCTTAGCACTTCAATGGATGTTTTGGTAGCGCAATAAACATTTCCTCGTTCGTAAACTTCTTTTCCGGCAGTTGAGCCAATGTTGATTATGTGACCAGATTTTCTTTTAATGAAATTTGAGAGAACCGCTTTAGTAACGTACAAGACTCCTTTCACATTCGTATCAATCATGGTTTCCCAATCATCGATATCTGCCTCGTCGAATAAATCGCGTCCCAAAGCAAGTCCGGCATTGTTAACAAGGATGTCAAGGTCTTCCAAGAGGGCATTATTCTCAAGAGATTGAAAAACAGATTTCCTATCCTGAACATCAAATACAAGAACTGTTACAGAGACATTGTATAACGAAGTAAGTTTATCCTTAAGTTCTTCCAACAGATGTTTTCTCCGACCTGTAATTATGATATCATCTCCGGAAGATGCGAATTTCTCAGCAATGGCTTTTCCGAATCCTGAGCTAGCGCCAGTTATTAAAACTTTTTTTTTCATCCCAATATAAATCAGTTAATAAATATAAAAGAGTCTGTAAATCAAATTGACTTCAACAATAATTTGTAAAAATTTGCTATCCTCTTTAAAAGTCTTATCGAATCAAAGTAGTTTGTCCTTTTTTTAACAATGGTTTCCCTAGGTAATCAATTCCAAGAACATGCCAAACAAAAGACTCATTGCCTTGATCTCTGCCCTTGTATACTCCATTCCATCCTTTCCCAATTTCTGTTGTTGAAAAAACGAGTTCTCCATATCTATTGTATACTTTGAAATACACAATAGAAACAATTCCAACTGGAATTGGAACAAGGTTATCATTTAATCCATCCCCATTGGGCGTAAAAGCTGTAGGGATGAAGATTTCGGGAGAAGTTTTGTACACTTTAACATTGACAGTATCAAAAGCGAAACAACCTTCAACAGTAGACACTTTGACGATATATTGAATGTCATCATTGAGTTTGGCTATTGGATTAAAGATTGATGGATTGTCTAGAAAACTAGAAGGGCTCCATTCAAAATCAACACCACCAGTTGCAAATAGCTGCATTGGTTCTCCAATAACCACAGCTGAGTCATTCCCTGCAAAAGGCCTTATTGGAGGCACTACTGCAACAGTAATTGAATCATATACCGGCTTGGGACATCCGTTGTTTTCATAAACCCCAACTATATAAATGGTAGTTTCATAAGGGGTGGCAATCGGATCTTGAAATGTATTGTTATCAAGTGTATTTGGAGGATACCATAGGTATTGTGACCCACCTGTTGCATTCAATTGAGCTTGGCCTCCATAACAAATCACAGTGTCTCTTCCAGCGTTTGGTATTGGATAAGGAATTGTGGTTACAACAAATCCATCATTTGCTTGACATCCCCCAATATTAGCAAGAACTGAAAACCGTGTAGTCTCTGTAGGCTTTGCCCAAGGTTGTTTTATATTGGGGTTGCTCACTTTCGTGGGAGGGGTCCATTTATAGACAATTCCATCAGACAATGGAGATAATCGAATGCTATCACCCAAACAAATGGTGGTATCATTTCCAGCATCAAGGCTTACGAACTCTTTTACATCAACAAAAATTGACGCTGTATTTTCACAACCCGGTGCCTGTAAAAGGGTTACGGTGTATCGTGTTGGAACCTTTGGAGCTACAATAGGGTTTGCAATATTTAGGTTATTTATTTGGTAATTTGGAGACCACTTAAAAGTTCCGGATCCAACAGCATTCAATTGTAATTTATCCAATGTACATATTACTGTGTCGGAAGGTATTTTAAGCGTTGGTTTATCGTCAACCAAAACAGATTTAACGAGTGTATCCGTGCAACCAATGCTGTTCGAAACAATTAATGAAACATCAAAAGTGCCTTTTTGTGGATAGATATAATTTGCTGATGAAGTAGCAGAGGTATCATCATTTGCAGCTGTATTTCCGAAATCCCATTTCCATTTGCTGATGGTTCCAAACGCAGTAGTTGATGCATCTGTGAAAAGATAAGGAATGCCTTTGCAAGTTTGCACTACGTTGAAGTTTGGAGTAAAACCAGGAAATACTTTTGCAATGGTAAATGCTGAATCAGAACATTTCTGTCCTTTATTTGTAATCAGTCTAACCGTATAATTACCAGGAGAAGGGAAACTAAATGAAGGAGATGCTGCGTTTGACACATCGTCTGTTCTTGAAGGAATCCCAAAATCCCATTCATAAGAAACAATAAGTGGGCTATTTGATAAGTTTTTAAAATCAAGGTTTAATCCGTTGCAAGTGGTATATGTAGGGTTCAGATCAGCTGCTGCTGTGCTACAATTCGCCACTTTGATGTGTAAGTCTTTGCGGTGAATATTGATAATTTTCCCATTTCTTCGTTCTATTATTGAAACAGTTATCACATAAATGCCTTGAATGGGAGCAATTCCTGAAATCATTCCGGTTTGAGAATTAATAACTACGCTTTGACCAAATGGAGCAGTGGAAGAAAATCCAAAATTATAAGTCAATGGAGAATAAGGAGGAGCTGTTGATTGTGTAGGAGCAGGAGTGCCGGAACTACCTCCTAAGTAGGCTTCATCAAATACAAACTCAAGTTGATCGTTGTCTGCATCTTTTGCACCAAAATCATAAAAAAATTGGCTATTTGCGCAAACCAATGCAGTATCAGACGCTTTAAAAACAGGTGTGCTGTTGATCGGTCCATTAGCTACATCAGTAGTGCCTGGAATATTTGTCGTATAAGTAACACCAGCATTTTGAGAATTTACCACGTTAAAAATCCCATCAATCCTGCAACACCGCTGATATGAAATGGTATATCCGCTCAATGTGTATGGCAATTCTACGGTAGTTCCATAATATCCAATTTGATAACAAATTCTAGGAGGATTGCTAATGCATGGATCTGGAGTTGAAAGTGATACAGTTTCAGTTCGCTCCAACGGAGCTCTTTCATTTAAAAAGAAACTATTTGCGCCAAACGGAAATATTGTGATGGTAGCAGTTGGATCAAGCTGTGCGCCATCTGTATCACAATCCCGATAAAGTTTCAGTGTCACCCGATATTTAGCAGAGTTGGCAGTTGACCCAACCCCCAAATAAACGTAACTCATTTCACCCCCTGCAATGTGTTTTGCAAAAGAAGGAACAGACATTATCAAAAATGATAAAAAAAAATAATACTTTTTCAATAAGTGATATTTTAAATACAAGCTCTTAATATGTTTAAAATTAATTCATTGTTGGCGAATTTTCCCATGTACAATAAAATGAATCTGTTGATTTTATTGCTTTAACGTCTTTTTATCATTTCTTCCAATCATCCAAGACCGATATGAAAGCAAGATTATTATAGGAAATGTAGAAATATTGACCATGCCAGGAAAAACAACAAAAGTTGTAATCATTAAAAGAAGAACCAAACTGTAAACAAAAAAGTACTTCTTTACTTTTTTGTTCCCCTTAACCAACAAAAACGCAGCAATGATATTTAAAGGCATTGCCCACACCAAGTTAATGTTATACCTAAAGCTGAGATGATCAGTACCTCCCCACATAAAAGACAAAATAATACCTAGAAATCCAACTACAAAAAACAGATAATAATCCATTTTCTCCAAAATCGCCCTACTTTTTATAAATTTACCGTTCCAGAGAACAATGAAAATTGTAGACAAAACACAAAACAAAAACATGGGAGTTTGCCAAAAAGGAGGGGCTAACGGGTTGGGTTGTAAATCAGGCAATAAAACTTTCTCTTCGGAAACAAGATTTTTATCTCCCCACTTTGCCAGGCCAACTCCCTTTTGAAGGTAATCAGGCAAAAACATGGATTCAGTAACATTCATGATTTGATCTGCATCTAATCCCAACAACAAATCAATCCCAAGTTTTGTCCAAGGCATTTCCGCACGGTTTAAATAGAAATGCAAATAATCCCTGTAAGTTGACGTGGTTTTCGAAACGAGAAATTTATTGTTTGCATTCATTGAATTAGCACTGAAAATAATGTCTCTCAATCTTGTGGTACAGTTATCCTTCAAAAAATCGTACTTATAATAACGATTTTCTTCCTGCATGTTTTCAAAGAGATTGGCTTGAATCAATGTCTTTTCCGTGCAATTGAATGAAAGGACCTGCTCTGTTATACCTCTTCGAAAATATTCATTTTCATACCTGAAATTCTGGAACGTTTCCTGACTCAATGAATAAAGTAGTTTTCCTCTTACAAACTTGGAATAAAAATCAGGATCATTGAAATCAAAAGTCCCAAAATTATAAATGATATCCGTCCCTGAAGCTGAATCCACGACGCGCAGGGCACTGTGGCCAAAAACCGAATAGAGTTCCTGGCCTGGTGTAACTGTCAATAAACTAATCTTCAATCCACAACTGTCTGAAGTAGCAGAAGTCTGCTTCATCAAAAGAACAGATGTGAAAATCAGCAAGATGAGTTTATTCATTTTCATAAAACTGTTTATCGGCTATAATTGGGAGATTCTTTAGTGATTGCTACGTCATGAGCATGACTCTCTTTCATTCCTGCAGCAGTGATTCTGATGAATTGAGCCTGCTGCAGTGTTTCAATATTTTTTGCACCACAGTAACCCATTCCTGCTCTTAACCCGCCTACATATTGGGTGATTACTTCACTTAAGGTCCCTTTATAAGGAACCCTTCCTTCAATTCCTTCAGGTACCAATTTTTTAACGCCATCTTCAACATCTTGAAAATAACGATCACTGCTGCCTTGTTGCATAGCCCCTATAGACCCCATACCTCGGTATTGTTTGAATTTCCTTCCCTCATAAATGATGGTTTCACCTGGACTTTCTTCAACACCAGCAAAGACACTTCCCATCATTACTGTAGAAGCACCGGCAGCGATTGCTTTTACAAAATCCCCTGTATACCGAATCCCACCATCGGCAATAATTGGAATATTCATTTTTTTAAGTGCGGATGAAGCTTCTAGGATTGCAGTAATTTGAGGAACACCGGCACCGGCAACAATACGGGTTGTGCAAATTGAACCAGGTCCAATACCAACTTTTACACAGTCAGCACCTGCATCAGCCAATGCTTTTGCACCGGCTGCCGTAGCAACATTACCAGCAATTATATTCAGTTTTTTAAAATTCTTTCTGAGGATTTTCAAAGAATCAACGACACCCTTTGTATGTCCATGAGCGCTGTCTAAACAGACCACATCTACACCAATTTGCTGCAATGCGGCAGTTCTTTCAAGCAAGTCTTTTGTGATACCCAATGCTGCACCGACCCTTAATCGTCCAAACTCATCTTTGACTGCGTTGGGACAACTTTGTAATTGTAAAATATCCCGGTAAGTGATGAGTCCAATTAGCTGCCCGCTCTTGCTTACCACAGGTAATTTTTCTATTT
The DNA here is from genome assembly GCA_044350285.1 of Chitinophagaceae bacterium. Classification (GTDB taxonomy): domain Bacteria; phylum Bacteroidota; class Bacteroidia; order Chitinophagales; family Chitinophagaceae; genus Pollutibacter. The sequence goes on along the minus strand of JBILHX010000004.1, from coordinate 43,446 downwards.
TATAATTCTGGAGGATTTTTTCTGCTTTTATAAGGTCTGTGCCCTCAGGAGCAGTCACAAGGTTCTCGGTAGTCATAACCTCACTTACCTTTTTTTTCTTATCCGTCTCGAAACGAAGGTCTCTATTTGTAAGAATCCCTACCAATTTATTCGCTGAATTAACAATTGGGATGCCACCAATTTTATTTTCTTTCATCAAAAAAAGTGCATCTGAAATTGTGGCATCGATTTGGAGTGTAATGGGGTCAATAATCAACCCACTTTCGCTGCGTTTGACACGACGAACTTGTTCAACCTGATTTTCAATAGACATGTTTTTATGAAGAATCCCAATTCCACCTTCCCTTGCCAAGGCAATAGCCAAAGGGGCTTCTGTAACGGTATCCATTGCAGCAGACAACAATGGAATATTCAAGATTATGTCTTTTGTGAGTTGTGTAACTATCTTGACTTCCCTAGGTAATACATCTGAATAAGCGGGTACCAGGAGTACGTCATCGAAGGTTAAACCTTCACCAAAAAATTTGGGTGCGAGTTGTTGCTTTCTTGTTGCCATATGCGAAGATAATAAAAATTTAAAAAAATATCACCGCGCAGTTTTAAAGAGTTTCCCTGGAAATGGAATAACCAGGTTTTTCATTTCCAGGGAAAGTATAACAGCCGCTATGGCACTGGGTTTCATTGATGATGCATAGGAAATTTCATCGATCGAAATCGGTTGTTTTTCCAAGATTATTTCATAAATAACTTTTTCCTCATTCTCTAAAACCACAAATAATTCAGGTTGAATTACTTTTTTTTGAACATTTACAGGTGTCCAATTCATAAACTCTACAAGGTCCTTTCCGCAAGTAATTAGATTGGCCTTATGTTGCCTGATTAACTGATTGCAACCACTGCTTTGCAAATCAAGCGCTCTTCCTGGATATGCCAATACGTCTTTGTTATAGCTGTTCCCAATATCCGCGGTGATCAGGCTACCTCCTTTTTCACCACTTTCGACAACAATAATTGCATCAGACATACCCGCGACAATCCTATTCCTTCTTGGAAAATTTTGTTTATCAGGTTTTGTTGAATGTGAAAACTCGGTAAGCAGGCCTCCATTTCCTACCATTGACGCAGCAAGATCCCTATTAGCGAATGGGTATAGAAACTCAAACCCATGTCCTAATACTGCAACAGTTGGCAATTTACTTTTAACCGCCTCTTTGTGAACAATGGTATCTATTCCGTAGGCAAGTCCACTTATGACTAATACGGGATGCGATGTTAGACTGGCAATAAGTTCAGCAACCCTTTCCTTGCCATATTCAGTTGGTGTTCGGGTTCCAACTATACTGATTATTTTTTCAACATTAAGGTTGGCATTCCCTTTATAATACAGAATATGAGGGGAATCTATGCAGTGTTCCAACCGTTGAGGATAGGCTGAAAACCCTTTTACAAGAACCTGAATGTGGTTCTTCACTACAAAGTCGATTTCTCTTTTGATTTGATCAAAATCCCTAAACTGCTTAATCTGTGAGGCCCTGACTGAACCAAAACCCGGAAGATGCTCCAATTCTCTTTTGCTTGCTTTAAAAATATCTTCGGGGGTGCTGAAATGCTTTAACAAAATCCCAATATGGATATCTCCTATCTGAGGTATTCTGGTCAGTGCAATATGATGTAACAATAATTCTTCATTCATGTAATAGGTAGATAATATGCTGCAATATTATCTATACCAGATTATATAAACATGGGGAAAGACACGGTACAAGCCGTTTTTTCCCTTTCAGAATGGGTGAAAAAACAATCCTAAACTAAGAGAACACTTATTTTGAAACAATAACCATTTCAGTTCTTCTGTTCAACGCCCGGCCTTCTTCCGTTTCGTTAGAAGAAATTGGATTTGTTGCACCAAATCCTTTAAACAGCAGTCGGTTAATCGGAATCCCTTGCGTGTTTAGGTAAGCAACAACAGACTTAGCCCTCGCTTCTGATAAAAGATTATTGTCAGCGTCTTTTCCTATGTTATCAGTATACCCGTTTATTTGAATTTTGATTGTTGGATTTTCATTCATCAACAAAACAAGCCTTTTAAGTTCAAGAATGGATTCTGGCAAAAGATCATATTTCGCAGAATTGAAAAATATGTTCTTTAAAATAATATTTGCTCCAACATTTATGGATTGAAGTGGAACATCAACTACTTTACTCTTGCCATCATTGCCTTCTTCCGTGTTAAATTGAGAAGAAAAGAATAGGGATCCTTTTTTATTTACATTGAAAGCATATACCCTACCCTTTGGAAGAATTGTTAAGTAATTGCCTTCATTGTCTGTTTCAACTTGACTTACCATTCGGCCTGACTTAATATCTACCAATTCAACGGTTGCCTGCAATCCCGTTTTTGTATTTTGGTCATATACTTTTCCTTGAACCCAAGATGTTTCTACTGGACGAATCCCATCCCTTAAAACAAAGGAATAAATATCCAATCCGCCTTTACCTTCAGATCGGTCACTTGCATAATAGGCAACTTGGCCTTCAGCATTAACAACCATACTACCTTCATTATTGACCGTATTAATTGGGAATCCAATGTTTAAGGGTATATCAAAACCAGTTAGCTTTTTTTTAGTGAGGAAAATATCAGAACCACCATATCCTTGTAACCCGTCTGATGTAAAATAAAGCGTTTCTCCATCTGCATGCATAAAAGGAAAGCTTTCATCACCTGAGGTATTTATCGTAGAACCGAGATTTTCTGCGACAGTCCACTTCCCATTAGCCATCTTATGGGAAACATAAATATCGCTACCACCAAAGCCACCAGAGCGATTTGATGAAAAATACAAATCATTTTTATCTGGGGATAAACAGGGGGTAGATTCCCAAAACTCCGAATTTATTGAGTTACCGAGATTTTCACGTGGTCCCCATGCACCTGAAATATTGTAAGAGATATAAATATCGCAACCTCCATAACTGTCCGGAAAGTTACAACCTGCGTAAACGAGCCATTTTCCATCTTGGGAAATCTGCTGCCCGCCTTCATTTAACGGCGTATTTATGGCACCAGTGAGCGGCGCTGCTGCAGACCATTGTTCCCCTACCTTTTCACTTGAATAGAAATCTTCATTATTGCCAACACGTTTTGTGAAAATCAGTTTTTTTCCATCGATGGTGAGGGAAGGGAAATACTCTGAAGTGATTGAATTAACACCATCGCCTACACCCTCTATTTTTATTTTCTCATCATAGCTAGAAGACTTCTTATAGGCTATGGCAAACAAAAGGTTCCTTTTTCTGTATTCCCCTGATTTAATTGAGGATTCATTAAGTCTTGGCTGCTTTAGGAATGTTTCAACGGCCTCCAAGCCTTTCTCAAAATCTCCTTTACCAGTGAGGTTGATGGCATAGGGCAAATAATATTCTTTCGCATATTCTGGATCAGCAGCAAATGCTCTTTCGTATGCTTGTACAGACTCTGAGTATCGTTTTAATTCACCAAGAATTCCTGCCTGAGACAACATTGCATCAAGATAGGAAGGATAAACATTGAGCGCTTCATTCAATTGAATCAATGCTTCCTCATATCTACCTTCGTCCGCTTCAGCCATCGCTTTTTCATAAAAGGCAACTGCTTTTTTTGACACCTTGCTTGCGTCATACTTTTGTGCAAAAGCTATTTGTATTGAAAAAGCAACTAGGAATAAAAGGATGTATTTTTTCATGCAAACTGAAGTTACGTAATTTTTTTTGCGGGGATTGCAGCGTTTTTGTTAAAAGCGAATGTCCGTTATGGCTATTCTGAACTAAGGTATATCCAAAAATTTATGAGTTTGTAATGAAAAAATCCATTTCGGATTATTTTTAACATAATCAATTATTAAAGGATTCATTTCTGCGGATTTGCTCCATTCAGGTTGAAGATAGAGCAAACAATCATTGGAAACCTGGGAAGCAAACTTTTCAGCCCAATCAAAATCAGATTTATTAAAAATAACAACTTTCAGTTCGTTGGCATGTATAATGACATCTTGGAGCGGTGCTTTGAATTTCTTTGGAGATAGACAAATCCAATCCCAATTCCCTGAGAGCGGATGAGCACCGGATGTTTCAATGTGCGTTCTAATCCGATGTTCTTTTAACTTGAAAGTCAATTCATCGAGATTATGCATCAGCGGCTCTCCACCAGTAATAACGGCTATTGGAGCATCCACATCTACGACAAATTTCACCATGGATTCAATGTCCACATGCGGGTGTTTATTGGCATCCCAACTGTCTTTTACATCGCACCAGACACAACCAACATCGCATCCACCAAGGCGGATAAAATAAGAGGCATGACCAGTGTAACGTCCCTCACCTTGAAGGGTATAGAAATGCTCCATCAAGGGAAGCGAAGTAGAACTTATTTGCATGGGTTAATCTTTTGCTTCACAAGCCTTAAAGGTATTCATCATCAACGCTGCAATGGTCATGGGACCAACTCCTCCAGGCACTGGAGTAATGAAGCTGCATTTTGGAGCAACAGAATTAAAATCCACATCACCCTTTATTGAAAAGCCGGATTTTTTAGTTGCATCAGCCACCCTCGTAATCCCCACATCCACAACTACTACCCCCTCTTTGACCATATCTGCCTTAAGAAATTCCGGTTTACCAAGAGCTGCAATAATAATATCTGCCTGAATACAAATCTCCTTGAGGTTTTTTGTATGAGAATTACAAACCGTAACGGTGCAATTACCGGGGTATTCATTTTTACTCAACATGATGCTAATTGGCCGGCCTACAATATTGCTTCGTCCAATCACAACCGCATGTTTTCCCTTTGTCTCAATGTTATAATGCTGCAGCATCAACAGAATGCCATAAGGCGTTGCAGGATAAAAAGCTGGAAGCCCTTGAACCATGCGACCTACACTTTCAGGGTGAAATCCATCAACATCCTTGCTCGGGAAGATTGTCTCAATTACTTTTTGCTCTGAGATATGCTTGGGTAAAGGCAATTGAACAAGAATGCCATCGACCTCAAAATCGTCGTTCAACTCACTGAGCTTAAAAAGCAAGTCTTGCTCAGACACATTTTCATCAAGCCTGATGAGTGTTGATTTAAACCCAACCTCAGCACAAGATTTTACTTTTGATGCTACATAGGTTTCACTGGCCCCATTGTTTCCAATGAGGATAGCTGCTAAGTGCGGGGCCTTTTTACCTTGAAAAAGCCGTTCGTCTGTCTGCGTTTTTAGGCGATCTTTTACAGCCTGTGATACAATTTTACCATCCAACAAGTTCATTTCACAAAGTTAAGTCAGGAAAATGACATCAGAATACGTTGTTTTCAACATGGAAAGAAGCTTTGCGTAACCGCATATTTGCAAGATGAAATTACTATTGATTTTTTTGTTGGGCGGGATGCCCTGCTTATTGAAAGCGCAAGTGTTTGATGGATCGAGGACAATTGTGTCGATTACTTCGAGCAACTATCAAAGGCAACCAACTGTTTTTGCATCTGCTAATTTAATTGCAGCATCATCATTTGCAGACAAGCCACAAGTAGGCATTTATGCTGAAAACAGGTTCATGATGCACCGTCTTTCAAATGTACATGTAGCGTTAACAATTCCTGTAAATAAAGGAGGCTGGGCATTTTCAGGAAATTATTTAGGAACAAATGGATTGTTTATTTATGGTATTTCAGCAGGAAATGGAATTAAACTTACCGATAAATTAGGTGTGGGATTAAAGATGGATTTAGGAATTTTTGCTTTCAGCAAAACAGAAAATTCAAAAGCCTTAGGCTACCAAGGTGGGATGCGCTATCAACTTAGTGAAAAGACAATTGTTGGGTTTCATTTTTCAAATAAAAGATATTTAAAGTTAAACAATGGAGGTAGTCTCCCCGGACTCTATGCAATCAATACTGGTATAGGACATCAAATAAACCAATCAATCAATATTTCTTGTGAAATTTTGAAAGAAACCGACAAGCCCATTGCCATTGCACCTTCTTTGCGTTGGGAGGCAAATTCAGTTGTTTACATTCAAACAGGCATCGTTCCACCTATGAACAATGGATATATCGGCTTAGGTTGGAAAGTTAAAAAACAGGATTTCTTTATCGGAATTTCGTCACACTCCTATCTCGGATTTTCAGGATCATTAAGTTATATGTATGAAATCAAATAAGTTGTTGAGTCTGATACTTTGGGTAATCTTAAACATTTCAAGTTTACTTCTTTTTGCACAAGAAGAGGTTGAAGAGAATGAACAAGCCATAGAAAATATGGCTGCGACAGACGATGGACAACTACAGAGCCTCAATGATAATGTTTCGATCGGGGAACAAAAAAAATACAATATCAATACCATTACAGAGAATGAATTGTTTTCGCTCAGTTTCTTAAATCCACAGCAGATAAATCAATTTTTATTGTACAGAAAAACATTGGGCCTTTTCATTAGTTTATTGGAATTACAGGCAGTTCCGAATTGGGATATTACAACCATAAAAACTGCAATAGTTTTTTTTCGAATAGAAAGAGAGGCTCAAATGGCACCTGAAATGAAACAACGAATCAAAGAAGGTAGTCACATATTTTTATACAGGACTGGAGGTTCAAAATTCGGGTATAGCAACGGTTCATCCACTGTTTTCAACAAAAGTACTGATGTTGAAAAAGGGTACAAACAGTTGATTAAATATACTTTTCAATTTCAAAACCTTATGCAGTGGGGATTTACAATGGAAAAAGATGCGGGTGAAAAAAACTTCGCAGACCATACAAGCGGGTATCTGATGGTTAGAAAGAAAGGAATCATCAACACATTGATTCTAGGAGATTATTTGGTAAACATGGGACAAGGATTAATTCATTGGCAGGGATATGCTTTTGGCAAAAGCAATAATATCATTGGCGGATACCGGCAGGGAGAGGTTATTCGCCCCCACTCAGGTTCTGATGAGAACAGATACCACAGAGGGATTGCAACCACATTTGAAAAGAAAAAGCTGATGATTACAGTTTTCGCAGGGCAGGAAAAAATTGACGCCAATATAATGACTGATACTTCCAATGGGAATAACACAAGCAGATTCATCAGCTCGTTTCTCACGTCTGGGTTGCATGCAAAATCATCTGACTTAGCAGACAAAAATTCCGTAAAAGAAACTGTATTTGGAAGCCGACTGGGTGTGCAAATGAAGGGTATTAAAATGGCAATTAATTATATAAACACAATGTTTGACGTGCCCATAAAAAAAAGATATCAACCTTATAATTATCATGCAATATCTGGTAACCGGTGGCAGAATACAAGTTTGGATTTTTCTACCAACAGCAAAAATATTTTCCTTTTTGGAGAAGCCGCAATTGATCAAAAATTGAACAAGGCAATTGTCACGGGGTTGGTTAAAAGTTTTGACACCAAACTTGATGCAACCATCATTTATCGAAACATCGACAAAAGTTTCAGATCGCTACAATCAAATGCGATGACACAAAATACTGAGGCGAATAATGAACGGGGCATTTTTTCTTGTGTTAATTTCCTAGTGAATACAAAAACAAAAATTGATGGATACGCAGATTATTTCATCAACCCCTGGGTTGGTTACTATACAGATGGAATAAGGAGAGGAAAAACATTTTCAATTCAGTTTACTTGGAAACCAAATAAAAAAACAGAATTCTATAGCAGGATTCAACAGGATGAAAGAAATGGCAATTACAGGATGGATGGTGACAAAACAAATAAACTTGGAATAATTACAAATACAAAATGGAGAACACATCTTTCTTTTATGCCACATGAATCTTTTACTATCCGGCAAAGAATAGAATTGGCGAAATATGTTCAAGCAGAACAACCCTTTGAAATTGGTTTTATGTCATATTTAGAAATCATTTATAAACCCATGCTAAAGCCTTATTCTCTCAGTGCGAGGATGAGTATTTTCGAAACAGGTGGGTACAATGCAAGAATTTATGCATACGAAAGAGATCTGCTATCGTATTATTCAATCCCAGCCATGTACGACAAGGGAATTAGACATTACTTATTAATGCAATACAAAATATCAAAAAGCATACAAATTTGGTTCAAATATATCCATACAAAGTCTGCACCAAATGGAATTGTTTATGGCAGTTCGAGTTTTGGAAATAATTTAAAAAAAGAATGGCGGCTCCAAGTCATTTGTCATTTTTGAAATTCAATAAAAATTGAATGAAGACGTATATTTGCATAACAAATAATGTTATATGAGCGAACAACAACAGGAAAATCCGATCAACATAGAGATATCTGAGGAAATGGCAGAGGGACAATATGCGAATCTTGCTATTATTACGCATAGCCATGCTGAATTTGTCGTTGATTTTGTGAATGTGATGCCAGGAACGCCTAAGAGTAAGGTGAAATCAAGAATCATTCTTACCCCACAACACGCAAAGAGGCTGTTAAATGCATTGGCAGATAATTTAGAAAAATTTGAATCCGCCAATGGGAAAATAAAAGATATTGCCGAGGTTCAATTGCCATTCCAATTCGGAGGACCGGTGGCTCAGGCTTAACTCAGTTTTTATTTCTGTGCAAAATAAACAGCACCCAAGATGAAAAGAAAACTAATGATGTAGTTTGACTGAAAGGGTTCGTTTAGGTAAAAACTGCAAATAGGGTAAGTACAACGAAGGCTATCCAATCTTGAATTATTTAAAGTTGAAAGCCATTCCAACACGATAGATATCAATTGAGATTTGCAGGTATCATCTAGCAATACTCAAAAAAAGCAATACCTCAACCCACTATCATTATTGAATATTCTTGTCTTTAAGAGGCCCATATCAAGCGAAAGTCATTTCTATATTGGCAGCAAGTGCAGCACCTATGGTACGGTTTAATTAATGGATTCTACAGGGATGGCTTTGTTTATTTTCCCAATTAATCCTTGAAGCACTTTACCTGGACCAACCTCAATAAAACTAGAGGCCCCATCATTTATCATTTCTTCTATTGTTTGGGCCCACCTAACTGGTCCAGTTAATTGATTTATTAAATTAATCTTAATCTCATTGGGATCTGTAACCGGCTTGGCTACTACATTTTGGTAAACTGGACAAGAAGGTTTGTGAAAATTGGTAGACATAATTGCAGCAGCAAGCTCTTCTTTGGCAGATTCCATCAGGGGCGAATGAAAAGCTCCACCCACAGGGAGTTTCAAAGCTCTTTTTGCGCCAGCTGCTTTTAGGCGTTCACACGCAATATCTATCCCTTTGATTGTTCCACTTATAACGAGTTGTCCTGGGCAATTATAATTAGCAGGAACGACAACTTCACCTGTTTCTTCAGTTATTTCGGTACATATTTTTTCTGCAATTTGGTCTGACAATCCCAATACAGCCGCCATTGTTGATGGGTTAACTTCACATGCCTTTTGCATCGCTAGTGCTCTGATGCTCACTAATTTTAGCGCCTCTTCAAATGGAAGGGTGCCATTGACTACCAAAGCAGTAAACTCACCCAAAGAATGACCTGCAACCATGTGAGGGGTTGCTCCTTCAATCATTTTGTAGGAAATAACTGAATGCAAAAATATAGCAGGCTGAGTAACATTGGTCTGCTTTAGGTCTTCCTCAGAACCATTAAACATAATGTCTGAAATTCTAAAACCGAGTATGTCGTTTCCTTGCTCAAAAAACCTCCGTGCAAAAGCATTGCCTTCGTAATGGCCTTTACCCATACCTGGAAACTGTGAACCCTGACCTGGAAAAACATACGATTGTATCATAATAGATATTGTTATGCAAATTTAACACAAACAATAATCCTAAATACCAACTTAAACAACAAGTAACCCTGTTGTAACACTATTGTTAAAAGTTGGAAAAAGAAAAGACTCCTATTTGACTGATTATCAATGATTAATGAACATTCAAAAAAATCTTGAACACGAGAAATTACATGAATGGTTATTTTTATACGGATGAATCAATAGTGTTAATAGACAAAGTACACAAGTGAAATGTAAAAAAGTGTAAATATTATAATATATTGATAAACTAAGGCTGCCAATGGCGTGAAAATCAGTGATTTCATGCCATTGGCAGCCTTAGTTTGGATTCATTCTATTATTACGGATTAGTTATACCTAAATCATTATGATTTTGAAGGAAGATTTTCAGACCAAACAAGGTTTGTAATATCTTCCCAAAGAAAAGAAATTTATTTAGGTTTAATTCCAGCCTGGGTTCTGTATCAGTTTAGGATTGCGTTGCAAATCGTTAAGAGGAATAGGATAAAGATAATTTCGCTCGTTCCATTTCCTTGGAATTTCATTCATCCATATCAGCTCGCCCGATGTGCCATTTTTCAATAATTGCGAATTAACAGCAGTACCAATTTGCGTTGAAACATTCACATACGTTACTCCGCTTACTGCAGGTGTAGGACGTGGACCTTGGTGAAATGCAACGTCTAATATGCCATCCTCATTCAAATCCATTGGCACATTCAGTGCGGCAACATGAAAACCATTCCATGGCTTTTCCATCAATTCTCCTCTTTTCCATCGTAGAATATCAAAAAAACGAAATCCTTCCAAACTCAATTCAATACCACGCTCTCTTCTGATTTCAAGAATGGATGGATCAGAAATGTTTGGAAAATAATTTTTTACAAGATAAGGATCTGCTACAGTTGGCTTTATGCTTAAGCCGCCTGTAATACCCGCTCTTGCTCTAAGTGCACCAATTGTAAGCGCCCATTCCTGGTTGGTGAGTGTACCCAATTCTGCCTTTGCTTCTGCAAAATTGAGCAATACCTCGGCATAACGAAACAAAGGAACTATATTGGTATTTAGTCGACCTGCGTCTAAAGCTGTATTATCTAAAGTTAGCTTTATGGGTTGGTAACCTGTAAATGTATATGAGAAAACGGGCGGTGCAGGCACTGGAAGTCCATTAGTTGTTCTTTTATAATCAAGGCAACGGATGGATTGTTTTAACCTAAGATCGCGGTTCTTCACCTCATCTTTAAAAAGCATTGTTGCATAAGCAGGATTGTTTGTATAAGGAGTTCCGTCAATGTTTAAAAACGTATTGATAAAATCGCGTGTAAAACTCGCCTTACTGCCATAGGTTCCACTCGTCCACCACCAGTTAGCATCGTTTAACACCCCAAGGTTTACATCTGCTACAGCTGCTTGCAAAACCTCGTTGGTCAATGGTGTATTGCTGGTAAATACATTGCGATAAGATGCACCCGGACCACCAGCGGTGTTAATAGAAAATCCGCCATTTTTTATTATTTGGTCAGCGGCCGAAGCTGATTCTTGTAACCATTTGTTGGCAGTACCTGTCAAATTTAATGAAGTATGGTATTTCCTAAAGGTTCCCTCAAAAAGACAAACCCTTGATTTTAAAGCAAAAGCTACCCATTTTGTAACTGTTGTACGGCTTGGATCGTTTGCTGTTGAAATATTAGCACAGGCAAAGTCAAGATCTGCTAATACAGAGTCCATAACCAGCTCTCTTTTATCGCGTCCAGCATTCAATGCAGTAGTATCATTTATGTCTAGCGGTTTTCCGATCCAAGGTACATCGCCAAAGCGGCGAACTTTGTCCATGTAGAAATAAGCCCTAAAATAACGAGCTATTCCCAAATAATTGTTCCGAACGCTTACGGGTACTGCTGGGTTGTTACAATTCTGAATGAAATAGTTGATGTTCCTTAGATCTGACCACGACCATCCTGAACTATTGTTGGCTCCAAACGCGCCTTCCCTTATAAAATCAGGTACTGCTCTTACCGCCAGGTAATCTGACATTGCATCTAGAGAAATGGTGTTACCAGGAAGAAATCCCATTCCATAAAATGAATTTGTATACAGTTTAAGTCCGTTTTCGTTACCGAACACTGCCGTTTGCGAAGCAGTTGATTGTGGCACCTGCTCTAATTTTTTGCAGGCTGTGAAACCTACACTTGACAGAAACAATACTATGATTAATTTTTTCATCCGTTTGATATTTAATGTTTTCAGTTGACTTGGTTTGGTATTTACATTCAGGTTAAAAACCAAGGTTTACTCCAAAAGAATAGCTTTTTAGCATTGGGTAATTGTATCCATCACCGCTGTTACCACTGTTTGTATCACGATCAGATCGCACAGCATTTTCTACATCAATCGTATTTTTTACAATTTTATACATCGGCGAAAAAGTAAATAAATTCTCGCCTGAGAAATACAATCTCATGCTTTGCGCACCAATACGTTTTGTCCAATTTGAAGAAAGATTATACCCAATCTGGATATTTTTCACCCTGCCGTAAGCTACGTTTTGCAGATAACGAGTTTGTGCAACACCCAATGTACGGGTAGTGGCGTTGGAAGCGGCTCTTGACATTGTTCTTGGAAAATATGCATTTGTGTTTTCTGGTGTCCACATATTACCCAAATGGAAAATGGGAATATTATTGTATGGGCGATTGTATTGCCCCCAAAACATTTCTGCTTCCGTACTTGGGTACCACTGTTGTTTACCTACACCTTGAAGGAAAACAGAGAAAGAAAAGTTATTCCAGTCGGCACCAAGGTTTACTCCGAATGAATATCTAGCTGCGGAATTACCAATAATTCTTCTATCTCCAGACTTACCTGCTTTATCTTCTCCCACGTTAATTAAGCCGTCTTTGTTAAGGTCTCTTAATTTAATATCACCCGGGAACCATAAGCCTGTGGGAGATGCTCTCATTTGTGGATTCTGCTTGGCAGAAGAAGCTATGTCTGCAGCATCTATAAAAAAGCCTGCAGTTTCGTAACCCCAAATCTCTCCTATTGTTTGTCCAACGTAAAAATCGTTTAAGAATTTTTCAGGGTTGTTATATTTATCAATTACTGTTTTATTATCTGATAAAACAAATCTCACATTGTATTTGAATGGTTTTTTACCATTGCCTAATTTGTCTCTCCACGTAAGGGAAGCTTCCCAACCTCTTGTAGTTAGATCAGCATAGTTTCCTCTTGGCACAGAAGCTCCGAACACTGCGGGTGGTGTGAGTCCAAACGTAAACATATCAGTGGTTTTGCGAACATAAGCATCACCAGAGAAGCTCAAGCGATTTGACAACATGCTAATATCTAGACCAATATTACTGGTAGTAGAGGTTTCCCACGTTAGGTTGTCAGGAACCACCCCAGGGTTGCGGGTTGTTTGAGGTCTAACTCCGTTTAAAATTACACCTGACTGGTTTATGTTGAAAATTTCCTGGAAGGCATAAGATGCGATGTTACCATTACCCAGCGATCCATAAGAACCCCTAACCTTCAATTCAGAAATAGCTTTTGAAGAAACTTTCCAGAATGACTCTTTATTGATTTTCCAACCTGCCGAAACTGATGGGAAGAAACCGAAGCGTTGATTAGCAGGGAATTTTGATGACCCATCATAACGGGCATTAACTTCCACCAAGTAACGATCTTTAAAGGCATAATTCAACCTTGAAAAACCCCCTAAAATGGCCCATTCCTCGAAACCACCACCCGTATTTATTGCCTGACCTAAAGCCAGGTTTAAATCGCTCGCATCATCAAAAATCAGACCGTTGCGCTGTACAGCAACACGGTTGAAAGTTGATTGTTCATAGTTGTAACCAACCATTGCCTTCAGGTAATGATTGTCTCCGAAATTATTTTCGTATTCAGCATACACATTGGTTGCTAAATACCTGGTTCTAGCATCCTCAGTTGCTATATCGTTGGTAGTTTGTCCTACATAAGAAGTAACACCTAGGAAATTACTGAACGGAACCTGTACACGCTTTTGATACCTGTTGGCGTTTGTATTCCGAAAAGTAAAATCAACATTAACCCTAAGTTTATTGTCGAAGAACCTGCTTCTTAAACCAGTGATGTTTCTTATTACTTCGTTACGTGTATCAAATCCATTTTTACCGTAAAAAAAATCCCCTATTGTATAAGCTGATGCAAAAGTTAACGAACCATCCGGGTTAAACAATGGCATGGTAGGTTTTCCTTCATCTGCAATATTCCTCCAAATTCCACCACCTTCGCCCACGTTAATTGGGTTGTGATAATTAGATACGGAATAGTCTGTGTTGTTTTCGACAGTCAGCCATGGGAAGGCTTCAATTGAACCCCTTGCCCTGAAATTTTTTGTATCGTAGTCATCACTATTGTATTTAAATAAACCATCTTGCTTGAGAAAACGACCCGATACCAAAAATGTTGATTTATCGCCACCCCCGCTTACTGATAAATTATTTTCGAATGCAGCTGTATTTCTCTTGTACAATTCCGCATAATAGTCTTGACTTCCATAATAAGTATACTCACCAGTTACGGGGTCAATTTCAACTGTTTTGTACGGCTGACCCGACTCTGATCTTCTTTTAAATTCATCAAGATATGCTTGTGAAAATTTTTGAGTCTTGTTGGCATTTTGTGGGAATGCACCATCTCCGTTTATAAATGCCTCGGAAAACATCTTCGACCATAGATAACCATCGGTTACAAAATCAGGTGTGGTAACTGGAGATTTTATGGCATAATTACTTGAATAGGTTACGTTGGTGCGGCCTTTAAGTCCTTTTTTAGTAGTGATCAGTACTACTCCAAATACTCCTCTTGCACCATATATTGCTGCTGACGCTGCGTCTTTTAATATTGACACGGTTTCAACATCGTTAGGATTTAATTGACTTGGATCTCCTTCGAAACCGTCAATTAAAACAAGAGCGCTACCACCTTGTCCAATTGAAGTAGTACCCCTTATGTTGTAGGAAGGCGACTGCGTAGGTTTGCCATCCAACATTCTCAAATTTAAGTTAGGAAGCATCCCTTGTAAACCTTGGGTAAGATTGGTTACGGGCCTATTCTCTAAACTTTTTGAAGTAATCTGGTCTACAGCTCCAGTTGCATTTATTCTTTTTTGTGTACCATAACCTACTACGATAACCTCATCCAAATCGGTGTTTGAAACGGCTAGTTGCACCTTAATTGCAGTATTTCCAGAATTTTTTACAGCGTAATTGCCTATTAATTGCTCCTTATAACCAGTATATGATATAACAAAACGGTACTTAGCTCCAACTGTAAGTTGATTAAAACTGAATTCACCCGTTTTGCTCGTGATGGTGGTATATTTAGCGGTGCTTTCAGTTTCATTCATTGCAGTGATGGTGGCACTAGCTATTGGAAGCCCTGCTTCGTTAGTTACAATACCCGTAACAGTTGACTTTGTCTGGGAAAAACTTTTTGATGAATTGCCCAAAAGAAGCAAAAGTACAATCCCTATAAAGCTGTGGCGCCTTATTTCAATTTTCATTGTTTAAAATTTATAAGATTAATTGAGTAAAACAGCTCATGCCTGTAAAAGGCCAATCACTATTTTAGGAAAGCGAATTTACAATTATGACTAAAATACAATTCTTTTGAATGTTTAACAAATTATGAACGTTAGAATAACGCATTATTAATTAGTTGGGCGACTGGCTTTTATGCAATTGTTTTATTTAGGTCAGATTTTGGGATGTACAGTATCAATACAGGCCTAATATGTCAATAAATGGGATATGACATGGGCGTTTTTAGATAAATTAAAGCTTCTAGGACGGCCAAAAGTAATCCTAGCTATTTGTCGAGGTAAATAGACTTGTATTTCCTTCAATATTGAGTAAAGTAATTGGTTTGACCAACGTATTAGAACTGAAAATATTACCCAAGCAATGGCATTGGGTCTTCGCTTACTTGGCATAACTAACCTTATGAATACATAACAATGATGTCTAATACCAATAATGGGCTCAATTCATAAACTGATGAATGAAACATCAATTAATGAATTGAACCCATTGAACTTAAAGACTGAATAGTTTAGTGCAGTTTAGATCCTATCAAGCGGATAAATTCGCTTCTGGTTTCATTCTTTATAAATTCCCCCGAAAAAGCGGACGTTGTTGTTACAGAGTTCTGCTTTTGTACCCCCCTCATCATCATGCAAAGATGTGAAGCTTCAATTACAACAGCCACTCCAAGAGGATTTAGTGTCTCCTTAATGGCATCAAGAATCTGTGTAGTTAATCTTTCTTGCACTTGAAGACGCCTACTGTAAGTGTCAACAACCCTGGCTATTTTACTCAACCCAGTAATCCAACCGTTAGGGATATAAGCAACATGAGCTTTGCCAAAGAATGGCAGCATGTGGTGTTCGCACAAACTGTAAAGCTCTATGTCTTTAACAATTATCATTTCACTTACATCTTCATGAAATTTAGCGGAATTTAAAATTTCTTTAGGATCGATCTGGTATCCTTGCGTTAGGAATTGCATTGATTTTGCAACACGTTCAGGCGTTTTCAACAAACCTTCCCTATCAGCATCCTCACCCAATAGCTGTAAAGATCCTCTATAATGTTCAATTAGACCAGAAGTTACGTGCTCATCGAAATGGTCAACTTTTTTATATGCCATAATTTGTTTTTAAACTGCTGGAAACTCCACAAAATTTCTAGGAGTCTCATATAAACGTATTTGAAGCGACAAATGTTCGCTTAGTAAAGGACGTAGTAAATTATAAATCACAATAGCGATATTCTCAGCAGTTGGATTCAATTCTTTAAATTCAGCAACATCTAGATTCAGGTTTTTGTGATCGAATCTGCTCAGAACATTTTCATTGATGATATCCGACAAAACCTTCATGTCTATCACATATCCTGTTTCTGTGTCAATCTCACCGGTTACTTTAACAATTAGCTCATAATTATGTCCATGATAGTTAGGCAAATTACATTTCCCAAATATTCGCTGATTCTCAGATTCATCCCAACGAGGATTGTTTAACCTATGTGCTGAATTGAAATGCTCAGCCCTAAATACTGATACTTTTTCTCCCATGATGAAACTTTAATTTCGATGTGTTTTGTTGTTATAACGTTCCGAAACGTTCAATTGTTTGGCTAGAACTGCTTCACTCACCAAAATATTCCACAAATATTCTTGGCGTTTCTACCAGCTTGAGGCAGTGAAGACTTACGCCAACAGGCATTTGAGGTTTCAGTTGAAGCCAGATTTCATAAACCAGATTTTCGATTGAGCAAATCTTTCCTTCCATGAAAGGGACGTCTAAATTCAAGTTTCGGTGATCTAGAACTTCAATCACATAAGTATTGATTATTTTGCTCAGCAATTTTGCGTCAACGATGAATCCTGTATCAAGAGACGGCGTTCCTTTAACGGTGACAAATAATTCGAAGTTATGCCCATGCCAATTTTCGTTGGCGCATTTCCCAAAAACAAGTTCATTTTGTTCTTTGCTCCAATCTGGATTGAATAATCTATGTGCTGCATTAAAATGCTCCCGCCTTGTTAAATATAGTATTGGCATGATTTCCCTTTTGGGGCTGCAAAGTTAAGCATACCTCGTTAAATATTAGTTTATGTTAGTTTGATTGTTTTAAAATTTATACACACTTGATTTGTTTTGAAATACGGAACTTTGTACTATGAAAATAGTTATTGCCGCTGCCACAGAAATGGAGCTGCGCCCGTTTATTCATTTAATGGGCGTAAAAAATGATATTTCCATTGAAGGATGGATTACAGGTGTTGGCTCAATAGCAACCACTCATTTCCTCACTGAAAATGTATCTAACCAATATCAATCAATTGTTGTACAGGTAGGCATTGCAGGATGTTTTTCCGACACCATAGAGATTGGCAGTGCAGTGGTTGTAGAAGATGAATTGGTAAACGACATGGGTGTTTTTGAAAAGGATGGCTACAAGGATTTATTTTCATTGGGGTTATTAAATGAAAATACCGCCCCATTTGAAAATGGCGTTTTGCACAACCCTAACGAAATGATTCTAAAAGCTTCAGGCCTAAAATTTGTTAGAGGCATTGGAGTAAATGAAATCTCTACCAGTTCAATGAAAATCAAACTTTTCAAGGAGGTGTATAAAGCAGATATTGAATCTATGGAAGGTTCAGCATTCCATTACGTTTGCATGATGCGAAAAATACCCTTTATACAAATTAGGGGAATTTCCAATATTGTGGGTGAACGCAACAAAAGCAAATGGAAAATCAAAGAGGCCATAGATGCCATTATGCCTCCACTCATTAAACTCATTTCACAATTTTCAGAAAAAACGATTGCATGATATTAACATTGGGAATATCACCATGCCCGAACGACACCATTATTTTTGACGCTTTATTAAATGGTAAAATAGACACTGAAGGTTTACATTTTGAATACATCTTGGAAGATGTTGAAACACTCAACAGGATGGCGGAATCTGCCAAACTCGATGTTTCAAAAGTTAGTTACGGAGCCGTTCACAACTTGCTCTCCGATTATAGAATCCTTGACGCAGGAGGTGCTCTCGGGAAGGGCGTTGGACCACTTCTCATTTCAAAAAAGCAATTTCAACAAATATCATCAACCAACAACGACCTTTCGGTTGTACTTCCTGGGAAAAACACCACGGCACACCTTCTATTCAGCTTGGCATTTCCACACGTTACGAAAAAATCATTTCTTCCATTCAATGAAATTGAAGCATCTGTTTTAGACGGCCGATTTGATGCGGGAGTAATTATCCATGAAAACAGATTTACATACGCAGAAAAGGGACTTAACAAATTGGCAGACCTTGGAGACATCTGGGAATCCCAAACTAATTTACCCATTCCACTTGGCGGAATTTTATCCAGAAGAAAATTTGATTTGGAAATCAGTAAGAAAATCAACCGTGTTATTCAAAGAAGCTTGACATATGCATTTTGCCATCTCAACGAAGATCTTCCTGAATTTATAACTGTTAATGCCCAAGAGATGAATGAAGATGTGATGCGTAAACACATTGACCTTTATGTGAATGAATTTTCATTAGGGCTCGGAAGCTATGGCAGGATGGCAGTCATGAAACTGTTGGAAGCCTCTGCCATGATTCACGGTGTGGGGGAAATTTCTGATTTAGAAATTTTCATTGACTAACCCAATCTAAAAAAGGCCATACAATTCTGCATCAATCTTTGAAATGATTTCCCCAAAATACTCAGTGTTTTCTGCAAATTTATTTTGATCTACGTTGATGATGAGCAAAGGGCCTTCTTTGTATCCTTCAATCCATTTATTATAAAACTCATTTAATTTTTTAAGATAGTCTAACCGGATATTCTCTTCGTATTCTCGGCCCCTTTTTTGAATTTGACCAACCAAAGTTGGAACAGATGCCTGTAAATAAATCAATAAATCAGGTGGGTTAACCATCTGCTTCAGATTTTGAAAAAAATCAAAATAATTTTCAAAATCTCGCTTGCTCATCAAGCCCATTTCGTGCAAATTGGGAGCAAAGATATAGGCATCTTCATAAATGGTTCTATCTTGAATAACAGTTTCGGTCCCTTTGCTTATCTCAATAAGCTGATTTAAACGGCTATTTAAAAAATATATTTGAAGGTTGAAACTCCATCTAGGCATGTCATCATAAAAATCATACAAATATGGATTTTGATCTACATCTTCAAATTGCGGAATCCATTTATAATGTTTGCTCAGCATTTCAGTAAGTGTTGTTTTACCGGCGCCAATGTTTCCGGCTATAGCAACGTGTTTTGGCTTCTTTGTATTAGACATAAATTTATATAACTCTTGCTGAGCATTTTTTGTGTATTAACAAAATACATATTCATTTTGAGAAAAAGGCGTAAAAAACTAACTTTTTTTAGGGGCAGATACAATAATCACTACAACTACTTAATAAATTAGTCCCATAGCAGTTCTTACCTGTTCCATGGTCTTTTCTGCGCTAGCCTTGGCTTTTTCCGCCCCTTGCTTCATTATTGCCGTTAAATAAGCATCATCGTGTTGAATGGAAGCCGCTTTTTCTCTAATGGGTGCAATAAATGCAACCATGTCTTCTGCCAATTGTTTTTTCATGTCTCCATAACGAATGGAGCAATTATTATAGGCACCTTCGTAAAACTGCACAACTTCAGCATTGCTAACAAGCTTCATCAACAAAAAGAAATTTTCAATATAATCTGGCTTTGGCATATTGTCTGAGGTGGGGCCACCATCCGTTTTAGCTTTCATCACTTTTTTCCTGATTAAATCATCCTCATCTGCCAAATATAAAGTGGCCATTTGGTTTTCACTTTTACTCATTTTCCCTGATCCGTCTAAGCTCGGTACTTTAACAAGATCGTCACCAAAATTATATGCCATTGGCTCGGGAAAAACATCACTATAACGGTGGTTAAAGCGCTTAACAAAATTCCTAGCCATTTCAAGATGCTGCTCTTGATCTTTGCCAACTGGCACCCAGGTAGCCCTGTGCAAAATAATGTCGGCAGTTTGTAGCACAGGATAAGTGAGTAATCCTGCATTGATATTTTCAGGATGCAACCTTGCTTTGTCTTTGAAAGTTGTTGTTTTTTCCAACTCTCCGAGGTATGCCAACATGTTTAAATACAGATAAAGTTCAGATGTTTCTCTGATATGGCTTTGACAGTAAAGTGCTGCTTTTTCTGGATCAATGCCACAAGCTATATTTTCAGCAATGACCCTGTGCACGTTAGCTTTCAACTCTTTGGTGTCTGGATGAGTGGTGAGAGCATGCAAATCAGCTACCATAAAATAACAAGAATATTCATCTTGTAACTTCACATAATTTCGCATAGCACCAAAATAATTACCCAAGTGTAGATATCCTGTAGGTCGAATACCGCTCATGACAATTGCCTTTTCCATACTCATATTACAAAGATAATAAATGTAACGCCTGCTAATCGATGCAGCAATATAAAATTCGAAATCATTTATCTTCCGTTCATCAATAAAAAGCCAACAGTCTGCTCAGATTGGTTAATTTTGCAATCAATCATTTTGTATGGAATTGAACAAGGAAATGGTAGAAAAACTCGCAAAATTGGCTCACCTAGAATTTAATCCATCAGAAGCGGAATCTATTCGAATAGATTTGCAGCAAATGATTGGTTTTGTGGAAAAGCTCAATGAAATAAATACGGAAGGGGTTGCCCCATTAACCCATATAAGTCAAACTGAAAACAGCTTAAGGGAAGATGAAATACAGGGTTCAGTTGATACCGAAACAGCACTGAGCAATGCTCCCGACCGACTTGAACAATTTTTTACTGTGCCAAAAGTGATAAAAAAATAATTACATGCCAAATTCAGTCATTCACCTCGAGGATATTAGAAAAAGTTATTTCATGGGAAATCAGGAACTGAAAATCCTGAAAGGCCTTAATATTGATATCCTCAAAAATGAGTATGTAGCATTGATGGGGCCATCTGGATCCGGAAAAAGTACATTGATGAACATCTTGGGTTGCCTTGACTCCCCTACTGCTGGCAAGTACATTTTAAACGGCAAAGATGTAAGCACCATGCTTGACAATGATTTGGCGGATATCCGCAACAAGGAAATTGGGTTTGTTTTCCAACAATTCAATTTGCTTCCCCGGTTAACGGCACTTGAGAATGTTGCGTTACCCCTGGTTTATGCAGGCCTTCCTAAAAAAATCAGAACTGAAATGGCTCAGGAAGTATTGCGAAAGGTTGACTTAATGGACAGAAGTCACCACAAACCCAATGAGTTGTCTGGTGGTCAGTGCCAACGTGTTGCAATTGCAAGGGCTTTGGTAAACAATCCCTCTATCATTCTTGCCGATGAACCAACAGGTAATCTAGATACAAAAACATCTTATGAAATCATGAGCATCTTTGCTAAGATTCATGATGAAGGAAATACGGTTGTATTGGTAACGCATGAAGAAGACATTTCAAATTACGCAAAAAGAGTCATCCGCCTTCGTGATGGATCATTAGAAAGTGATAAAAGGAAGGATGCTTCAAGTGTTGTATAAAAAAATTCATTGCAAAATGAACAAATAAGTCTTTGCCACATTATCATTATCAATAACTTGTGAAATATGGCAATGAAAATTTATACGAAAACAGGAGATAAAGGAAAAACTTCATTGATTGGAGGCACCAAGGTATTAAAATCTCATACCCGCATAGAATCTTATGGAACGATGGATGAACTTAATTCTCACATCGGATTGTGCAGGGACTTGATTTCAATTACTGAGATTAGGGATGTTTTAAAAGAAATTCAAGATAGATTGTTTACGATAGGCTCTGCTTTGGCATGCGATCCCGAGAAAGAAACAAAGCTAAAAATCCCAGACTTAAAAGAAAGTGATGTTACTTTTTTAGAAGATGAAATGGACCGAATGGATTTGGAACTTGAGCCATTACAATACTTCATCATGCCAGGAGGGCATCCAACTGTATCTCATCTTCACATTGCACGATGCGTTTGCAGAAGGGCGGAGAGACTGGTTGTAGAGTTACTGATGAGTGATGACGACAATGATAGTTTGGTTGTGAAATACATCAACAGACTGAGTGACTATTTATTTACGCTTTCAAGATACATGGCCAAAGAGTTAAAAGCAGAAGAAGTTGCCTGGAGACCAAGGGTTTAACATTTACCAGATCAGCTCATTCTTCCATCTTTCATGTGCAATACCCTGTCGCTCATTGCAGCAAGTTCCTCGTTGTGGGTAACAATTAGAAAGGTTTGGTTTAGTTTGTCGCGAAGCTCTTGAAAAAGGTTGTGTAGGGAATTTGCATTTGCAGAATCGAGGTTCCCCGTAGGTTCATCGGCAAAAATAATCCCAGGATCATTAATCAAAGCTCTGGCAACAGCAACTCGCTGTTGCTCACCACCTGAAAGTGCATTAGGCTTGTGTGAAGCCCGATGTTCTATTCCTAAAGTTGCCAATAGATCCATTGCCTTTTTTTCCAGCTCCTTCGATTTTCTACCAGCAATCCAACCTGGTATACAAATATTTTCCAATGCAGTAAATTCAGGAAGAAGGTGGTGAAACTGAAAAACAAATCCAATATTTTTATTTCGGAAAGCAGCCAATTCTTTTGGTTTCATTAAGTCAATTCGCTGCCCTTCGTACCAAATTTCTCCCTTGTCTGCTGTATCTAACGTGCCTAAAATATGGAGTAATGTTGTTTTACCTGCACCAGATGAACCTACTATGCTAACAATTTCACCCTTTGAAATTGAGATATCCACACCCTTCAACACCTCTAAAGAGCCATAAAACTTAACAATATTGTTGCCTTGAAGCATCTGTTATAATTTACTGTGAAGGTAAACAAAGTGGCCGCGAAGACAAGAAAGAAAGTGACGAAATCTAAAATCCTGAAAGTGTTAATATTTTGGGATTGGGATTTAAATAATTTACCATTACTTTTGCCAAAAATCAAAAGCTTTTTCCTATGTTCTGGACACTTGAACTAGCATCATATCTTGAAGACGCTCCTTGGCCTGCAACGAAAGACGAGTTAATCGACTATTGTATCAGAAGTGGGGCGCCTATAGAAGTTATCGAAAATCTTCAGGAACTTGAAGATGAAGGAGATATTTATGAAGGAATAGATGATATCTGGCCTGACTATCCAAGTCAAGAAGACTTTTTCTTCAATGAAGATGAATATTGATGATATTCATCAAAAAAAAACCACTTTTAAGTGGTTTTTTTTATTTCTTAAAGTAAGATTATTTCTTGAAAGTCATTTTAAAGTATAACATGACGAAGGAAAGGACTAGAATAATTGAGTTAGCAATAATCATGGGCAATACACCCTTTACTGCTGCATAAAACAACCATGTACTTACGTTACCAATCAAGATAAGTACCATCCAAATGGAAAGATCACCCACGGATTTTGTCTTCCAAGCCTGAAGTACTTGCGGTAAAAATGTTACAGAAGAGAGTACAACACCTACATAGCCAACATATTCAATCCATTCCATAAAAAATATTGATTTTATTATTTTTCCATTTGTTCAATGACAGCATCTGTAACCCCTGTAAAAGAGAAACCACCGTCGTGAAAAAGATTTTGCATGGTAACCATTTTGGTAAGGTCAGAGAACATGGAAACACAATAATTTGCACAATCTTCGCCAGAGGCATTGCCCAATGGGCTCATTTTTTCTGCATAAGTAACGAAACCATCAAAGCCCTTGACACCACTACCTGCGGTAGTTCTTGTTGGAGACTGAGATATCGTATTTATTCTAACCTTCTTACGAACGCCATAATGATAGCCAAAGCTCCTTGTAACGCTTTCTAATAAAGCTTTTGCATCAGCCATTTCATTGTAATCAGGAAATATACGCTGAGCTGCGATGTATGTCAATGCAACTACACTTCCATTTTCATTCAATGCATCCATTTCCCAAGCAGTTTTCAACACACGGTGCAAAGACATTGCAGAAATATCTAGCGTTCTCTGATTGAAACCATAATCCATTTCAGTGTAATGCTTTCCTTTTCTCACATTCAAACTCATCCCGATAGAATGAAGAATAAAATCTACGCCGCCCCCGAAATGCTTTACACTTTCCTCAAATAATTTTTTGAGATCATCCATGTTTACGACATCAGCGCCAATAACAGGTGCATTCACTGCTTCCGCAAGTTTGTTGATCTCTCCCATTCTCAATGCAACCGGCGCATTGGTGAGAACAAGTTCCGCACCTTGCGCATGACAAGCCAACGCGGTTTTCCATGCAATTGACTTTTCGTCTAACGCACCGAATATGATTCCCTTTTTCCCTTTGAGTAATTGATTGGACATTGATGTATATTTTGGAATGCAAATATAATGAGAAAATCCATGTGAGTCACCAGACATCCGGGACAAGCCATGATGCATCTAGAATTCTGTATAATAACAAATTGAAAAAAAGCTTAGTTCATCATTTCCCTCGCATTCGCCATAGCGGCTTCACTTGGATTTTCACCCGCGAGCATTTTTGCTATTGTCAGTATACTCTCATTTTTTGTAAGAAGCCTTACATCGGTGTTTATAGCGCCATTCAACTCTTGTTTATACACATACAAGTGATGATTAGCCCTTGCTGCGATTTGGGGCTGATGGGTGATGGAGATTACCTGGTGTGAAGAAGCGAGCTCTCCCATTAAAATACCAACTTGCCTTGCAGCTTCGCCGCTGATTCCACTGTCGATTTCATCAAAAATCAATGTTGGCATCTCAAGAGAATTGGCCACCAAAGATTTCAACACAAGCATCAACCTGCTCAACTCACCCCCACTGGCTACTTTTTGCAAAGGCTCGAAATTGCCACTTTTGTTTGCGTCGAATAAAAAGGAAATTTGATTGAAGCCCGTTGGAGAAAGTTCCACTTTTTTTGAATCCACCTTAAGAACAGCATTTGGCATGCCTATGCGAAACAACAGTTCCTTCGTTTCAGAAGCTAACAGTGGAATTTGTAAATCCCTTTTATGATGAATCTCATTTGCCAATTTTGAAGCACTTTCAAACAATGTCAATTTTTCCTTTTCAAAACCCACAAGTTCTTCCTGTATATTTTCATATCCCTCAACATCTGCGGTTAATTCGTTTCTCAAAGAAACCAATTCATCGGCAGAAATAACACCATGTTTTTTTACAAGCCGCTGAGATTTTGACAACCTAGTATTTATGTGATCCATTCTACTTTCATCAACCACAACCTTATCAAGTAAAAAAATTAAATCTCCTCCCAAGTCTTTCAACTCCAAATAAGCTGACCCCAATCGATTGCTCATCGGAAGAAGGTCCTGATGAAACGATGAAAGAGATTGAAGAACAGACTGCATTCCCTTTAGTTGGGAGAGAATGGGCAGCTCACCTTCTGACAAGGAATATGATATCTTAGACAATCCGGTTCGGATTTGCTCAGCATGAGAGAGCAAGTTTAGTTCTTCTTCGAGTTGCTTCTCTTCGCCATCCTTCCAGTTTAACTCTTCCAATTCCTTCAATAGGAAAAGTTTGTATTCCTTTTCCTGCTCCGCTTTTAAAATGGCGTTTTTTATGGCCTCGATTTTCTTACAAACTGCAACATATTGCTGATAATGAGTTGAATATTCTTTCATCAGGTCAATACATCCAGCCCTTGCATCCAACACCTTTCTTTGAAAATCAGTGTTCCCCAACTGAAGGGTGTCAAATTGCTGGTGCAGGTCAACCAAGAAAGAAGCTAGCTCTTGGAGTTGACCGAGACTAACAGGGGTATCGTTTACAAATGACCTTGATTTTCCATTTATTCCTATTTCACGCCTCAATAAAATTTCTCCATCAAAATCAATTTCCAAGCTTTTCAACAATTGCCCAATGCTATCTGTACCATTTACGGTAAAAACGGCTTCCACTATCAGTTTTTTTTCCCTGTCACCCAATTGTGAAAGATCCGCTCTATTTCCCAATGCCAATCCCAATGCCCCCATTAAAATACTTTTACCTGCACCGGTTTCTCCAGTGATGATAGAGAGCTTATTCGAAAAATTGATTTCGAGATTTGAAATAATGGCGTAGTTCTGGATATGTAGAGACTGAAGCATGGGTCAAAATTAACATCATTCTAGAAAGAAAGAGCAAATTTCTTAAAAGAAAAACACAGACTTTTAAAAGTGTTTAAACAGTCGTTGTTTGGTCTGAACAATTCAAGATTTGCATAATTGTGTTATCTTTCCAACTCAAGATTAGCTTATGTCACCTTTTGTTTTATTTTCATTCGTTTTAGGTTATTTCGGCATTCTTTTAACTGTTGCTTTTTACACATCCAGGAATGCAACCAATGATTCCTTTTTCATAGGAAATAAAAATTCCAATTGGATGTTAGTGGCCTTTGGGATGATAGGCACCTCATTATCTGGTGTAACCTTTGTTTCTGTTCCCGGCACTGTAGGAGATTTTGCTGCAAATGGCTTTAAGGCCTTAGGCTATTTTCAAGTTATACTTGGGTATATTTTTGGATATGCGGTTATAGGTTTGGTGTTGATTCCACTTTATTACAAACTTAACTTGACATCGATTTACCATTATCTTGACCAACGATTTGGCACGGCCAGTTACAAAACAGGGTCACTTTTTTTCATCATTTCGCGTACGTTCGGAGCAACAGCCAGATTGTATTTGGTTATCAATGTATTGCAGATTTTCATTTTGGATGAAATGGGTATTCCTTTTATAGCAACGACAGCTGTCATCTTGCTCATGATCTTGCTGTATACGTTTGAGGGTGGCGTTAAAACAATCGTATATACAGACATGCTACAGACCAGTTGTATGCTTATTGGACTTGTTATCTGCCTTGTTTACATCCTGAATAGCATGAACTTTTCTGTAAGTGATGCGATGGATGCCATCTCACTAAAAGGGTATACCAAAATTTTCGAGACAGACATCAACAACAAAGGCTTTTTCCTGAAAAATATCATTGGAGGTGCTGTAATTGCCATAGCCATGACAGGATTAGACCAGGAGATGATGCAAAAAAACATCAGTGTAAAAACGGTCAAAGATTCGCAAAAAAATATTTTCACCTTCACCATAATCATGGTTATTGTGAACATGCTATTCTTACTTCTTGGGGGATTGCTTTATTTATACATGCAAGATAAAGGTGCCATATATGAGGGTAAGCAGTTGCTGTTAAATGGAAAGAACATTATTGGCGACGATATATTTCCAACTACAGCCATGTACCACCTTCCTCCTGCCATTGGAGTCATATTCATTATTGCACTTATTTCGGCATTGTTTCCGAGTGCAGACGGGGCCTTAACCGCACTAACATCATCGTTTTGCATTGACATTCTTGGTTTAAAAAGAAACCAAAATCTCAATGAACAATCACAAAAAAAAATAAGGATTGGCGTACACCTGAGCTTTGCAATCATTTTTCTATTTTGCATTTTGATTTTTAAATGGATCAACAACAAATCAATCATCAGCATCATCCTGGATTTGGCAGGGTATACTTATGGCCCATTACTAGGACTTTTTGGCTTTGGAATTTTAACAAAAAGAATCTTGAATAAGGGATATGGGGTAACTGTTGTTTGCCTTCTTGCTCCAGCATTATGCTATTTTATAAGTAAAAACACAAGCACTTTCTTCCATGGATATCAGATAGGGATAGAGATGTTGCTAATTAATGGTTTATTAACTTTTGGAGGACTTTGGCTCATTTCAAAAAAAGGGTAATCACATACTTTTGCTTTTCCACAACACTCCTTTTTTGCTTCAGTGAGATTAAGGGTGTAAATTTGCAAAGATGATTATGGACCTGATTGAACCAGCAATAAGTGATTATGCGTTGAAATATAGCACGCATGATGACGCATTACTGGAAGAAATCAAACTTTTTACTGAAGAAAACCACAAAGAAGCGCACATGCTTAGTGGACCATTACAGGGAGCATTTCTGAGCATGGTTAGCAGAATGATAAAACCAAAGAGGATATTGGAAATTGGAACATTTGTTGGGTATAGTGCACTTTGCTTAGCAAAAGGATTGGGGAAAGGATGCGAATTGCATACGCTTGAAAAAAGAAAAGAAGATGCTGGTATTGCCCAGGCTTACTTTGACAGGAGTAAATTCAAAGACCAAATCCACCTCCATGTTGGAGATGCCTCCGTCTTAATTGAGCAGCTTGAACTGGAATGGGACCTGATATTTGTAGATGCAGATAAAACAGGTTATTTAGACTATTACAAATATTTAATTGAAAAAGTAAAACCAGGAACCTGGTTTTTATTCGATAATGTTTTTTTCCATGGAGAAGTCGTAAAAAATCCAATAAAAGGGAAAAGCGCGAAAGCAATTTCCGAATTCAATGAATTCATAAAAAACGACGACCGTGTTGAAAAAGTTATGTTGACTATTCGGGATGGGATTTTGTTAATGTACAAAAAATAAAAAATGAAGAACAACACAAAGCACTCCACTTACGCAATTAACTTTCTACTCTTTCTACTGATTTCTCTTGGTGTAAAGGCACAAGATAGTCAGCTGCCTGCAACAATAAAATATATCGAAACATACGCACCGCTTGCCATAAAAGAGATGGCAAGGACTGGATTTCCTGCATCCATAAAAATCGCCCAAGGAATTTTGGAGACAGATGCAGGTCGGAGTGAGCTGGTTCAACAATCTAACAATCATTTCGGTCTCAAATGTAAAAGCAGTTGGACTGGAGAAAAAGTCTATCATAATGATGATGAACTTGGTGAATGTTTCAGAAAATATGCCAATGCAGATGAATCTTATTTGGACCATTCTGACTACTTAAAATCTCAATCTAGGTATACCTTCTTATTCAGTTATGACCCCAATGATTACGATTCTTGGGCGTGGGGTCTAAAAAAAGCAGGTTATGCAACTAGTCCCATTTATGCCCAAACACTCATCAAAAACATCGAAAAATACAACCTGAATGAGCTAAATGGCATCAAAGAGGATTCAGACTCATCAAATCTGGCTGCTTATTTTTATGCCCTCGAGAATAATTTAATTGTCAAACCTGTTGCAAAATTGGAGCAACCAAACAACAAAGCAAAAGAAGTAAAAAACGCTTATCCAGTCAAGCAAGTGGATGAAAATCCTAAAACCTCTATTGGTAAATCCCCAAAATACCCGTCCGGTATATTCAAAATAAATGGGTTGAAGGTTATTTATGCAAAGGGAGGAACCTCTTTGCTAGCAATAGCAAAAAAACAACATCTACAGTTGTCCGGAATTTTAATGTGGAATGAGATGCCTTCGGAAAACACCATTTTAGAGGACGATCAATTGATATATCTTCAAAAGAAAAAGAAAACGGGAAACGAAAACTTTTATATTGTAAAGGCGGATGAAAACTTGCGGGAGGTCAGTCAAAAAGTCGGCATTCAACTATCTTCAATCTTGTCATTGAACAAATTGAAACAAGGGATGACACCTGCAGTTGGAGAAAAAATATCGTTGAAAAAGCCAGTAAAAGAAAGACCCGCATTAGCAAGGAATAATACAAACAAAGACAGTAAAAACAGCATAGCGTTGCATGTTGTTAAACAAGGGGAGTCGCTGTACACCATAGCAAAAAAGTACAAGGTTAGTGTCGACTCCATAAAGAATGCCAATGCAATGGATCAAGATGATTTGCAAATTGGACAAACATTAAAAATATTAAATTAGAAACGTGAAGCAATTGATATTAGACAAGACTTTTGTTCCATACCTAACTGAATTGGAACTTCAGAAAGAGATCAAAAGAATGGCAGATGAGATCAATCGTGATTATGAAGGAAAAAAGCCCCTATTTATTGCTATACTGAATGGATCATTCATGTTTGCTTCAGATCTATTCAAAGAAATAACCATTCCTTCAGAAATAAGCTTTATCAAGCTTGCTTCATATAAAGGAACCAAATCAACAGGTTCAGTAATTACAGCAATTGGGTTGGAAGCCGAAATCTACGACAGGGATGTAATTGTGATAGAAGACATCATTGATACGGGTAAAACATTGTCGGAGTTTCTTCCACAACTGCTACATCAGCAAGCAAAATCACTTAAGGTTTGCTCGTTGTTACACAAAAAAGAGGCCACAAAATTCCCCATAGATATCAATTACCTTGGTTTTGTGATCCCTGATTTGTTTGTTGTAGGCTATGGACTAGACTACAATGGGTATGGAAGAAACTTGAAAGAAATCTATCAACTTGCTGAATAAAAAATGTTTGATTAGCCAAACATTTCCTTGATTTTAGCAAAAAAACTTTTTTCAGACCTATCTGGTTTGGGTTGAAAGTTGGGAGATTCTTTAAATTTTTCGATTATTTCTTTTTCCTCTTTGGTAACTTCCTGAGGAGTCCACACATTGATATGAATTAGTTGATCCCCTTTTTCGTATGAATTGATTGCAGGAAATCCCTTGCCTTTTAACCTGAATATTTTTCCACCCTGGGTACCAGCAGGGATTTTTATTTTTGCACGCCCGTCTATTGTTGGAACCTCAAGATGAGCTCCAAATACAGCATCCGGGAAAGTGATGAACATGTCATAGATTACATTAAGGTTATCTCTTTGCAATTCGGCGTGTTGTTCCTCTTCAATAAGAACAATTAAATCGCCAGGAGCTCCTCCTCTTTCACCAGCATTGCCCTTTCCGCTCAAGCTAAGCTGCATACCCTCTTGTACTCCTGCAGGGATGTCGATTGACATTGTTTCCTCAGTATACACCCTTCCTTCACCTTTGCATGCTGTACATTTGCTGGTTATTGTTGAACCTTCGCCATTGCACGTAGGACAAGTGCCTACAGTTTGCATTTGACCAAGGAAAGTATTGGTCACTTTTCTTACTTGTCCACTTCCTCCACAAGTTCCGCATGATTGGACGGAACTTTTATCTTTGGCACCGGAACCACTGCAAGTCGTACAACCGGTGTATTTTTTTACTTTAACTGTTTTGTTGGCACCTTTAGCAATCTCCTCGTAATTCATTTTGAGTTTAATTCTGAGGTTGCTCCCCCTTGTTCCGCGGGCTTTTCCACCGGAACCACGCTGGCGACCGCCGCCACCTCCTCCAAAGAAACTACCAAAAACATCATCACCGAAGATATCGCCAAAATTACTGAAGATATCATCCATGTTCATGCCTTGGCCACCGCCAAATCCGCCGCCGCCTCTTGCATTCATACCAGCATGGCCATATCTGTCGTATTGAGCACGTTTTTCCTGGTCACTTAAAATCTCATACGCTTCGGCAGCTTCCTTAAACTTTTCTTCAGATTCTTTATCACCAGGGTTTCTATCTGGGTGAAACTGCATCGCAACTTTTCTATATGCCTTTTTAATCTCATCTGCGGATGAAGATTTAGACACACCCAAAATTTCGTAAAAATCTCTTTTAGCCATGATACTTTTTTATTTATCCGATTGCGGATTATTTACCTACTACTACTTTAGAAAACCTAATAATCTTGTCATTGAGTGTATACCCCTTTTCAACTTGATCAACCACTTTGCCTTTCATATTTTCATCTGGAACCGGAATTTCTGTAATGGCTTCGTGAAAATCGGGGTTGAATTCCTCGCCTACACTTTTCATTTCCTTGAGGCCTCTGGATTGCAATGTATTTCTAAGCTTGGAAAAAACCAAGCCGACACCTTGTCTGATTTGGGCAAGATCTTCACTTTGGTGAAGTTGTTTTTCAGCCCTATCGCAGTCATCCATGACCTCAAGCAAGGATTGAATCACTTCTTTTCCTGCCGTTAAAATTAATTCGTTTCGCTCTTTTGCATTTCGTCTTTTGAAATTATCGAACTCTGCATAAAGTCGTATAAACTTATCTTTCTGTTCTGCAATTTCAATTCTTAACTCTTCTTTTTCATCCTTTACAACAGTTTCTTCTGGTATACTTGAAGCATTTTCATCTTCATTAATTTCAGGAGAAACATTTTCGTTTTGGTGCTGCACTTCTTTTTCTTCCATGGTATTTGTTTTGCAATGTTATTGGGCAAATGCTTTGCCACATGTTTGGGATAAGCCAAATTGTCGCTTATTCCTACAAAGAAGTGCAAATTTGCTCATTTTCTTTGAGTTAACATATTTTTTAATTGAAAACAGAGGTTTAATCGTCAGTTTTTTTAAGGAATACAAAGTTTACATTTGCATTATGAAACGTGTAGTACTAAACCGAAAGATAAGCAATAGGGTTGTAAGTGGACATCCTTGGATTTTTTCAAATGAAATCAACAAATTGGATGATTCTATAGTAGCAGGAGATATTGCAGAGGTGTACACACATGATGCAAAATTTGTAGGGAAGGGTTATGTTAACCCAGCTTCAATGATATCGATTAGGTTGTTGACAAGAGACAAAAAAGATACGATTGACAAGGCTTTTTTCCGAAATAAGATTGCAGCAGCTTGGGATTACAGGAAGAAAATCGGATATACTGAAAACTGCAGGCTTGTTTATGGTGAAGCTGATGGAATTCCGCAGCTAATCATTGATAAATTCAATGATTATTTCGTGATTCAGACCTTGGCGTTGGGAATAGATGTCTGGAAAAATGAAATTGTTGAAAGTTTACACGAGCTTTTTTCTCCCAAAGGGATTTATGAAAGAAATGATGTTCCCGTTAGAGAGCTAGAAGGAATGGAACAGAAAAAGGGGTTCCTTTCTGAGCCTTTTGACACCAAAATCATGATCAATGAGAATGGATTGAAATTCATGGTAGACGTTGACAAAGGTCAGAAAACAGGTTACTTTTTAGACCAACAAGACAACAGGAAAGCAATCCAGCACATTGTGAAAGGAGCTGATGTATTGGGAGCGTTTTGTTACACAGGCACGTTTGAGATACATGCAGCCCACTATGGGGCAAAACAGGTATTGGGTTTAGACATCTCGGAATCTGCAGTCCAACAATCAAAGGAAAATGCTGCATTAAACGGGATAACAAATTGTACGTTTCAAACCATCAATGCATTTGATGCGTTAAAGCAATGGAGTAAGGAAGAAAAAAAATGGGATGTAGTGATGCTTGATCCACCTTCTTTTACCAAGTCTAGAGAGAATATTCAAAAAGCCATCAGCGGATACAAGGAAATCAATTTAAGGGGAATGAAATTATTGAAACCAGGCGGTTTTTTGGTAACATCTTCCTGTACCAACTTAATTCAACCAGATTTATTTTATCAAACCATTGAAGCAGCAGCTAAAGATGCGAGGAGAACGCTGAAGCAGGTTGTTTTTCAAGCACAATCTCCGGACCATCCAATTATAAAGAGTCTAGAAAATACCAATTATTTAAAATTCTTGATTGTACAAGTTAATTAAGTCGGCTATTTTTCAACTTGAAATTTTCCTGTTTCGAGGATTCTTCCATTTCTATCACGAAATTGAAAGATATAAATGCCTCTATTGAAATCGGCCAGATCAATGAATACATTGCTACCTGGTTGATTTATTTCGAATTGTTTTTTTCCTAGAAAATTATAAATGGCTAGTGATGCTGGAGGAGGTACAGCAGGCTGAAATTGGATTTGAATAAATGAACGAGCGGGGTTTGGGTAGATGCTTGTTCTCCTGATATTCTCTCCCATCGACACCTTCTTAACCTGACTTGTTGCAGATGAAACGATAAGAATCAAGAAGATGGTTAATATACTTTTCATGTTCGTATTTCAACCCAAAGTTAACAAAATAGTTCTATAATAGAAAGCCATGCCTGATATCAGAGCATGGCTTTCTATTATTTATCAATTTGACTAACCCAATTCTGCCAATGTAGCTTTAATTGCGTCGAAATTTGGTTGATCACCAGCACTTTCAAGAACCTCTGCGTATTGAATCATTCCTTCACCATCAACAACAAATGCTGCCCTGCGGGAAACACCTTTCATGTCAAATACAAATTCATCATAAAATGAGCCATAGGCTTGAGAAACATCTTTGTTAAAGTCTGATAGCAATGGGAAATTATAAGAC
This sequence comes from Chitinophagaceae bacterium, assembly GCA_044350285.1. Classification (GTDB taxonomy): domain Bacteria; phylum Bacteroidota; class Bacteroidia; order Chitinophagales; family Chitinophagaceae; genus Pollutibacter. Next base: position 9,031 of record JBILHX010000004.1, on the reverse strand, counting down.
TGCTCTTCTTTAAACTTTGCCAATGTAAAAATTGAATCTACTGAGATACCAACAACTGCTGCATTTAAACTGGTATACGCATTTAAGTTATCACGAACGGAACATAGTTCAGTTGTACAAACTCCTGTAAATGCCTGAGGAAAAAAAAGAATCACCAAATTTTTACCTTTGTAATCAGCAAGGCTAACCTTGTTTTTTTCGCTGTTAAAGAGGGTGAAATCAGGTGCAGACTGGCCTTTTGATAGTTGCATAAAAATAAAATAAATGTTAGAAATTTAGTAAACGATAGTTAGGTTGAATAACATCAAAAATACAAATAATGTTTTGTATTAACCATGAAACCAATAGCAGTATAGATTTGCAGTTAAAATTTAGGGCACAGAATAATGGGGTTGTCATGTGGCCGAGAAGCAATATACGTAAGGGAAAGCTCAAACCCTCCCCTGTTTTTTGAGGCAGCAGACAATGTTGACACGTTAACATCGTAACTCAATCCAAGTGACAATTGATTTACGTCAAACTTGATAACAGGTATGATTGCATCATTATAACGATAGTAGGATCCAGCATGAACAGTATAATTTGACCCCTCTGATTCGCCTAATCTTTTTGAGAACATGGCACCAGCAATGGCTTCTCTGAAAGGTTCTTGAAAGGTAAAATCCCCGTTAAATGTCACATAGGTAATCTCATCAACATTGAGTTTAAGTCCTCCTGAAAAAACGAATTTCGGCAGATGCGAAATGTTTTTATAGAAAGAGTTTATGGGTTTGTTAAAGTGATGATAAGCGGCACCCACAAAAAAGTTATGCTGGTCATTTTGACCTAAGGAAGAGTTCAAGCTCATTCCAACAGACATGTCGGCATACATATATCCGTTTGAAAAAGATTCTCCATCAGGAAGAGCACCATTAAAGTAAAAACCATCGTATTGGCTGTTGGTTGTCACTTTCGACCTATCAAGCCTTCTATCAACAATACCTCCCATAAATCCCAAAGAGAGATAAGCGCTTTTTTCTTGGCTTAACGATTTATGGAAGTTAACCATCGGCAGAAGATGAACAGTTTGAAGTTGAACTGTTCCGGCTTTGTCGTACATTACTTGACCGCCAACTGTTAAAAAATCATCCCCCCTACCAATTCCAAATTTGTATTCCCCGTTGATTGAACCTGTTTGGTATGGATATGAAATTGAGTTCCATTGATTTTTGTAAATTCCTTGAATCCTCACATCGCCTTCGTAGAGTCCTGCTAATGCAGGGTTTCTAAGCAATGGAGCTTCATAGAATTGAGAGAAATGCAAATCTTGCCCATTCAATTGATTTACAAAAATGAATGAAGTCATTAGAAATGCAAACAGTAAATATTTTTTATTGTAATTCATCGACATCATCTAATTAGTGTAACATCTCCTTTAATTGTTATGATATTACCATTTTCACAAACCAGGTCAATCATATAAACATAAACATCAGGTGAAGCAAATTGTAGCTTTTTGGTGCCATCCCAGCCGGCAGTCTGATCATTTGCGAAGAAATTTCCTGTTACATAAAGTAATTGTCCCCAACGATTGAAAATCTTGAATGACTTGATTTTTTGAATGCCTCTTCCCCGTGGAAAAAACAAATCGTTAGAGCCATCACCATTTGGTGAAAAAGTGTTCGGGATGAATAAGTTTTCTTTTGTGCAAGTACCATAAACATTGATAACATCTTTCGCCATGCAACCATCTGCAGTATATGCAAATACTGTATATGTAGCCGAATACATTGGGGTAGTAATGGGCGTTTTGCAATCTGAACAATTTAAAAACAATGAAGGAACCCATTCAACCCGAGTAACATCTGGAGAATAAGTAGGTTTCAACTGAAGAGGATATCCTGCCATCATGGTTGTATCATTACCAGCATTAACTTTAGGCAAAGGGTTAACGGTAACCACAACACTGTCTGTGGAGGGGAAACAACCGTATGAGTCATTTCCATTAACTCCGAAAGTTGAAGTACGAGCCGGCTTAGCGATGGGCGAACCTGATGTACTGTTGAACAAGCCAGATTCAAGCGACCAAGAGACATAGGTTGTTCCTGATGCATATAAATTAACAGACTCGCCAAAACATATCGTAACATCAGGAGATGCAATAATTTTTGTAGGATTTACAACGTGTATATTTAGTGAATCATAAGCAATACAACCAGCCGCAGATGTTCCTTTTACAATATAAGATGCATCCAAGCTTGGATTTATGCTTGGGAATGTACAATTTGTGCAACTCAAGTTTGGACCAGCAATCCATTCGTAACTTAGGGCTCCTGCTACTTTCAATGAAATTGGTTTCCCAAGGCACAAGAAAGTATCTATTCCAGCATTTATTACCGGCAATGGATTAACCACAAATGTTTTAAAAACGGTATCAATACATCCTCTGTCATTGGTTCCATAAAGACGGAAAGGATAATTTCCTGCTTTTCTAAAAAGCTGAAGTTCAGGTATTCTTTGGTCTGAACTTTGTCCGTTTGTAAAATCCCAAAACCATTTTACTACTGGGGAATTGTTGGTTGTTATTTCACCGGCTTCAAACTGAATCATATCCTCTTCACAAAACTGCTGCTTTGATGACAATATTTCCATATCAGGTCTTGCCTGAATTTCAATCAGTTTTTCTCTTGTTAAAGAGTCTGTGCATCCCCCAATGGTTGTGGCTTTGACTTTCACATCATATAAACCAGGCTTTGAATAAAAATGTGAAGACAATTTTCCAGTCCCAGTTGTGCCATCTCCAAAATCCCACTGCCAGTCGCTAAACTGTTCATTTGAAATGGAGAGATCGGTGAATCTTACCGTGCCATTATCACAGTAGAAAGTAACATCTGGTTTAAATATTGGCAAAACAGCTACAGCCCTAATTCCATTGGAGACTGGTATAAATGCTTTGCAACCCTCATCATTTACCAGAAATGCTTTGGGAATGTAAAAGCCTGTATCTGCGTATTTGTAAGTAAAACTTGTATTATATGGCAAAGAATCAATTATGTTTCCGTCGCCATAATCCAATGATACATATTTTGAATTAGGGGAAGAAACTGTAAACTTGACATCAAAAGGTTCGCAAGCAATTGGACTAAAGACTACGGTTCCTCTGGGACCCAATATTACAATGTTTTTGGTTGGAGAGACGGCAGTGCAACCACCAGGGCTTGTAACTTTCAGTGTTACAGGATAGGTTCCACCCAGAATATAAATATTTCTTGGGTCTTGTTGAACTGAAGTAGAACTATCGCCAAAATTCCATTCAAATTTTTCAGCGAAACTGCCATCAAAGGTAAACTCAGCGGTAAACGGTGAGCAATCTGCAGTATCTTTTTGAACAATAAATCTTGATTCCGGCAGTCCTATTTCTACATAATCTCTTTTAATGATTGTTTTTTCGCAACCAATGAAATCTTTAATGGTTAAACTGATTGTTTTTCTTGAGGTTTCTGTGTAAGTGATAAAAGGGTTGGCAATATTAGAGACCAGTCCATCTCCTAGATTCCAAACGTATGAAGTAATCAACTCTTTTGATTGGGTTTCAAATTGAACCAATTTACCGGGACAGCTTGCTGTTTGTAAAGCAACAAAGTCGAATACAGGGGATGACGTTTTGACAATAACCTTTTTTGCTTCAGCAACACATCCACTTTCATCAGTAATTTTAAGAGTAACGGGAAATGTCCCTACTTTAGAAAAAAGATAATTAATTGGGCCATTAAGGATAGAAACAGGATTCGTTGTATCCCCAAAATCCCAAATTTTACTCACAATACTGCTTACACCATCTCCTGTACTCTTGTCTTCAAATTGAACAGGTAAGTTTTGACAGCCCGAAATCGGAGAGATATTTACATAGTTTGCAATGGGCCCCCCAATGAAAATATTTTTTACAGGTGAGAAAAAAATGCAATTATTTAAATCTGTAATTTTTAATTGAATTGGATAGTTACCACGGCCTGCATTTGATGCATAGCCGCAAAGGCTATCTAGTTTTAATCTTGGATTTTGAACACCATAAGGTCCATTAAATCCACATCCAAAATTCCAATCATAAGATTTAATCATTTGAGCATTTTCAGGTACTGAAAATAAAGTCACAAAAGAATCTGAAACACAAACAGGCGTTTTAGATGGTTTAAAGTTTATACTGTTTTCGTTAGAAACATAAATAGTAGCAGAATCTATGTATTCACAACCATCACCCGTTACTTTCAATATCACACTATATTGACCAGTTGAATTATATATGTGATTAATACTTGTGGGTTTAGAGGATGGAGTGTAAGAAAGAGAGGTTTTATCTCCAAAATCCCAATCCCATTGTTCTACTTTACCCACCGAAGATTCATTGAACAATTTATCAAATGGTTTGGCACAATCATTAAGTGGCACAAATTGTGCGATCACTCCCCTAACTGTGATGTATTTAGGCTTGTCAATCGTTTTTGAACATCCGTTGATATAAGCAGTCAATGAAACATCAAAAACATCGATTTTTTTAAACTTCTTGGATGGGCTAATAAATGACGAAGAATCACCGTCAGAATACTTCCATTTTAACCCGGTAATTGGCGAGCCAACATATTTAAATAAAAATGGATTATTTGCACAAGCCTCAACAGGCGTTGCTACAAAATCAAAATTATCAGGAACCACACCAACTTTAACATCCCAATCATAACTCTTTAGGCATCCTGCACTGGTTATTATTTTGAGGTTCATTTTGTAAATGCCTGAGTCTGTGAATGTAAAAGGACTAGGAACTTGTCCCACCCCTGAGGCTTTCACATCCCCTTTATAATTAGTGGCAGTCCAAGCATAAGAAGATATTGTAGTGGCATTTGCAAACTGTACATTGGGTGTAACTGTGAATGGGGCACATCCACTATCAGGAAGATTTTTCTTGGTAATTACAGGCAGTTGAATAGAAATGAAATTTGGCACAGAATCCTTGGCAGGACAGTTATTTGTGCCATAAGCAGTTAATTTCACGGGGAAACTACCTGCATAAGAATAAGTATGCTTGGTATTTGCGTTGAATGGAGCGTTCTCAGTTATGTAATTTCCATCGCCAAAATCCCACACACGTTTTGTTGCATCTGGGCTTGTATTACCAGTGAAAGTTACATCAAATGGGATATTGCAATTGTTTCGCGAATCTGCACTAAAACTAACCACGGGGGGGCTGCTAATTGTGATAGTTTTTTCTGTTATGAACTTCGGACAACTTCCTATGGTTGATTCTAATCTAACAACATAAGAACCTGCAACAGGAAATATGTTGCCAAAGTCTTTTTGTTTTGACACACTAACACCATTTACAAACCATTCATTTGACGATGGCTCTGGGGTGGAAATATTAACAAAATTAACCAATGTATTTTCACAGGAAACATCTACGCTGTTGAAACCACTAACTACTGGATTAGCAGGAACAAAATAATTTACTTCAAAAACAGTTGGACAATTTCCTGGACCCGTTGCTTCAAGCTTAATCTTATAGTTTCCAGGCTTATCAAAAACCAAATCAGCATCTGCTGCCAACGGATCAAGGACAGTAGCAGGTGAAGCTCCTGTAACACTCCATTTATATGTAGCTAATGCGGAATTAGAAGTTGTATTTGTTGCTTTTACAGAAACTGGAAACTGACAAGAACTAGGAGGGGCTACAATAAAACCGGCTTTGCTCGATTCATAAATCTTTATGTAGTCAGTTGTCGTCAAAAAAGAGGAGACGCACCCTTTTTCCGTTTCTATTTGAAGCTTAACCTTGTTATCTCCTGAGAGAGTATAAGTATGATTGATGGTTTTACCTGCAGTATTTATAATATCTGCCCCATCGCCAAAATTCCAAGTCCAACTCACTATTTTATCAGGCCTCCCGGTTACAGGATCTATAAAATTGGGGATAGTTGTCTTATCAGTGAATAAAACTGTAAAAGGATTGCAGCCTATTGTCTGATTGGCATCAAAAACAACTTTAGGAGCTTCGTAAATATCAATGATTTGAGACGTTGAGGCGGAACCTCCGGCAGAAGAAATTGTTAAGGTAACCGTGTAAATTCCAGCCTTTGTATAAGTCCAAGTAGGGTCTTTTTCTATCGACCCACCGCCATCTCCGAACTTCCAAATGTATGTAAGAGGTCCAGATGTTGATGTTGAATTATTTGAAAAAGAAACAATGACAGTACTATTTAGACTTGCTGGATCTATACAAGTTCCAGATTTTGCAGAAGAGAATGAAGCAACCAGCTGGCCATAAGTCATCGTTTGTGTGAATATAAACAGGAGCGTAAAAACCCCAATTAGGATTGACTTAGTATGAGGTTTTTGGATTTTATTTTTGCTAGATTTATTCAAAACAGGGTAATCTTTTAAATTATCAAGACTAAATTAACGCTATAATCTCTCCTATATTGCAATCAATCAGTAGTTTATGTGCAAAAATGACAAGAATCATTATTTGGCTTGTTCCCAACCAATATATCGGCCGCCTTGTTTTTGTGAATACCGATATAGGGGAATTATGAATTGATCAATCCATGCAATTTCAGGAAAAGCTTTTCTCCGAAGCTCTAAAATGAATTTATCTGTTTTATAATCTGGAGACTCCGGCATGGAGGTAATTTCGAAATCAGACCAAGGGAGTTCTCTTAAAAACTTTTCCCTTTCTTTAAACGTGTTGAAATTGAAATAATGCTGAATTGCAATTGCTTTTTTATTATCAAGGTTTGCCTGGCTGAGCTTTTCAACCTGACGCTTACTTTTTATCCGAAGCAGTTCGATATCAGATGGATACAGAACCGTATAAAAATTTTCCCATTTTTTGTCTTCCTTTGCCCGGCTTAACCATTCATATTCCGGAAAACCTTTCATTGCCTGCTTTACGCCTTTCTCGTATCCAATGGTATCTGGCGAATAAAAATAAAACTCTCTAAGTCCCCGTTGTGTAAACCTTCCAGTAAAAATTGCTCCAGTTTCTTTACCCAGTTCAGCGATAAGCGACTCTTCCATATTCAACAACGTTCCATACTCTTCTTGATATGGCATGCCATTTATATCCGGGTTCTTGAGTTTTGTTCTCAAGATTATCACAAAAGGTCGTTCTTTTATTGGAGCTGACGGATATAAACCAAGGTCAACATTCACAGAAACAGGCCTGCCATCAACCGCAATGATATAATTTTCCCAGTCATGTTGAATGGTTTGACTCTCTGCAAAAACAGAAAGATGCAGAAACACCGCTAACAAATATCTTTGCATAACATTTCGGATTAAAAAGTAAAGTAATTCCAATTCCCACAAACAAAGAAATAAATGCAAACATTAGCCCAGATAATTAACGTTTTAGAAACTTTTGCCCCATTGGATTTTCAAGAGGACTATGACAATTGTGGATTGGTGTATGGTAATCCTTCAAAAAACATTGAAAAAACCATTGTAGCGCTTGATCTTACCCAAGAAGTTATGGAAGAAGCCATTTTGGTTGAAGCTGGATTGATTATTGTCCATCACCCGCCTATTTTTAAGGGGATGAAACGTTTTTCCCAAGATGATCCCACTTCAGCGTTGTTGATGCAAGCAATAAGATTGGATATTGCCATTTATACTTGCCACACGAATCTTGACAATGTATTGAATGGTGTAAATGGAGAAATTGCTTCAAGATTGGGATTGCAGAACATGCGGGTGCTTCAACCAAAAGTTGGAACACACCAAAAACTGGTCACTTTTGTACCATTGGAATACCTTGACAAGGTACGTGGTGCCTTGTTTTTAGCAGGTGCTGGTAACATTGGAAACTATTCAGATTGTAGTTTTTCGGCGCTAGGTACAGGCACTTTCAAAGCATTAGAAAACGCACAACCTTTTGTAGGCGAATTAGGCAAACTTCATGAAGAAAAAGAATTCAGGTTAGAGTTGATGCTACCGAGCCATCTTTCTCAAAAAATCATAACTGCTTTAAAGAAAAATCATCCCTATGAGACTATAGCCTATGATATCATACCACTCAACAATGTCTTTGACGAAATTGGTGCTGGTGTTTTAGGAGAATTGCCCATAGAAATTGAAGAAATAGATTTTTTGCTTAAAATAAAAAATATCTTTCATACTGGGGTTATCAAACATAATTCTATACGAGGAAAGCCTATAAAAAAGGTTGCGATATGTGGAGGATCTGGCAAATCGTTGATTACCAATGCATTAAAAGAAAAATCAGACATCTTCATCACTTCAGACCTTGGATATCACGACTTTTTTATTCCAGGAAAAAGGATGCTTTTAGCAGATATAGGACATTTTGAGAGTGAACAATTTACATCAGATAGGCTTCTGACCATTCTAAAAGAAAAATTCCCTAACTTTGCCGTCCTTAAATCAGGTGTTAATACCAATCCTGTCAATTATTTTTTATAACCCACTATGGCTACAGTAAAAGAATATTCAGTCGAAGAAAAACTTGCTGCCCTTCTTAACCTGCAGAAAGTAGAAAGTAAACTTGATGAAATAAGCATCCTAAAGGGAGAATTGCCAATAGAAGTGGCAGACCTAGAAGATGAAATTCAAGGTCTTCATGCAAGAGAAACGAGGATAGAGGAAGAGATCAATGGGATCAATGAGTTTATTGCTCAGAAAAAGCAAATCATGATTCAATCTGATGAGCTTATCAAGAAATACGAAAAGCAAAGTGACAACGTCAAGAACAACCGCGAATACGAGGCTATAAACAAGGAGCTTGAAATGCAGACGCTTGAAGTTAAGCTTGCTGAAAGGCATATCAAGGATGCAAACGAAGAAATTGCTGATAAGGCAAGGGTTTTAGATGCTGCCAAGAAAAACATTGCCAACAAGGAAGCCAACCTCAAAGTAAAAAAAGGTGAGTTGGATAAAATCATTGCTGAAACCGAAAAAGAGGAAGCTGATCATAAAATTTTAGCAGATAAAGCCAGGGCATCTGTTGACCCAAGGTTATTGGCTTCATTTGATAGAATCAGGA
>JBILHX010000151.1:0-6496 GCA_044350285.1 Chitinophagaceae bacterium | reverse complement strand
TTTTGTCCATATCAATTTTTTTTGTTTAGTCGCAGCAAAATTGAGAAAGGGTGGCCTAAAAACCACCCTTATTTAAAAATTTATCTCGGACAACAATAAATAAAAATCAAAAAATTTAGTAAAATATTTTTCATAACTAAAAAGTTTAGTATATTGCCCTAAAATCATTAGTATGTCACAGTCATTTGCTGGTCAAAATCTAAAATATCTTCGTAAACTCAAGGGGTTAACTCAGGAAGAATTTGCCAATAAACTGCAGATCAAACGTTCTCTGCTTGGCGCTTATGAGGAAGAACGTGCTGAACCCCGCATTGATGTGTTGGAAATCATCAGTGATCAATTTAACATCAGTTTGGATGATTTGCTTCGGCGCGACCTCAGTGAAGCGAAGGGGAATTATTTGTCAAAAAGAAGAACCCAAAAATTACAGACCGATTCCAATCAAATACATTTTGTACCGATGAAAGCGGCTGCAGGTTACTTGGCTGGCTATGCAGACGAGGAATTTATTGATGAGCTGAATACCTTCACCTTGCCAATGCTGGGAAATGGTATTTTCAGGGCTTTTGAGATTATCGGTGAAAGCATGCTGCCTACTCCGAGTGGATCAATCATCGTTGGTCAAAAAATTGATGGGTTGGACGACCTAAAGCAGAATGCAGCGTATATTGTTGTGAGCAGAAGCGAGGGGATTGTATACAAACGGGTATCTAGCCACCCCAAGTCCAAAAACAAAGTAACGCTCACTAGCGATAACCAATCATATCAACCGTATAACATCAACAGCGAAGAAATTCTTGAACTTTGGGCTGCACAAATGGTGATCACCAAAGTGGCCCAACAGCAACGTTGGGATGTTGGCCAATTGGCCAGCATGGTATCAAATCTTCAAGATCAAGTCAGCTCCATGAAAAAGAGAATGAACTAACGTCAGTCATTTTTTATGCCTATGTTTCTTTAGTTATGTATCTCGACTCATAACTAAACTTTATCTTTGACCCCCAAAATGTTCCAAAGAGGAATTGTGTGGAATTATTAAAATGAATTTTATAGATGTCAAAGCAACCGGAAAGTAACATTTTTGAATACAACGAAGATTCAATCAGGAGTCTTGACTGGAAAGAGCATATTCGGCTCAGACCAGGTATGTATATTGGTAAACTTGGAGATGGTAGTAGCCAAGACGATGGAATCTATGTGCTTCTTAAAGAGGTAATGGACAACTGCATCGATGAACACATGATGGGATATGGTAAAAACATCGAGCTAAGCCTGAATGCAAAAGAAGTTACCATTCGCGATTATGGCCGTGGCATTCCTTTAGGGAAGCTGGTGGATGTAGTAAGCAAAATCAATACTGGTGCTAAATACGACAGCAAAGTTTTTCAGAAGAGTGTTGGTTTGAACGGTGTTGGTACAAAAGCGGTAAATGCCTTGAGTGAATACTTCAAGGTTACCGCTTATCGTGACGGAAAAGAAAGGTCAGCTGAATTTAAACGTGGAGAATTGGTCAAGGATTACAAGGAATCCGCTACCAAGGAATCCAATGGCACAACGGTCGTCTTCGTTCCTGATGAAACAATTTTTAGAAATTTCCATTACATTTCAGATTATATAGACAAGCAGCTTTGGAATTATTGTTTTTTAAATGCAGGTCTTATCATCAATTACAACGGCAGGAAGTTTGTCAGTAAAAATGGATTGCTTGACCTTCTTCACCGCTATGCAAATCAAGATGAGCTTCGTTACCCGGTTATTCACCTGAAAGGTGAGGACATTGAAATAGCTCTGTCTCATAATAACGAATACGGCGAAGATATTTACAGCTTTGTGAATGGACAATATACCACACAGGGAGGAACTCACGTGGTGGCTTTTAGGGAAGCCATTGTTAAAACGGTGCGTGAATTTTTCAAAAAAGATTACGATACCTCAGATATCCGCCAGAGTATTGTAGCAGCTATTGCAGTAAGGGTTCAGGAGCCGGTTTTTGAATCCCAAACAAAAACAAAATTGGGCTCTCAGTATATCTCTGAAGGCGGCGCTTCCATGAAGAATTTCATGCTAGACTTTCTTGGCAAGGAATTGAACAATTATCTTCACAAGAATCCTTCCATAGCTGAGGCGCTGAAGAAGCGGATTGAGCAAAGTGAGCGAGAAAGAAAAGAACTCGCCGGCATAAAGAAATTGGCCAATGATCGTGCCAAAAAAGCCAATTTGCACAACAAAAAACTGCGTGATTGTCGGATTCATTTAAACGATGATGTACCTGCTAAAGCAAAGGAAGAATTCATCGCCAAGAAATTGCAAAGCACCGTCTTTATTACGGAGGGTGATTCTGCAAGCGGATCAATCACGAAATCAAGAGAAGTGGAAAGCCAAGCGGTGTTCAGCCTGCGCGGTAAGCCCTTGAATTGTTATGGACTTACCAAGAAAGTGGTATACGAAAATGAGGAGTTTAACTTGCTTCAGCATGCGTTAAACATTGAAGATGGCATGGATGATTTACGGTACAACAACATCATTATTGCTACAGATGCCGATGTCGATGGCATGCATATTCGTTTGTTGCTCATGACATTTTTCCTTCAATTTTTTCCTGATTTGGTAAGAGACGGACACGTTTACATCCTTGAAACTCCTCTGTTCAGGGTACGAAACAAACAAGAAACAATTTATTGTTACAGTGAGCAGGAAAAGCAAAATGCAGTAAAAAAAATAGGCGCTAAAGCAGAGATAACAAGGTTTAAGGGACTCGGAGAAATATCCCCGGATGAGTTTAAAAACTTCATCGGTGTTGACATGCGAAAAACTCCTGTAATTCTTGAAAGTCAAATCCATATTCAACACCTGCTTGAATATTTCATGGGAAAAAATACCCAAGAAAGACAAGATTTTATTGTCTCAAATCTTCGTGTGGAATTGGATACGGTTGAAGAAAAAAATTAAATGAAAAGATCATGATGCATGTTGTTTTTAATGAACCTGATCTTGAGGTAATTGCCAAAGCGATAGAACTTGATGAATCATTGACGGGTGAAATAGTCATTGTGCGTGATGATTATGCAGTAGGTCCATTGGATAATATATTCGCACCTGAAGGTGCTGAAAATCGGCTTGCATGGTGGCACAATGTGTTACAAGGAGGCGACTATGACAACCTGATTGCTGACAGCAAGGTTAATGATGCACATGTTGTTGAAGTGATCAAAAAGAAGTTGGATGATGAAGAAAATGAGGTATTGTGGATTTGGGCCGCCCAAAACAAGCACGATGTTTGTGGCTATTATTGGTTAATGAGCCAACTTCAACCATACCAGGGTAGGGTATTCATACTTTATCTGAATAACCTTCCATTCATCAATGAGAAAGGGCATATATTTTATCCCAATTGGCTTAGCCAAATTCTTCCCCGTGAATTCATCAAAGCCAAGAAATTGGCCCGTGCAATAACTGGCAGCGAATTTGAAGTTGATGCAGACGAATGGAATAAAATCTGTGGTGAATCAAAACTTGTGCGGTTGTTGGAAGGTGGAAAAAAATTGATTCAAAAAGATGTGAATTTTTATGATGCAGATTTGGTTCAGTACATCACACATGAATACCAAAAAGCGCATAAAATCATTAATCAGTTTCTTTCTAAGAGCAAGGAAACCACGGGAGATGCATTTATGTTGTGGAGATTGAAATATATTTTGCAGGATGAATTGTATGAAGTTCAAGGGGAACAGAAAGCGATGAAGGATTTTGAAATTAAAAAAAGTGCAGCCGTTAAGGCCTCAGAATAAACCATTTTTTCATGGCGAAGTCAAAGTTTAATGTAGAAAGTGATAGCGATTCTGGTGTATCAGGACAATACAAATCCTGGTTTCTAGACTATGCATCTTACGTGATATTGGAGAGGGCTGTCCCGGCAATTACCGATGGTGTCAAACCCGTTAACAGAAGAATCCTTCATGCCATGAAGGAAATGGACGATGGACGGTTGAATAAAGCTGCAAATATCATCGGACAAACAATGCAGTATCATCCACATGGTGATGCAAGTATTCAGGATGCATTGGTTAATCTCGGACAAAAGGATTTGTTGGTTGAAACCCAAGGTAATTGGGGTGATGTGAGAACAGGGGATGATGCAGCTGCCCCAAGGTACATTGAAGCGCGCTTGAGCAAGTTTGCGTTGGAAGTGGCTTTCAATGCCAAAACAACTGATTGGCAATTGAGCTATGACGGAAGAAAGAAGGAGCCCATCAGCTTACCCATGAAATTCCCGTTGTTGCTGGCTCAGGGAGCTGAAGGTATTGCTGTTGGTTTATCAACCAAAATATTACCGCACAATTTTATTGAACTCATTGATGCCTCCGTTAAGTATTTGAAAGGGAAAAAGTTTGAGCTTTATCCTGATTTTCAAACCGGTGGCATGATTGATGCAAGTAACTACAACGACGGAAAAAGGGGAGGACGAATTCGTTGCCGGGCACATATTTTTGAAAACGATAAAAAATCTATTGTCATACGAGATGTCCCTTATGGAGTTACCACCACTCAGATAATGGAATCAATCGTAAAGGCCAATGACCAGGGTAAAATCAAAATAAAAAAGGTTACTGACAATACTGCGGCAGAAGTGGAAATCATGGTTGAACTTGCACCTGGTATTTCATCAGACATTACCATCGATGCGCTTTATGCGTTTACAGATTGTGAAGTGAGCATTGCTCCAAACGCATGTGTTATTGTTGAGAATAAACCGATGTTCCTTTGCGCCACAGATTTGCTTCAAATTTCAGTAGACAATACCAAAGATCTTCTTCGAAAAGAACTAGAAATTAAGTTGTCTGAACTTGAAGAAAAATGGCACTTTACTTCGTTGGAAAAGATATTCTTTGAAGAGAAAATTTACAAGGAACTTGAAAAAAAGCACGAAGACTGGGAAACGGTATTAGGTGCTATCCATAAAGCCTTTCATCCTTTTAAAAAATTATTCAAACGAGAAATTCTTCGTGAAGACATTGTCAAGTTAACCGAAAAACCCGTTAGAAGGATTTACAAACTTGATATTGATGAGCTTAACCAGCAAATTAGGGGTATTGATGATGAAATCGAACAGACGAGGCAATTCCTTGTAAACCTGAATGATTATGCAATTTCTTATTATCAAGGATTGCTTCAAAAATATGGTAAAGGCAGAGAACGTAAAACCGAAATCAAGACTTTTGATGTAATTCAAGCTAGGCATGTAGCCATTGCAAACGCAAGGCTTTACATCAACAGAGCTGATGGATTTGTTGGGACAAGCCTTAAGAAAGATGAGTTTGTAACAGAATGCTCTACGTTAGATGATGTGATCGTTTTCACCAGGCGCGGTATCATGAAAGTGGTCAAAGTGGATGACAAAGCCTATATCGGGAAGGATATTATCTATGCTGCCATATTTCAAAAGACAGATGAGCGCATGACGTATAACATGGTTTATACCGACGGTGCATCCGGAACTGTATATGCAAAAAGGTTTAATGTTACAGGCGTTACCAGAGACAAGGAATATGACCTAACCAAGGGTACCGACAAATCAAAAATCAATTATTTCAGCATCAACCCGAATGGAGAGGCTGAAGTTGTAGGAATTACTCTAAGTCCAAATTGCACTGCAAGAAACAAACAATTGGATTTTTATTTTGAAACCTTGGATATCAAGGGCAGAAGCTCTATCGGTAACCAAGTAACAAAATATCCTGTTAAAAATATTAAACTGAAAGAAGCCGGTAAGTCTACCTTGGGCGGAAGGGAACTTTGGTTTGATGATAACTTTGGCAGAATTAATGCCGATCAAAAGGGTGTTTACCTGGGTAGTTTCCAACCAGATGATTTGCTGCTATCCATTTACAAGGATGGCTATTATGAACTAGTTGGAACAGACTTGACCCAAAGGTTTGATGTTGACAAACTCATGAAAATTGAAAAATTCTACCCTAATAAAATCATCACCGCAGCATACCTAGACAGTGAAAAAAATCAGTTTAATGTGAAGCGGTTTAAAATTGAAACCACCACACTCGACAATAAATTCTATTTCATAAAAGAAGCCGCTGGCAATTATGTGGAGGCTATCTCTCTTGAGGAGAGTCCAATTTTGATAATAAGATCAGGAAAAGGAGCTCAAATCAAGGAAACCAAAATAAAGGTTGCTGATTTTGTAGAAGTGATGGGTTGGCGTGCAATCGGCAATAAACTGACTGATTTTACAAAAACAACTGAAATTGAATGGGTCGGAACTGATGGCAATACAAAACAAACGCAATTGTTTTAGTATGCTTGAAATTATGGTTTTGTGGATATTAGTATAAAGATTGCCATTTAAAATATATATTTGTACCCATACAATCAGGTAGGTTCGGACTGATGAATCTAGATAAAACGAACTTCAAAAAATTTGCTTCAAATGTCTTTAAAACACGAAGAAGATTATAGCGCTCAACTTTCAGGTTCTTTGCCT
>JBILHX010000003.1:0-62433 GCA_044350285.1 Chitinophagaceae bacterium | reverse complement strand
TCAAGATTCATATTCTTCAATTTGTGGGAATAGCACTATAAATCATTTTTTATTTCACCAAAATCCCAAAGCGTATTTCTTACAAAGTTAATTGTTTTACATTTGGGAGTGCATATCAAAGAAGCTTATCATAACCTCATCGAAACACTGACACCACTCTATGGGAATAGAGAATCCAGAAACATTTCAGACTGGGTCATCGAACATCTTACGGGATGGGATCGATCAAAGCGTCTTATTCACCAAGACACAATGCTAACGGAAGATCAACTTGAAAAATTTATCTCCTGTAAGATTGAATTGCAGCATGGAAGACCAGTCCAATACGTTCTTGGAGAATCTTGGTTTGCAGGTATGTCATTTTTTGTTGATGAAAGAGTCTTGATTCCCCGACCGGAAACGGAAGAGTTGGTTGACTTCATTACAAGAAAATATTTGCCAATAATTCATTCGCTGGAACCTGGTTTAAAATTATTGGATATTGGCACGGGTAGTGGATGCATTGCCATTGCATTGAAAAAGAAATTTCCGTTATGGGATATCTATGCAGTTGACGACAGTCAGGGAGCATTGGATGTTGCTGCCATAAATGCGGAGAAACACAGCCTCCCAATTCATTTAAAAAAGGTAGATATCACGTTAGACATCGAGATTGACACGATCCCATCATTCGAAGTGATTGTAAGCAACCCCCCATATATTCCTGTTAGCGACCAGCAAGAAATGGAAGACAATGTTTTAAAATTTGAACCACACCAGGCGCTTTTTGTAACAAATGGCGACCCGCTGCAGTTTTATAAAAAAATCATTTCATTTTCAGCCTATCATTTATTGAGAGGAGGTATGATATTTTTTGAAACACATGCAGATTATGCAAATGAGGTTGCCACACTTTTAGAAGAAAATGATTTTGAGCAAATAGAAATCAATCAAGATTTCCAAGGAAGAGACAGGATTGTTTCTGGTAAAAAGACTGGCGCGTCGCTTTGATCATTGCTGCTTTTCCACAGACAAAACCGTCTTGGCACCGAGTTCTTTTGCTACGCGCATTACACCAACAACAGCATCTATATCAACTGATTTATCAGCATTAATAACTATTGTTGGGACTTCTGTTTTTTCTTTACTAATGGCAGGAACCAATGCTGATTTAAGTGAATCAAAGCTAACTAAGGTTGTACCGACGTAATAATTTTTCAAGGAATCTATAGATACAACTACATTTTGTTTAGCCTTGGTATCGCCAGCCGATTTAGGCTGAGACAATTTGATAACGTTTGGGTTAGCAAGGGTGGATACAATTAAAAAAAACATCAGTAGAATAAATAAAATATCATTCAAGGCTTCCGTAAAAACCTCTGCTTCACCACTCTGTTTTTTTCTGATTTGCATGATGTTATCCTATTTGATGGGCTCTTGAAGAATGTCTATAAAATCCGCAGCGGCAACTTCCATTTTATTGGCAGTCTTGTCAATTTGTGTGTGTAAATAGCTATAACCAAGAAAAGAAACCAAGCCAATTAATAGTCCAGAAATGGATGTAACAAGTTTTACATACAATCCACCTGCAATGGTATTCAACACAAACTCACCGGTTGTATTGATATCAAAAAATAATTGCATCAGTCCTGCTAAAGTCCCCACAAATCCAAAAATTGGAGCTGCCCTCGCGATAACACTTAATACACTTAAGTTTTTTTCTAGATTGTACATTTCCAATCGAGCAATATTCTCCATGCTCCTTTCGATGGCATCAATTGGTTTTCCCAAACGCTGAATTCCTTTGTCAATGATGCGGGCAACGGGATTGTCGGTGTTTTTAGACATCGATCTAGCCGCAGCAATATTTCCATTCACAATATGGTCTCTGACTATACGCATGAAATTATCATCGATTTTACCGGCTTTGCGAATGGCAATATATCTTTCGAAAAAAAAGAAAATAGCCATGGCAAAAAGTAAACCTAGAGGAATCATTAATGTGCCACCAGACTGAACAATATCCCAGAGGTGCATCACCTTAGATGTTTGCTGAATTGCCTTAACCGCAGTAGAATCAACTACTTGCTGACCTAATAAAGTTATCTGCATTAACTGTGCTAACATAAAGGATTGTTTGAACAAATGTAAAAAGAAATATCACACTTTACTTTAAACTAAAACATGAAGATGCAACAATAAATACTAACAAGATGATAAATTTATGTTGATGCTATACAGACTTTTCCCAAAGTTGAACGAGCGCTACCAATACATCAACTGCCTTTTCCATGTCTTGCATACTAACATACTCCTCTTTGGAATGAAAAGCCATTTCACCCGTAAAAATATTGGGACATGGTAGCCCCATAAAAGACAGCCTGGAGCCATCCGTTCCGCCCCTTACAGGAATGCTGTGCAAAGGCAATCCGCATGCTGTTATGGCGTTGGCTGCATGCTCCATGATCATTGGGTGAAGGTCCAATACCTCTTTCATGTTTCGGTACTGTTCTTTCACTTCAAAATCATACGATGCCTTCGGATGCATAGACATGACAGTTGTCAGAATTCCTTTTAAAAGAGATTCATGCTGATGCAAAAGTTCTTCTGAAAAATCACGGACGATGAAATATATGTTGGTTTTTTCTGCGTTTCCGTTTATATCCACTGGATGAAAAAATCCTTCTCTCCCATCAGTAGTTTCAGGGGACATAGCAGTTTTAGGCAATGCATCCAGAAACTCACCCGCAATTTTAATGGCATTAACGAGTTTATTTTTGCCATAGCCAGGATGGGCACTAACTCCGTTGATGGTAATGTGAACACCGTCCGCCGAGAAATTCTCAGACTCCAATGCGCCCAATTCGCCACCATCAAGGGTATAAGCAACATCAGCACCCAATTTCTTGATATCAACATGGTCTACGCCTCTTCCAACCTCTTCATCAGGAGTAAAAAGGATTTTGATGGCGCCATGTTTAATTTGGTTGTTTTTTTGAAGTGATGCAGCCAGCTCCATGATGATTGCAACACCCGATTTATCATCAGCACCTAACAGTGTCAATCCACTTGCTGTGATGATGTCGTCTCCTATTTTCTGTTTCAAATAAGGATGATTCTCAGTGGAAATAACCTGACTGTTATCGTCTGGCAATACGATATCATTGCCTTGAAAATTTTCATGCAGGATGGGTTTTACATTTGTACCGCTGCAATCAGGGGCTGTATCCACATGTGCACAAAAGCATACCACAGGAATGTTCTTATCAGAATTGGAAGGTATTGTGGCATAAACGTATCCAAAATCGTCCAAATGGGCATCTGCAATCCCCATAGCCAATAGTTCTTGAACCAACATCCGTGAAAGGTCTTTTTGTTTTTCTGTAGAGGGGAATGTTGTGCTGTGTGGATCACTTTGGGTGTCTATTTTCACATAGCGCATGAATCTTTCAGCAATTGGTTTCATAAAAAATATATTGAATTTTTAAATTATTTAAACCGGTATCCACGCAGGAAAGAAGCGATATCCATTTTCTTTTTTCCTTCCAATTGAAGCTCATGGATATATACCCAACCATCCGAAGAAGCGAAACGAAGAAATGATTTTCCATCAGATTCATATCCTTCAAACCCCATTGCAGCATCATCAATCTTAAAAGTAGCTTTGATGATTTTAAATATTTTGCCATCGAGTTGCGAATACGCACAGGGGTATGGAGACAATCCGCGAACAAGGTCGACTATTTCTTTCGCGGAGAGCTCCCAATTAATCTTGCCTGTTTCAGTTGTCAGCTTTGGAGCAATGGGAATGGCTTTTTCGACATCGGAAGACTCAACTTGAGGGAGGGGAATTATTTCATCGTTGCAATAGCGCTTCAACGTTTTATAGACAAGGTTAGCCCCTATTTCCTTCATTTCGTCGTGCAGCTCACCGGCAGATTCATCTTCGCGAATTGGGATAATTTCCTGCATCAAAATGTCGCCCGTATCAATCTCTTGCTTAAGTTTAAACGTGGTAACACCTGTTTGTTTTTCGCCATTGATGATTGCCCAGTTGATGGGCGCTGCACCACGATAGGCTGGCAACAAAGACCCGTGTAGGTTGATGGTGCCCATCGGAGGCATGCTCCAAACGACTTCAGGAAGCATGCGAAAAGCAACGACAACCTGCACATCGGCCTCTAACAACTTTAATTCATTCAAGAAATCAGGATCTTTCAATTTTATTGGCTGCAAGATGGTCAACCCGTTTTCAATTGCATACTTTTTGACGGCACTTTGAGACAGCAGCATACCTCTTCCTGCAGGCTTGTCCGGAGCCGTTACAACACCAACAACATTGCAGCCTTCCAATATTAGTTTATGTAATGTAGCAACAGCAAACTCTGGTGTACCCATGAAAACGATACGGCAATCCTGAATTTTTCCCATCTTGCAAAGTTACGGTGATGGATTATCTAAAATCAGGATATAACAAATACCTTTCCCTGATTTTTTTGAATGCAGTCAATTCTGGCTCCCAAGATCTTCTAATTTCCTGTTCAGAGGTTCCTGCAATTATTTGAAACATCAATTCTTCATTCCCTGCCAATTTATTAAAGAAAGATGACTTAAGATCTCCGGATTTTGGAAGGATAAAAAAATGTTCTTTGTCAGGAAATAATTTATAAGCTTCGAGTAAATAGGACAACCGAAGTTTATTGCCAATATTTTTTCGAACAGATTCAGGAGAACCAGAAACATCCCATCCAAAACATTGTTGATTAACCAGTTTAGGAGAAGCCGCCCCTGGCATAGAAATGGGGGTGAAAGAAAATAAATTCTTTGGAAGACTTGGATGCCCAAAAACCTGAAAAGGCTTTGTTGTTCCCCTGCCCTCGCTCAATACAGTTCCCTCAAAAAAACAGGTGGAAGGATACCAATAAACAGAAGACATATCAGGCAAGTTAGGAGAGGGTTTAACTGGCAGGCTATAAAATGATTGGTGAGAATAATTCTTGCACGAGACAACCTTTATTGCGGATTTACCTTTTTTTAAGAGACTATCATAGGTAACCTGAACAAGGTTTGAAAGCCATTTTTCACCAACAAGCATCTTTGCATATTCCCCAATGGTCATACCATAAACTACCGGTACAGGCTGCATGCCAACAAAAGATTTCATTGATTCGTTCAGCACAGGACCATCCACATAATGACCATTTGGATTAGGTCTGTCTAAAACAATCAGTTGCTTTTTTGCGGAGATTACCGCTTCCATCATCTCTTCTAGAGAAGAAATAAATGTGTAGAATCGAACACCAACATCTTGGATATCAAATATCACAACATCAATATCCTTCAGGTCATCTAAAGATGGTCGTCTTTTGGCGCCATACAAAGACATCACAGGTATTCCTGTTTTAGCATCGGTATAATTGCCCACTTTTTCACCTGCATCGGCAGTACCCCTAAATCCGTGTTCAGGCCCGAAAATCAGTTTAATATTGATTCCTTTTGAAAGAAGAAAATCCACCAAATGTTTATCATCAACCATTGAGGTCTGGTTGGCGAATATGGCCACTTGTTTCCCTTTTATCAAAGGAAGATACTGGGCGATTTGGTTAGCACCCGGCAAAATTTGTTGGGCAACTGAAAACAGTGAAAAGAATAATAGTGAGCAAGAAAAAATTAATGATTTTATCATGGAATTAAGAATATAATTTGAATAAAAATAAAAGTTTAGAAGTAATTTTGCAAAGTTTTAAACTGCAACATCTCCCCCATTATATGCTTTCTTTAGATATTACAAGGTAGGTTCATTCAGTGAAAAAATAATCACTTTAAAATTAAATTATGCAAGTAAAAACAGGAGACGTAGTGAGGGTTCACTATACTGGTACATTGTTAGATGGATCTCAATTTGACAGTTCAGTAGGAAGAAACCCGTTAGAATTTACAGTTGGTGCTGGACAAATGATTGCTGGATTTGATGCAGGCGTTTTGGGCATGGCTGTAGGCGAGAAAAAAACATTGCAGATTGATCCAGATCATGGGTATGGGCAATCAAATCCGGAGGCCATCATTGAATTTCCAAGAACAAATGTTCCTGAAGGAATGGAGCTTGAAATTGGCATGCAATTGAATCTTCAAAATGAGTACGGACAACCAGTACCGGTTGTTATTATGGAAATCAGGGAAGATGTTGTTGTTATGGATGCCAACCATTCACTTGCAGGAAAAGATTTAATATTTGAAGTAGAATTGGTTGAAATCGTAGGGTAACCAATTCTTATTTTAATTGTATTTTATAACACCACCTCAGCAGTTTTCCTTTGAAATCAAAGGGGGTTGTTGAGGTGGTTATGTTTTGTACAGTCCCTTTGATATATTCCTCTTCCATGATGAACTTACGGAAATTCGTACTAAAATATAATGTTCCGTTAGGTGTAAGTTTAGAGAGACAATCATTGATTAAGTCAACGTGCATATCCTGAATTTCAAAAACTTCTTTCATTGCTTTGCTGTTGCTAAACGTTGGAGGATCTAGCACAATCAAATCAAATGATGCTGGTGCAATCTCATGAATATATTCAAGCACGTCTGCCCTTTCATAAAAATACTCATCTCCCAAAAAACCATTCAGTTCCATATTCCTTTCAGCCCAAGCCAAATAGGTATTGGATAAGTCAACTGAGATAACTTCAGCAGCACCGCCAGCCGCAGCGTAAACTGAGAACGCCCCGGTATAGCAGAAAAGGTTCAATACTTTTTTCCCAGCAGACTCTTTTCTAACCATTTCTCTAGTCATACGGTGGTCGATAAACAATCCTGTATCCAAGTAATCGTTTAGGTTAACGTAAAACCTCAACCCACCTTCCTCAACTTCAATAAATTCTTTTTGATCATCCGTTTTTTGGTATTGATCGGCCCGGCTTTCCTTTCTTTTCCTTTCTTTTAAATGCAGCTGCTCGGGCGACTTTCCGAGCACTTTGAGAATAACGCTAACACTGCTGTCCAACCAAATATCATATTCTTCGGGGCTCAGGTGATGATGGCTTCTGTATTCTGTGACTTGAACATCAGATTCATATATGTCAATAATGAGGGGAAATTCTGGCAAATCCCTGTCATACAAACGAAAGCAGGATACTTTTTGCTGCTTCGCTTGTTTCCCCAATATCCGGAACACCTTTTTCAATCTATTTTCAAACATCAACAATTTATCTTCAAACATGGCAGCAAATTAAACAGAGATGGGCGAATATGAAAGGTTTTGTTTTAATATTATCCAAACTAACTTGTCATTCAACCAATTGAAAAGCATATTAGGGCTTTTTGAATTTACAGACACTGGGGAATGCTCAGTTTTTAAGTGCCATAATGTTTGTAATTTCATCAAAATAATTTTCCATGAAAAATATCATATTAGGAGGGCTCTTGGTTCTTTTTTCTTGTACATCAAACGGACAAAAAAATAAGGTTGCCAGCCCAGAGAAATTTGAAGAGTCCATTAAATCAGAAAAGGTTCAAATTCTAGATGTTAGAACAGCTGATGAATACAAGAGTGGCCACATTAAAAATTCGTTGCAGGCAAACTGGTTAAACAGGCCCGAGTTTGACGATAGGACATCTCACCTGGATAAAAGCAGGCCCATTTTCATATATTGCCTAAGTGGTGGAAGAAGTGGCGCCGCAGCAGAGGTTTTAACGGAAAGGGGTTATACAGTAACAAACCTCGAAGGTGGAATCAACGCATGGAAAAGGGATAACAGGCCATTGGAAGGAGTTGATCCAAATACGCCACAAACTAGCATCTCTTCATATGAAGGTCAGGTAAAAAGCACGTCCATCGTACTGGTAGATTTTGGCGCAGAATGGTGCCCACCATGTAAAAAAATGGAACCAGTTTTAAAGGATTTCATGAATGAAAACAGTTCTAAACTTACGTTGATTAAAATGGATGGGGGAATAGAAACAGCTTTAATGAAATCTCTCAACGTAGAAGCCCTGCCTACTTTTATCCTCTACAAAAATGGTGTAGAAGTTAAAAGAAAACAGGGCCTCGTGTCTAAAGAAGAATTCTCTTCTTGGATAAAATAAACTTATTTTTTTGCTTTCTGCATGGCATTGGCTGCTCCACCTCCACCACGTGGGGAGCCGATGCCATTAATTGAAGATGCCATTTTATACAATTGGAACTTGCTTGGCATTTCCTTGATTGGCCACATTCCATTGGATTCATTGATGTCTGCTGTTTCACGCATTGGATCCAACTTGATTGAAGCAACTTCTTTATTCTTCATGAATAATTTAGTGACCTTTTTTTCATTCAACCTCCAGATGGTAACCGGAATCTTATCTACCTCTTTGCTGCCGTCCTTGAAAGTCCACTCAACAATAATGGGCATTACCAACCCACCTTGGTTGCTAAAGCTTAGTTCGTACATGTTTTTATCTTCCCATTTGCCATAATTTTCCTTGTCCTTTTGGGCATCCTGATTTTTTTCTACATTTTCTTGAACCATTTTAGCGTCTGCACTTCTGTTGTAGTAGTAAAAATCCCTCAATGTTGTATCAGCATCTGTGTAATAACTGATTTTTGAATCAGCCTTGTTTCTAAGTTTACTGATTGATTCAAACTCTTGTGGTTTCATTGATGACTTGTTTTTATCTGCATCCAATTTAAACCACTTAACTTGATCGAGGGCGATATCAACAGGGTCTGTTCCGAAATACCAACCCCTCCAAAACCAGTCAAGGTCAATAGCACTGGCATCTTCCAATGTCCTAAACAAATCCGCAGGTGTAGGATGTTTAAATGCCCAACGTTTTGCATATTCACCGAAGGCGAAATCAAAAAGTTCTCTTCCCATGATTGTTTCCCGTAAAATGTTCAATCCAGTCGCAGCTTTTGCATAAGCATTTGAACCTACATTGGCAACATTATCACCTTTTGTCATGATTGGTTCAAGCATGTCTTTTGGCAACTTCATGTAATCCGCAATCAAATGTGCTGGTCCCCTTCTTGATGGGTAATTGTTGTCAAATTCCTGTTCAGTAAGGAACTGGCAAAATGTATTCAACCCTTCATCCATCCACCAATATTGTCTTTCGTCTGAGTTTACAATCATTGGGAAAAAGTTATGACCTACTTCATGGATGATCACACCGATAGCACCATATTTTGTTGCTTCACTGTATGTTCCATCTTTTTCTGCACGACCATAATTCATCGCCAACATTGGATATTCCATACCGATTGATGCCTCAACAGATTGTGCAACTGGGTAAGGATATGGGATTGTGTATTTTGAGTAGACTTTGATGGTATGAGCAACTGCCTTGGTAGAATATTTCCTGTAGATGGGATAAGCCTCTTTACCATAGAAACTCATGCACATTACTTTTTTGCCATTGATGTCAATTGGCATGGCATCCCATACCAAACGTCTGGAACTGTTAAAAGCAAAATCACGGACGTTAATGGCTTCAAAAATCCATGTTTTTCTACCTGTAGACTTTTCTTTTGCATTTTCCAACGCTTCAGCGAGTGTTACCACTTCAATAGGCTCTGTAGCAGTCTGCGCTTGCTGCCACCGGGCTAACTGTGCAGTGCTCAATACAGTAGACAGATTACGGCATTCGCCCGTAGAAGCAACGATATGGTCTTCTGGCACGTTGATGTTTACTTTGAAATTCCCGAATGTCACTGAAAACTCAGAACCACCAGCAAACTGCATGTTCTGCCATCCTTGGAAATCACTGTAAACAGCAAGACGAGGATACCACTGCGCTATGGAATAAAGATTATTGCCATCTTCAGCAAAATATTCAAATCCTCCACGGCCGTAACGGGTTAATTTATCAGGAATTTTATAATTCCAACTAATCTTGAAAACAAATTTCTGCCCAGGCTTCAATGCGATAGGCAAATCTATGCGCATCATGGTTTGGTTTACTTTGTATGGTAATTCCTTTCCAACAGCATCAGTTAATGCAGTTATGTTTAAGCCATATCCCTTAAGATGTTCTTTTGGATTCATCTGAAGCAATTGCTGATTCGTCATTACCTCTGGCATGGTTGATTGCCTGTCGTAATTATTATCACTCTCTGGGTGATGGAAGTTCTCATCCAACTGCAACCACAAATAGGTAAGAACATCAGGTGAATTGTTAAAATAAGTAATTGTTTCTGAAGCAGTTAGCGTATTTTCCTGCTCATTAATTGATGCATTTATGTCATAATCAGCACGCTGTTGCCAATACTTCGGTCCAGGTGCCCCACTTGCAGTTCTGTATTCATTGGCAGTTGGCAATAAATAATCAAGTTGTTCAAATTGATTGCCATGGTTTGAGCCAGGATTTCTAACTGGCTGAGCTTGGGTAAATGTGACCACTGAAAAAACGGCCAACAGTAAGACTAAACATTTTCTCATAATGCTGTTTTAGTTAAATATATATTAATCGATCAAATGCCATTTTGAGTGAAAGTCCAAGAATAATTGCGGAAAATAAAACAACCGCAAAACGGTGTGTTAACAAGTTTACTTTAACCATCATCCATACAAGTAAAAGCATTAACAATACTACGAAAATTTGTCCGCTTTCCAATCCAAGATTGAAGCTAAATAAACTGCCCAACAAGTGCTGATCTGAAGACAACATGAAACGAATCGAATTGGCAAATCCCATTCCATGAATAAATCCGAATACCAAAGCCAGCAAATATTGAATTGCAGCTGTTTTCTCTAACTGATTTCTTCTGTAGAGATTCAAGGCAGCTGAAACAATGATGGTACATGGAATGGCAAATTCTACGTATTTATCATTGAAACGAATGATGTCAAGCACACTCAAAAAAAGTGTCAAGCTATGTCCAATAGTAAATGCAGTAACCAGAAATAGGATGTTACGCCACTGCGAAAAGGTGTATCCTACTGATAACACAATAATGAAAAAAAGATGATCCAGTGCTCCCTTGCTTAAAATATGAAACCACCCTTCCTTGAAATAAAATATAAAATCAGCCATAATTAGTTACTTCAACGAAAATAAATCAGACTTTTGTAAGCAATGATACGTAAGATTATTATTTTTTGTTTGTTATTGACCCCGATTATTTCAGGGTTTAATCATCCTTTTTTTATCGCTGTTTTCGATATCGAGTATTCAAGTGCAGAAAAAGAGCTGGGAATTTCATGTAAAATCTATCCAGATGATTTAGAAGCGGCGTTGAAACAATTCACGAAAAAAAACATCGATATTTCTGCTGGGAATAAAGAGGAAAACAACAAGGTGGTTGAAACCTATTTTAGGAAACATCTAGGCATCAAAATAAACGGCATCCCAACATCATATCGATTCCTAGGCTACGAAAATGAGAAAGAGGCTACGTGGGTTTTCTTTAATATCCCGTCGTTGACCTCGGTCAAGTCTGTCGGCATTTCTACCGATTTGATGTATGAATACAAAGAGGAACAAACAAACATTGTGCACATCACCATTGATGGTAAAAGAAAAAGTTTCAAATTAAATGCACCATCGAAAGAAGCAACGGCCAAAAGAGAATGATTATGTTGTCCTGTTTTTTCTCATGTGCATTGCAATGGCACGGGACTGTTCATCACCCAAATCTAAATGATGTAAAATAGCATCAAAGGTTTTGGCGTCTTTATTCTGGCTCAACTTAAACGTATGATTGATTGATGTCACTTGTATTTCAAAAGCGATAATTGCAGGCAAATGCTTTGATATATAAACATCAGGCAATGCTTCATAAGAGGCATTACTGGCCTCCCTCTCAAATCTAGTGGTTGTCTTGTTAAGAATATCCTTGAGCTCATTTTCGCCAAGAAATTTTATCACCCCAGCTACCTGCACGCTCAAATAATTCCAAGTTGAAGCCTGCGCTTTGGTTTCATACCAATCGGCACTGACATAACAGTGTGGGCCATGAAACAAAGCCATCACATTGCCATTGTTTTCAAAGGCAATGTGATGGCTAGTATTGCGCATGATATGCCCAAGTAAAAATATTCCGTTTTCTCTTTCCTCTACCAACAACGGAACCTGAGTGGCTACTGGTTTATTATCTTGATCTACCCCCATCAATACTGCAAAAGGTTGATCACGCATTATTTCAATGACATAATCAGGATTGGCAGCTTTAAAAATGGAGGATTTGTACATCGTTAAATGGTTGTTGCGGTTTTTTCAGCGTTTGCAATAGATACCGCCCTTATGGTGTCTGAAGCAAATGAAAAGAATGCCTTTTTTGTAACCTCGTCAGTACCCACCATTACAGGTACTCCTTTATCGCCACCTTCCCTGATGCTTTGAACAATAGGAATTTGTCCAAGGAAATTGAGGTCTAACTGATCGGCTAAATTCTTACCACCATCTTTTCCGAAAATATAATATTTGTTTTCAGGCAATTCGGAGGGAGTAAACCATGCCATATTTTCCACCAACCCTATGATAGGCACCTTAATTTGTGCTTGACCAAACATGGCAATCGCTTTCTTAGCATCTGCAAGTGCTACTTCCTGAGGCGTTGTAACCACAACAGCACCCGTGACAGGAATTGTTTGAACCAGGGTAAGATGGATATCACCTGTTCCAGGAGGCATGTCTATGACCAAGTAATCAAGTTCACCCCAATGAACATCAGAAACGAACTGCCTGATGGCGCTGCTGGCCATTGGACCACGCCAAACCACAGCACTTTTCTCGTCAACCAACAAACCAATGCTGATTAATTTAATGCCATATTGCTCAAGAGGAACAATTTTATCCTTGCCATCAACTTCCTTCATCAAAGGCCTTTGTCCCCTTACACCAAACATGATAGGAATGCTAGGTCCATAAATATCCGCATCCATCAATCCCACTTTAGCACCTTGTTGGGACAACGCCAGTGCCAAATTTACAGCTACGGTTGACTTACCAACGCCACCTTTTCCGCTTATGACAGTGATGATGTTTTTAACTCCCGGCAAAACAGCTTGGCCATCCGCCCGAAGAGAAGTTGTATTGGAAGTGAAATTCACCACCACTTCTAATGCTGAATTAACGTTAGAATGAATGGCATTAACACAATCTCGCTTGATTAATTCCTTCATTGGACAAGCGGGAGTTGTTAAAACTACAGTGAATGAGACATTGTTTCCTTCAATATGGATATCTTTCACCATATTCAATGTTACCAAGTCTTTTTTAAGGTCAGGCTCTTGAACTGTACCCAAGGCTTTTAAGATATCTTCTGTTACCATAATTATGATTTGTTAAAATATACTAGAATTGCAAAAATAACCATTCATATCCGACTTTGTTTATCCAAAAGATGCACTTAATTTGTGGAAGATTCTTTCTGATGAAAAAAATACTCGTTTTCTTAATTATTATCGCTGTTATACCTTTCAAAGCAAAGGCCCAATTTGAAAGCTTTAAGGATTCAGTTGTTCAGCTCTACGGGGTTGTCATGACTGCAGACAGCTTGCGTGGGCTTCCTGCAGTAAGTATTTTGGTTAAAGGGACTGGGAGGGGAACCTTAACCAATAACCAAGGGGTGTTTTCAATTGTTGTGTTAAAAGGAGATGACATTGAATTCAGTTGCATCGGCTTTAAAAACAAGGTTACAAAAATTCCTACAGATCTTGTTGGAAACCAATTCAGCATTATTCAGTTGATGGTTACAGACACCTTATTCCTACCGGCAGCCATCATAAAGCCTAGACCATCAAGGGAGCAATTTGAGCGTGATTTTATTGGAACTGATGTGCCAGACGATAATATTGAAATTGCGAGAAAAAATACAGACATGGCAACAAGGAGAATATTGATGCGGTCGCTCCCAAGTGATGGCAGAGAGGCTGTAAACCTGAGTCTTGCCAAGTCTGCCCAAAAATATTATTATACAGGCCAAGCACCACCCATGAATATCTTCAACCCTTTTGCATGGGGAGAATTCATCAGATCTTGGAAACGCGGTGATTATAAAAAGAAATAGACCCACTTCAAACAATTATGTCCGACAGAATCAGACAAACGGTAGCCGTATTTTGCGGTTCGAAGACAGGCAATGATCCTGATTTTATGCAAAATGCTGCTGTTCTAGGCAGGCTTTTGGGAACAAGCGGCTTTGACATAGTCTATGGTGGATCTGAAAAAGGGTTGATGGGTGCCATTGCCAATAATGCAATGGCAAATGGAGCGACTGTAACCGGAGTAATTCCCGAAGTATTATTGGCTTGGGAGCAGCAACATACAGGTTTATCAGAATTGATTGTTTCAAAAGACATGCACGACCGTAAAAAAACCATGTATCAAATGGGATTTGTTGGCATTGTACTTCCCGGAGGATTTGGCACTTTAGATGAGTTATTTGAGATGCTGACGTGGAACCAACTGAGTATACACAACAAAAAAATATTCATCCTCAACACAAATGGATTTTATGATCATCTGATTGCTCATTTTGAAATGATGAGCCGCAAAGGTTTTTTATATGAAATCCCTTCAGACAGGCTATCTATACATTCAAATCCTGAATCCTTGATAGAAGAATTGGTTAGGGGATAAATTGAGCGATTTTTAATTACCGAAACTTGGACAAAGGCTTTGTCGTTTATTGCCATAATAAGTATCGAAGAAGCCGTCATACTGAAGCGACAATTCTGTGGCGCCCCTGCTTGAGTTAAAGTATTTGAGCGGAGAATTTGTTACGTCATAGCTAAACATGAATTTAAAATTTTTCCATTGGTAACCAATCGTAGGAATGTATGCATCAGAAGGTCTGAAGTAAAGACCTGCAATTAATTGTTGCTCTCCGTTGCCAGTCAAGTTATAATTAAAGTGAAGGCCTCCTACAAACTCTGTAGATTTAGCCTGCTTTGTAACATACATTGCAGGAGATACAATTACGCGATCATTTACTTTTAGCACAGCGTCTAGAAAAAAAATTGTCCGAGGAGAAATGGTATTATCATAACCATTCCCTGAAGCAAAAAAGGTCTCCTTGGGAGAGTTCAAATGGTGCATACTAACTCCAGCATGCAGATAAATATTATCAGAAGGAAACCAGGCGTAGTTTAATCCTGCTTGGAGATCAAAATATCCAATCGAGTTGTTTTGAAATATTTCTCCACTCGGGGTGCTGCCATCAAAAAATCGGCCGTTCCATTGGTTGTCAAATGTGAATTTGTTGATATTGAGTTGCTTGCCGGCATATCCAAGATTAAAACCAGCGGATAAAAGTCCAGTATTGCCAAGCATTTGATGATATGCTACCGAGGCATAGGCTTTTGTCGACTTCAAATTTCCGCTTCCTGCAACATCTTGTAAAATCATTCCCCCTAAACCCATCCAACCACCAGGTATTCTATTTCTCAGAAACTGGGCATCCCCCCAGATACTTGTAGTTTTATATGGTACTGGGATTGATGACCACTGGTCTCTGTAATTTGCACCAACCCTAAAATCTGCAGCTGGAATGAAGCCTGTATTGGCAGGATTTGTAGACAAAGGAGAATTGAAAAATTGAGAAAAATGAAGGTCTTGAGCAAATGACATTGAAACCGATGTTGTTAATATAACAAGCATAGATAATTTATACATTGCACAACTTAAACCCATTTTTTTTGTCATTTTAACTGATTTTTTCTATTCACATATTGGTCATTCTATCCTTTCCCAATTACCGCAACAAAGTAATATCCCCCTTTTTTGAAGCTTGGGTTCCATCACTAAATAGAACCAACAAGGTATATGCATAACTGTCCATGGGCTGAAGTTCCCCTTTGAACTTTCCATCCCATCCAAAATAAGGAGAACCAGATTCGAAAACAAGCTGCCCCCAACGGTTATAAATTCTGAAATTCATCTGTTCGATACCAAATCCACGCACAAAAACTTTGTCGTTTTTACCATCCCCATTGGGAGTAAAGGCATTTGGTACATCTACAATAGCTTTCACCAAGGCTTGAATATTTGAACAAACAGTATCTGTGCAGCCAAATTGATTGTAGGCAACCAAACAAGCGTTAAAAAGGTCTGACTTTGGGTATAAATGAACTGGATTCACTTGTATTGAAGTGTCTCCATCGCCAAAAAACCACCTGAATGTTGAAGCTCCACTAGATCCATTAGAAAATTGTGTAGGCGTATTAACTTCTGGCGGATCGGGAGAGAAAGTGAATCCGGCTACGGGACTTGGCTTGACGGATATAGTGTATGAAAAAGTGTCTGTGAAATTACATGTTGCAGGGTCATTTGCAATTAGTCTTATAACATAATCGCCCAATCGATTATACAAGTGGACTGGAGGATTTGCTCCAGTATAATTTGGAGTGCCATCGCCAAAATTCCAAATGAATGTTTGTCCTGCAACACTGGTATTTTTAAATTCAGCCTTATGGGGTAAACATCCAATCAGTGGGGTGGTAAAATTGGCTTTTACAAGAGGAGAAAGATACATTGTGAACTCCTCGGTATCAAAAGCATTGCAATAAGTGGTATCATTCAAAAACAATTTTATTTTGTATGAACCTGCAGCAGGAAATGTATGATCGATGCTTGACTTCCCCATCTTTACACGAGGTGAATTGTCGCCGAAATCCCAAACAAAGGATGTATCTGAAAATACCCTTCCCAGAGGAGCAATAGAGTTATTTGTAAACCTAACATTGAATCCTTCACAAGGTGGCAGCTTATTACCGACTGCAGCAATAATTGCCTTGTCTGTTCTAACCCTAATTGTTACATAAGATGTATCGCGGGGAATGCAACGGTCGTTGTCAATTGATATCAATCTTGCCCTAAAATTACCAGGTCTGGTATATGTGTGGCTTACAATAGGTGTGGTTCCGCTAAATCCTGTTGATCCATCCCCAAAATCCCATTCATAACTTTTTCCCATATCAATACTATCGGTAAAATCTACTTTTAATGGAACACAACCTGCAGTATCATAAACAACACCGTCGATGGCTGTTTGAGCGCCTGCTTTTATTCCATCAAACTCAAAATTAATTTTAAAAGCAGCTAGGTTGCACTCGCCTGCGCTGCCTGAACCCAGAGATCCATTGGTGGGACCAACAACGCCGGGTGTAATAATCAAGGGTCTTCTTATGGGGTCTTTTGAGCAGATACTGGTTCCTCCACAATTTGCACATACTGCTTGATAAATTGCTCCTTTGTTGTCAAACCTAGATGTACCACCATCAACATGGTCACCCTCACCGCCTTGTTGGCCATAAAATGAACCATACAATTGAGAAGTTGCATCTTTTTGAAGTACAAAAAAGTAGAAATCCTTGTTGTCTGTATAGCTTTGAATTGGACCACCAACCGTTTTGAGTCCATTGGTACCAACAGTCTTTTGATCAAAAGCGCCATTGTAGCATAAATTCAATTTTCCTCCCCATCCAGAAACATATACATTCTCGCACCGATCAACCAAGAATGCCACTGGCGATATATTTGGCACGGCGGCGCCAGTTCCATAAACGGTGGAATATACATAGTCAGAAAGATCCGGTTTGAGTTTTGAAATGAATTGCTTGGATCCGGGATCGCGATAGGTTGCATTTTTAACTGGCCAAGCGCCCAAGCTAATTCCCATCACGTATGGGAAACCCTTGGCATCAAACTGAATACCATAAACGATATCGATTGCATTAGTACCTAAAAAAGTACTCCTAACAGGTACCCCGTTGTTATTAAGCACTGAAACAAACCCATCAATATTGCCCTGAAAGGATGTTCCAATAGTACCAGATTTGTTGCCTTGGAAATTATTACTACGGGTTGCACCTCCAACATAAATATCATTGTTTATAGGATTTAACGCTAGTACAAATGAAGCATCATCATCATCTCCCCCCATATAAGAACTGAAAAACAAGGTTGATAAGTCAGGAGAAAACTTCATGACAATTCCATCTTGAAGTCCAGCATAATTCTGAAAAGAATTTTTCAGAGGAAAGTCACTGGACTGCGAGCAAGACGCAATGTAGATGTTGTTTGATTTGTCTAGAATCACCTCACTGCGTGCATTGTCGCCATAATTGTAAAGGATGGATTTGGGGCCGGGACTAATACTGGGATCAATATTGGCTCCGTCAATTCCACGTCCTCCAACAAGAACCCCACCTAAAAGTTTCGTGCCGTCTGCAGACAGCTTTGTAACAAAAATATCTGTGGCACCCAAAGGACCGACCTTGTTGTTGTTCAACGTTGGAAAGTTCTGGGAAGTTGTTCGTCCAAGGATTACAGGATTACCGGCAGGATCAACGAAAATGCTGTGAGGGAATTCGTCCCCAGATCCTCCCAAATAGGTAGAAAAAATTCTTGCTCTGCCATCCGCACTAAATCTGGTTAAGGAAATATCTATACCACTGATACTGCCTTGTCCAACGCCACCACTGAAACTTGACTGAAAGGCTCCAATTGAAATGGGATACCCTGATCCAAATGCGATACCACCGGCATAAAGGCTGCCATCGGGACCAGGAGCAGCAGTGAATCCCCAATTGCTGATTCTACTTCCTGTGTATGTTGAAAAAACCAAAATTGGATCTATTATTAAGGGGGCTGATTTGTCATACGACTTGATCTTGAATTGGACAGTTTTCCCTGTTATTTCATAACGACATTCAACTTCTTTTTTGAGTCCGCCAATGATTTGAAAGGCATAGGGAGGAAGCTCTTTGGATTCCCCAACGGATGTACCAATAACAAGATGACCATCTTTGATGGAAAGTTTGTCCACGCCATCGTATTGCATTACGATACGTGAAGGATCTCCCCCGGCTTTAACAGTAAAGTCATATTTCATTTTATCCCCACTAGAATAATAACGGATGTCTATCCCAGGATAAAGGTCTTTTTGAACAATGCTTCCAAAACTTTTTACATTTTTTTGCCACTTGCTAGGATCATCCCCTAAAAAATAATTGGCTGTTTCTCCCGTAAATTTTTCATTTTGAAAAGCTGAATTTCCCGAGCTTCCTTTAAAAATGACGCTATATGCATGTGAATTCAATATTGGAATGCTCTTGGGGTCTTTTTCAGGCTGGCCCTCTTGCATATCTGCATTAATTTTTACAGGCACCTTTGCATTAGTTTGATGTCCATGCATGTATTCCAACACTGCATTGTAATCAGCAGGATTGTTTTTCAATATTGTGTATCCTTGACGTTGAATAAAAACAGTTCCATCCCCAATGGTGCTCTTGTAGCGAAAATCCTCTTTCCATTGCCCCTTGTTCTCTATAAAATCTATTGCATAAAATGATTGTGCTGTAAGCCTATGAGCCAGTAATAAGACACCGAAAAAAAGAAATATTGATAATGGAATTCTCATGAATTTAAAACTGAATTAAATGTATGAATTAAAGGCTATAGGTATTGTTAATAATATTTTGTTTTGTGATTTTGATCATTTTTTATACCCCTGAACAAAAAAAATCAAAACATTGAAGTGCCGTATTATATGCATCCTTTTCATTGACAATCTTTTTAGATAAAGGTTTAAGCATTTTCGAATCAACTAAAACACTTTAATGCTTTTTTTGAGAGAGATCCTATTCCCGAAAAAAATTAGCTTGGTGTGCTTAAAAGTCATTTGAGGTCTGAATCAAAAAGCATTCAAGCAGTTGAAAATGCTCATCGGGTTTCCAAAAATCATTTCTCGTTTTAGTGATTCAAGTCAATTAGGAGATTTTTCCCCAAGCAGTTTTTCCTTGATCAACCTGTAAAAAGCTTTTCAAGCCCTCGTTTTTAGGTTGGGTAAAATCGGGGTCAGTCTGTAATAAATCATCAACATAAAACTTTGCCTTCTCCAGAATAGACCGATCCTCTACAATATTTGCAAGTTTAAAGTTTAATGCGCCACTCTGCCTTGTTCCTTGGATGTCTCCAGGACCCCGAATTTCAAGGTCCTTCTCGGCAATTTTGAAACCATCATTTGTAGCACACATGACAGAAAGCCTGTCTTTTGCTTCCTTTCCCACTTTACTTCCCGAAAGCAAAATACAATAACTTTTTTCACTTCCACGCCCTACCCTCCCTCTAAGTTGATGAAGTTGGCTTAACCCGAATTTTTCTGCACTCTCTATCACCATAACAGAAGCATTGGGGACATTTACGCCTACCTCGATAACGGTTGTTCCAACCATGATTTGTGTTTCATGGGTCACAAATCGCTTCATATTCACTTCTTTCTGATCTGCCGTCATTTTTCCATGAACCATGCTTATCCAATATTTGGGTTCAGGAAACCAAGATTTGACATTTTCATACCCCCTCATCAAGTCTTCATATTGCATTTTTTCACTTTCTTCAATGAGTGGAAAAATAAAATAGATTTGCCTTCCAAGGGTAATTTCAGCTTTGATAAAATCCATTACTTGTGGCCGTGCATCATCGAGTCTATGAACGGTTTGTATCGGCTTTCTTCCTGGTGGCAGTTCGTCAATTACGCTATAATCCAGGTCTCCATATGCCGTCATGGCCAACGTTCTTGGGATTGGCGTTGCTGTCATAACAAGAACATGCGGGGGAATGGTGCTTTTTTGCCACAACTTGGCTCTTTGTGCTACGCCAAACTTGTGTTGCTCATCAATAACAGCAAGTCCGAGGTTTTTAAACTGTACAGTTTCTTCTATCAACGCATGGGTTCCTACAACAATGTGTACCGCGCCATCTAAAACACCTTGAAGAATTTTCTTTTTGGCGGCGGATTTTGTTGAACCCGTTAGCAAGGCCACTTCCAGTCCTAGAGGGGCTACCATTGAAACAAAGTTCTCTAAATGTTGTTTGGCCAATATCTCTGTAGGTGCCATGATGCAAGCTTGGTAACCATTATCCAACGCAATAAGCATTGACATGAAAGCAACAATTGTTTTGCCGCTTCCAACATCTCCCTGCATCAACCTATTCATTTGCTTGCCAGTTCCCATGTCTTGGCGAATTTCTTTCAGCACTCTTTTTTGTGCACCCGTTAATGGAAAGGGAAGGTGTTTGTGATAAAAGTCGTTAAAATAACTACCCACCTTTGGGAAATTTATACCCCTGGAAAATCTATGACGGGCAGAACGCAACATCCCTAGTCTTAATTGCGCTATGAAGAATTCTTCAAACTTCAGCCTCGCAACCGCCTGATCCTTTTGGGTTGATGATGATGGGAAATGTATATAAGAATAGGCCTGCCAACGAGAAATAAAATTTTCGGTTGTTAATATATCAGGTGGCAGGATTTCTGGAATTTCTTTTTCACTCAACAATAAAAAAAGCTGTTGGGTCAATTTTCCAATGGTGCGTGCATTTAATCCCCTTGCCTTTAGTTTTTCTGTAACAGGATAAATGGGTTCAAGAAAATTTCTTCCTTCGGCATTTGCTTCTTGGGGTGACTCTATCTCAGGATGAGTAATTTGAGGCTTCCCAAGAAAAAAACCAAGTTTTCCAAAAACCAAATACTCTTGACCAACAACCAATGCTTTTTGAACCCAAGTGATGCCTTGAAACCATGTTAACTCAATAAAACCTGTCCTATCACGCATCTGTGCAACCAGTCGACGCCCGCGTTTTTCACCAACCAGTTCCATTGAAACCAGTATCCCCTTTACTTGGACATGGTCCATTTGTGGCGTAATCTGACCAATCGGTTGAACCTTGGTTCGGTCTAAATGCCTGAAAGGAAAATGTGTCAAAAGATCCCCAAAACAGAATATCTGCAATTCTTTTTTCAGCAAATCAGCACGAAGGGGGCCAACTCCTTTGAGGTATTCGATTGGGTTTGATAATATAGAAGATAGGTATGCTATGACATCAAAATTAATGCATTCAGCGAGAGAACAGAAAAATGAAGAATGAAATATGCAGAAAGGAGAAAGATGTATTTTTGTGCACATAAATTGAAGTGAAATGTCTCAAGAAATAACTTGGCAACTGAAAAAATTTGAAGAGCTCACAGGCATTGAAGTTTATGAAATCTTGAGGTTGCGCAGTGAAGTTTTTGTGGTTGAGCAAAACTGCGTTTTTTTGGACATGGACAACAATGATCAGCAATCGCATCATCTCCAAGGAAGGGTTGGTAATATATTGATCGCTTATGTTCGAATTCTTCCGCCCGTACTTTCTTATCATGAGCCTTCGATTGGCAGGGTTGTAAGTTCTCCATCTTATAGAAATAAAGGGGCCGGCATTGAATTAATGCAACATGCAATTGCCAGCACTTATACCCTTTACGGAGAACAACCCATCAAAATTGGTGCCCAGCTATACCTCAAACGTTTTTACGAGAACCTTGGTTTCGCTCAGTGCAGTGAGGTTTATATGGAAGACGATATCCCACACATCAAAATGATTAAAAACTAGTATAAATACGTAGTTGGCTTCCATTTTTATACGTTTTTAACGGATAACGGCACTTTTAACATAATATTTATGTTAAAGTGCCGTTATCCGTATGTCCACGAATCCTAATATCCCCAATTATGAAAACCAAATCAAACAGCCTCAAAAAGGCAATGTCCATCATCGTTTTTTTACTACTTCTACAACAGAGTAATCTCTCTGCACAGGTTAAATTAGAATACGGCTTTATGTATGGTCCATCAAATTTCCTTGGTGATCTTGGTGGAAATTCTGGCAAAGGAGGAACTTTTCTAAAAGACAACATGATTTCACTAACTCGATTTATGTCGGGTGCTTATATAGGTTATAGTCCATTTGAATTTCTTAATATCAAACTCTCAGCTTCGATTGGAAAAGTTGATGGTGCAGATAGCCTTATCACCGGAAAGGGTGGATTAGAAGAGGCACGAAAAGCAAGAAATCAACACTTCAAATCATCCATAAAAGAAGCATATCTCTCCGCAGAAATCTATCCCACTGCATTGTTAGAATACGATGCCAATGATGTGATTTATAAAGTAAGGCCATATGCATTGTTAGGGATAGGTATTTTTAATTTTAAACCACAAGGGCAGTATGTAAAAAATGACGGCAGCAAAGAATGGGTTGATTTAAAACCATTAAGGACAGAAGGACAAGGAATGCCTAACCATCCTGAAAGAAAAGAATATAACCTTACTCAAATAAACATCCCTTATGGAATTGGTGTAAAATATTTTGTAACGGAAGACTTCGCAGTTTCATTTGAAATTGTAAATAGAAAAACATTCACTGATTACATCGATGATGTTAGTACAGACTACATCGGCAATGAAGATTTTTATGCATACTTCGGACAAACCTCTGACCAGGCTGCAAAAGCTGTTCAGATGGCCAACAAATCAGCTTTCGCAAATGGTGGAAACTACAGACCAGGATTTGGGGTTGGTGCAAAAAGAGGGACAGCAACAAACAATGACGCTTATTACTCCTCATCAGTAAAAGTTAGTATTCGGTTACAAACCGAATCCAAAGTAAGAGAAAAAAGAACCAGGGGCACTGGCAGTGTTCGTTGCCCTAAGATATAATTATAGTTATTTGTTTGATCTGTACCCTTACCGCTTTATAGGAGCCTATTTCCTATAACGCACTAACAAGTCATGGAAGATTATTTAACATGCAATCCTGTGAAAAACCAGTTGCAAAAAATTAAACTCTCCGTGGCTTGTTTTTTATTTTAAAAAAAGACCAGCAGCTTCTTTCCAATTATTGAGTCTTGTGTAACCTTCTACTCCCCTGTTGTGAAAAGCGGAGTAAAGCAATTTTTTCCCATTGAAATGAATCAGGTTTTTCAAATGATCATCAATCATATAATCGCCACTGATCATCCGTTTATCTCCACATAAAACCAATTGCCTCCAGGTGAAGTAAGGGAAATACTCCATCAGCCAATCATGTTTTTCTTTCAAAGAATTAGGAAATTCGACTGCCGCAGAAACAATAAATATTTCATATCGCTTATTCATTTCTCTAAGCACATCAACCGCATCATCCATAACAGGCAAGTCACGAAAGAAACCTGGTCCATGCAAACGATCAAGCACAAGCTGGTGATGTTCTACTGGGAAACCCCTTACCCAAGATCCTTCTTTAATATTGTCCAAATTGACTTTTCCAGGGTGATTTTCTTCATACCAAGTAACCATTGCGCCCATAGGATCAGCAATTACTTCGTCCATATCAATGATAATTCTTTCCATCTTAATTTATTTTAATTCTAACTTCAGAAACTTAGCAGTGTGACTCTCTTTTACCTTGAGTAGCCCCTCTGGATCTCCTTGATAAAGAATGGTTCCTCCCCCATCTCCACCTTCGGGACCCAAATCAATAATATAATCAGCAACTTTGACAACATCTAGGTTATGCTCTATCACCAACACTGTATTGCCTCTGTTCACCAATTTATTCAAAACTGTCAATAACAATCGTATGTCTTGAAAATGCAAGCCGGTGGTGGGCTCATCAAGGATGTAGAATGTTTTTCCTGTATCTCTTTTTGCCAATTCTGTGGCCAACTTTACACGCTGGGCTTCGCCACCACTCAATGTTACAGCGGATTGCCCAATGGTTATATAGCCTAATCCAACTTCTTGTAATACCTTTATTTTTCGATGGAGATAAGGGATGTGTTGGAAGAATTCTACAGCCTCTTCAACTGTCATGTTGAGCACATCGCTGATTGATTTTCCCTTGTATCGGATTTCCAACGTTTCCCTATTATACCGTTTACCATTGCATTTTTCACAATGGATGTAAACATCGGGAAGGAAATTCATTTCAATTACCCGAAGGCCTCCCCCCTCACATAATTCACACCTTCCCGCTTTTACATTGAAAGAAAATCGTCCAGCATTGTATCCCCTGATTTTTGCTTCTGGTACAGAAGCATAAAGTTGCCTGATTTCAGTAAAAAAATTACAATAGGTAGCGGGATTGCTTCGCGGCGTTCTGCCTATGGGTGATTGGTCAATTTCAATTACTTTGTCAATGTGTTCCAAGCCTTCGATTTTCTTGTAAGGCATTGGCTCTGCTTTAGAATTATAACAGTGTTTGTTCAGGAGTGGATACAGCGTTTCTGTGATGAGTGTGGATTTACCGCTACCACTGACACCACTTACAACAACAAATGTCCCCAAAGGAATGTGCAAATCTGCTCCTTTGAGATTATTCCCAGAAGCGCCTATCAAGGAAAGATATTTATCAATTCCCTTTCTTCTTTCAACCGGAATATCAATCTTTTTTTCGTTTTTTAGGTATCCAGCAGTTTCAGAGTTTGTCTTGCAGACTTCTTCCGGTGTTCCTTGAGCAACAATATTGCCACCATGAATACCAGCCCTTGGGCCAATATCAATCAAGTAATCCGCTGCAAGCATGATGTCCTTATCATGCTCTACAACCAATACACTGTTGCCAATATCACGTAAATTTTTAAGTGCGCCAATCAACTGTTGGTTGTCGCGCTGATGCAGTCCGATGGAAGGTTCATCCAAAATGTAGGTAATCCCTTGCAATTGCGATCCAATTTGGGTTGCCAACCTAATCCGCTGAGACTCCCCACCACTGAGGGTTCTAGAGGGCCTGCCCAAAGAAAGATATCCCAATCCGACATCAAGCAAAAAGCCAAGCCGGCTTCTGATCTCTTTTAAAATGTCTTTTGCTATTTGTTGCTGCTTTTTGTCAAGCCGTTTTTCCAAATTTGAAAACCAATCACTCAATTTAATGAGGTTCATGGAAGAAAGAGCAGCAATGTCTTCCCCATCAACTTTAAACCACAAGCTGTCGTTTTTGAGACGGGCTCCATTGCAACTAGAACAAGTTTTCAGTGACATAAATTTCTCGGCCCAATCCCTAACCGCATCGCTTGAACTATCTGAGAACCACCGAATGATCATCCGCGCTAATCCTTCGAAAACCTTGTCTTCCTTACCCTTCTCAATAACTTCTTCATCAAATTCATTCAAGACACCCGCTTCATTGCCGTATAGTATTAAGTTTAGGATGTGTTGAGGCAATTCTCCGATAGGTGTTTTTAGACTAAACTTATTTTTCTTTGCAAGCGCCTCAATCATTTTATAGAAGTACCCTTCGTGATTCTCAGACAAAGGGGCCAAGGCACCATCTTCAATTGACACTGTTTTATCTGGAATAATGCTGTCAATATTGATGGCATGTTGCTCACCCAGTCCTTTGCAGGTTGGACAAGCTCCGTAGGGCGAATTAAAAGAAAAGCTATTCGGAGAGGGTTCTTCGTAAGAAAGTCCTGTTTCAGCACACATCAACTTCTTGCTGTATTGAACCACCTTTTCTTCTTCATTCACTAAAATAAAAACCAAATCCTTGCCAATTTGAAGTGCTTGCCTAATGCTTTGCCCAATCCTTATTCGCATGTCTTCTGTAACCGCCAACCTATCAACCACAATTTCTATGTCATGCATTTTGTACCTATCAACTTGCATTTTAGGAACAAGGTCCTTTAATTCACCATCAACCCTTACTTTCACAAAACCCTTTTTCCTGATTTCTTCAAAGAGCTCTCTATAATGTCCTTTACGGCCTCTTACAATTGGCGCTAACAGCGTAATTTTCTTCTCTTTCAGCTTTCCAAATAGGTCAGAAACAATTTCTTCATCGGTAAACTTCACCATTTTTTTACCGGTATGCATGGAATATGCGTCACTGGCCCTAGCAAAAAGAAGCCTGAGAAAATCGTATACTTCTGTAACAGTTCCTACGGTAGACCGTGGGTTCCTATTGGTCGTTTTTTGTTCGATTGAAATAACGGGAGACAATCCACTGATTTTATCTACATCTGGCCGCTCCATTTCACCCATAAACTGACGGGCATAGGTTCCGAAAGTTTCCATATATCGCCGATGCCCTTCAGCATAAATCGTATCAAAAGCCAATGAAGATTTACCACTGCCACTTATTCCCGTTATAACCACTAATTTATTCTTAGGGATATTGATATCAATATTTTTGAGGTTGTGGGCCCTAGCCCCAATCACTTCAATCATATCCGCTGATTGGGTTATTTTTTTTTGCTTCATAATTTTTTCTTTTTAGGATCCACAACGTTCTATATTCCAAGAACAAATTTATAGGTCAATTACGACAATACATCTCTGTCAAAAAACGGTGTTGTTGTTAAAGGTTAACATAAAAAATCCCTAACAAAAATAACCCACAATACCGGATAAGGTTCAACAAATTGATTTTATGCATGAAACACTTGAATTTTTGACATAATTATTTAACTTCGCAATAGTTCTTTCGTAATCTTATCTAGAAAGGCAGAGGGAATTGGCCCAATGAAGCCTTGACAACCTGTTACGGTCATGCGTAATAAGGTGTCAAATCCAGCTCCGCAATAGCGGAGACAGATAAGTCAGATCTCTCGCTTGATATAAAATTACAAATCATAGTGAAAGCTCATCTGACTTCAGGTGGGCTTTTTTTTTGTTTTTTTTGAACCAGCGTAGAAAACCATGGATAGTAAAAAACATACATTTAATTACAAAGGCGAATTTTCGCTAGAATCAGGGAGAAGCATTGCCGGCTTCCACCTGACCTATACAACAATCGGAAAAATTTCAGAAGCGAGGGATAATGTAGCATGGATATTTCAGGCAATGACAGCCAACAGCAATCCTGCTGAATGGTGGCCAGGAATGGTTGGTGAAGGGAAATTTTTTGACCCTGAAAAATACTTCATCATTTGTGTGAACACCCCAGGAAGTTGTTATGGGAGCATTGGTCCGTTGGACATAGATCCTGCAACCAACAAACCTTACTACAGGAACTTCCCTTTTTTCACACCGCTGGATATGGCCAAGGGGTATGACATCCTTAGAAAACACCTTGGAATTGAAGAAATTTTTTTAGGGGTAGGAAGTTCATTGGGTGGACAACAGCTTGTTGCTTGGGCGGCCATGTCACCTGAATTATTCAAACACATTGTACCGATATCTACGAATGCTTTTCAATCACCTTGGGGGAAAGCGTTTAATGCTTCACAACGGATGTGCATAGAAGCAGATCCTACTTGGTTTGAAGAACGCAATGATGGAGGTATGGCAGGAATGAAAGTAGCTAGGGCAGTGGCTTTGCTGAGTTACAGGAGCTATGATACTTATGAAAAAACGCAACAGGATTCAAAAGAATCTGTTGAGAATTTCAAAAGTGAATCCTATCAACGATACCAAGGAGAAAAACTAAGCAAGCGATTCAATGCATTCAGTTATTACATGTTGTCCAAGTCATTGGATTCTCATCACCTAGGAAGGGGTTTGTTTGAAGCTGAAGAAATGTTGCAAAAAATCAGGTCAAAATGTTTGGTAATAGGCATTACATCAGACTTATTGTTTCCCATTAGTGAACAAAGATTTCTGGCTGCGCATGTTCCGGATGCAAAGCTTGAGATCATTGAATCAATTTATGGGCATGATGGGTTTTTGCTTGAAGACAAAACACTGTCAACTTTATTGGAAAATTTCATAGATAAAATATAAAAAATGGGATCACAGAAAGAATTGGTAATTGGATTATTCGGTTTCGGCGTTGTTGGAGAAGGGTTGTATAAAGTTTTAAAGCAAACACCCTCACTAAAAGCATCCATTAAAAAAGTTTGCATAAAAAATATTTATAAAAAGAGAAATGCACCCGCAGAGTTGTTCACGGAAGAGATTGATGAAATTCTAAACGATCCGGAAATCAATGTAGTAGTTGAAGTAATCAACGACAGCACAGTAGGCTATCATATCGTATCAACCGCATTAAAAAACGGCAAGGACGTGGTAAGTGCCAGTAAAAAAATGCTGTCAGAGCACCTGCCTGAATTAATTGAATTGCAAAATACAACAGGAAGGTCATTGCTTTATGAAGCTTCCTCTTGTGCTTCAATTCCGATCATCAGAAATCTAGAAGAATACTACGACAACGATCTACTTCACGCAATAAAAGCCATTGTGAATGGCTCTACCAATTTCATCCTAACCAAGATGTTTGAAGAGCAATTAAATTTCAAAGAAGCGCTGTTGATGGCACAACAATTGGGGTTTGCTGAATCTGATCCAACACTCGATATTGAAGGTTTTGATGCAGCCAATAAATGGGTATTACTGCTCACGCATAGCTATGGAATCAGCACCACCATTAACGATTTGCTATTCAATGGAATCACTCAAATCCATGAAGTGGATGCAAACCTTGCGTTGTCTAGGGGGCAATCGATTAAACTTGTGGCACAAGCCAAAAAATTACACAATGGAAAAGTTGCGACCTTCGTTCTTCCCCAATTTGTAGACCAAGGAGATCAACTTTTTTTTGTAAAAAATGAGTACAACGGCGTGGTTATTGAAAGTGGATTTGCTGACAAACAATTTTTTTATGGAAAGGGTGCTGGAAGTTTTCCTACTGCTTCAGCTGTATTGAGTGATATTGCAGCACTTAGGT
Organism: Chitinophagaceae bacterium; assembly: GCA_044350285.1. Taxonomy (GTDB): domain Bacteria; phylum Bacteroidota; class Bacteroidia; order Chitinophagales; family Chitinophagaceae; genus Pollutibacter. The sequence continues at coordinate 33,063 of JBILHX010000003.1, read as the reverse complement.
ATGGATACAAGTATGAATACAAAAAAAGAAATCAACTCAACCCAGCCAGCTTAAGTGATGAATTCCATCTTAGGGTATACATCAGTTTTCAGGATATTGCAGACATCCCTAAAGAAGAATTTGCCAGCATTGAAGAATGGCATTCCGGTAATGAACGTAATTACCTAATAGGTACCATACCTTTCAAATCGCTGATTCATCACGATTGGTGGAAGAAAAATGGAACATCTCTGATACTTATGCCAGAATGCATAATTGAAGATGTTGAACTTCAAGAATTAAAAAAAATGAGTTTGTCGTTGGCAGGACTTGAATTGTGAAAAATAAAGAATGACTATACAAATGAAAAGTGAAGAATGAAAAATGATTCTCCAAATGAAAAGTGAAGAATGAAAAATGGAACAGCCGGGGTTTTTCATTCTTCATTTTTCATTCTTCGTTTAAAACCATTTTTCATTCTTCATTTAATGATGTTTCCCGGCATCCTATTACCAATCCCCACTTTATTCTGAAGGTCGTCACCAAGGTCTTTTCTGGCCTCATCAGCAAGCTGAAGTAGTTCCTGCACAATTTTAGGATTGAATTCCTTCACATCATAAACTTCACCTGGATCTCTCCTTAAATCATATAAAGCCATTGGCATCACAATATTTTCAGGTGATTTACCAGGAAACCCATCTTTGCCAGGGGCTTGATTGACATAAGACCTAGAAGGATGTTCAAATACCAACTTCCAATTTCCAATCCGAACTGCTTCTAAAGAATTTTTTCTATGGTAATACAAAAAGTTTTTCCTTGGGGAAGCAGTCAGGTCGCCTTTAATAAGTGGGGAAAGATCAACCCCATCAATTTTATTAGCAGACAAAGAAGTGCCTGTTAGTGAGGCAATTGTAGGAAGAATGTCTATTGTTGATGAAAGTTGATTACAAACCATGCCAGGCTTGATAGTTCCTGTCCAACGCATGATACAAGGTACGCGCTGGCCTCCCTCAAAAATTGTTCCTTTGCCTTCCCTGAAGCCACCTGAACTACCTGCTTGGTTTCCGAAGTTTAACCAAGGTCCATTATCGCTGGTAAAAATCACCAATGTATTTTTATCTAGCCCTTCCTCTTTCAAGGTCTGCATGATTCTTCCCACCGAATAATCAATCTCTTGAATTACATCTCCATACAAGCCCTGCTTGCTTTTACCACGAAAATCCTTGGATGCATTTATGGGAACATGCGGCATTGGACTTGGAATGTATGCAAAAAAAGGCTTAGACTTATTTTTTTTGATAAATGTGATTGCTTGGTCAGTAATGGTGCTTGTAATCATTGACTGATCCTCTAATGTTTTAATTTCTTTTACTTTTTCTTCATTTTTAATCCAGTACAAGGGTGGAAATTGAGCCTTATTGCTACCAGCTTTCGCAGGACTTCCATCATAATCAACTGGCCACATGTCATTTGAAAATGGTATTCCAAAATATTCATCAAATCCATGCTGTAAGGGCAAAAATTCTTTTGAATCACCCAAATGCCACTTCCCAAATATGGCTGTTGCATAGGATTTCTGCTTTAATAATTCAGCGATGGTCATTTCATCTTTTGAAATTCCAATTTGACTATTTGGGAACAAAGCTCCTGAAATACCAACCCTGTTTGAATAACAGCCTGTCATCAGTGAAGCCCTTGAAGCACTGCAAACAGGTTGAGAAGACAAGAAATTTGTATATCGAATTCCTTCACTTGCAAGTCGATCCAAGTTGGGTGTTTGAACATCCAATGCACCATAACAAGAGAGATCTCCATACCCCATGTCATCCATAAAAATAAGCACTATGTTAGGTGGCCTTTTTTCAACATTAACATACGAATGGTTCAAAGTGGCAATGCACATCAAAAGCATCCCGATTAATCCTTTTTTCATATTGTGAAATTTAAATTGAAATTTAATTTAATATTTTATAAAATAATCAATTTATCATTAAATCAGAACAGCTAGAAAATCCTAGCTGTTCTGATTTAATGATGTTAATTTACCAACCAGGATTTTGTCCTAATGCAGGATTTATTAATTTTTCCTTTTGAGGCACTGGCCATAGATAATGTTTTGCTGGATCGAAAGATTTCATCACACTTGCTACCTCAACAGTTATTGGATTTAATCCAGAATAATAAGTGATGCCATATACTTTACCTGGCATTACAGAAGTACCTGTCTTCCATCTTCTGATGTCAAAAAGATGCCACCCCTCGAATGCAAGTTCCACATTTCTTTCCAGTCTAACAGCGGCCCTCAATTCTGACTGACTAAGACCCGATAGTGCCGGCAAGCCAACATCAGATCTTGTTCTCACTTTATTGATAGCATCATAGACTGTCTGATCAATTTGATTTAACTCAATTTTAGCCTCCGCATAAGTCAAAAGTACTTCTGCATATCTTAATAGAATAAAGTTCAAACCACTTGCACCTGGATTGGCAAAATCTTCAGCAGATACATATTTTTTTAAAGAATATCCAGTTGATGTATTGTATTGGGTTTTTCCTACTTCATCACCACCATTTTGTCCAGGAACTGGTTTGAATATAATTCCACTTGGCAGTAAATCTCCATCTAAATACATGGTAAATCTCATTCTAGGATCTCTTCCAACATAAGGCAATTTAGGATCAAATCCTGAAGTTGGATCACTAATAGACTTGCCATTTTTCATTGTAAACATATCAGCAAGTGCCTTGGTTGGAACGTAGTTACTGCCGCTTGTTTTTTGACTATAAGGCCCCATGAAAACAAAAGCATTGTGGGTAATAGTTCCAGCAAGAAATTGCTTATCAAATACAACCTCAACACTATTTTCATTGGCGTAGGTAAATAGCTTGCCATATTCTGGCAATAGATTATATACATTGAGGTCCATCGCAGCTTTTGCTGCTGCAGCAGCGTTGGTGTAATTGCCTGCCCAAAGATTTGCTCTTGCCCTTAATGAATGTGCAGCACCTTTTGTAATTCTTCCTTTATCTACTGAAGTATAAGTTGCAGGCAAGAGGGCCGCTGCTTCTGTAAGCTCTTTGTCAATGTATGTCCAAACATCTGATGCCTTTGTTCGTGTAATTGTTAAGCCAACTTCAGGTGTTATCGAGGTCGTTACCAAGGGAACATCCCCATATAACCCAACAAGTTTCATATAATAGAATGCCCTCAAAGTTCTTGCTTCACCCTTTAACTGATTGATCAGAGTTGCATTTGTGGTTTTAACTCTATCAATATTATCAAGCACATAATTAGCAAGAAAAATTCCTCTGTAACCACTCTGCCACTCAGATTGAATTCTTGAATGTGATGCGTCATAAGTTCCATTTTCAATATTTAACTCAACTGTAAATGTTGTATTTGTATGGCCGATATCTGTAATTCCGTCCAATACAAATAAGTTAATAGCATCCAATGCTTGATAAACTGAGTTTACAGCAGATTTTGCATCCGCTTCTGTTTTCCAATATATCGTTGATGAAACCCTGTCATTTGGAACTGTTTCAAGAACATTTTTTTTACAACTGTGTAAAAAGAATGCCAATGCAACTAGGCTGATTATTCTAATATTCATATTCTTTTTCATTTCAATTTATTTATTCAATTAAAAATTGATACTAAGTCCTGCTGTTATCAAATTTGTCTGTGGATAATAAGTACCCCTTCCAGAATCTGCCTCAGGATCAAGATTCCAGTCGTTCAATTTAGAAAACGTCAGAATATTTGTTGCTGAAACATATACGCGGGCACTACTGATACCAACTTTTTTACAATCAGCTGCGGATATAGTATGCAATAACTGAATATTTTTTAACCTAAAATATGATCCGTCTATGATCAAGCGATCTGATGTATTTACATTTCTTTGATCACTTTTTCTTGGTAGCGGAAATCTTGCATTTATATTTTGAGGAGTCCAATAATTGTTGGTAATCAACTTAGTTGCAAACCCTTCAAAAATTCCTATTTCTGATAAAGCGCCTGAAAGACGGGTGTCAACATCTGCAGCACCTTGGAAGAATAAATTCAGTGTAAAACTTTTGTAAATCAACTCAGTTGTTAAACCAAATGTGTATTTGGGAAATGGATTTCCAATCATGGTCCAGTCGTCGGCAGTAATCTTGCCATCTTTATTTAAATCCACATATTTAACATCCCCAGGCTTTGTGCCAGATGCAATTGTTGGATAAGTAGCTACATCATTTGCATCAAGGAAATAACCATTGGTTTTGTATCCCCAATGCGCGTTGTATGGCAAGCCTACTTTTACAATATAGCGTGGATCTAAATCGTAAGAACTATTGATATATGGACCACCTCCATTAAGATCAACTACATTATTTTTATTGATGGCCATATTACCATTGAAGGAATATTGAACTTTGTGGTCGTTGTTACGATACCCCAAAGTAAACTCCCAACCTTTATTATCTACTATCCCTGCATTCTGGGTTGAAGAAACAAAACCTGTAACCACAGGAAGCGGCAAAGCAAGAAGAATTCCAGTTGTTCTTTTATTATAATAATCTACAGAAAAAGAAACCTTGTTGTTAAACATTTGGCCCTCTAAACCAATATCCGTCTGGGTATTTGTCTCCCAGGTAATATTTGGATCTGCCAAGGTTCCAACAGAAAAGGTTTGGGCTGCTGCGCCACCAAAAGAATAAGAACCTTGAGAAAGAGATGCATAATAGCTATAAAGAGGAACAGTTTGGTTACCTGTTTTACCCCATGATCCCCTTATTTTCAAATCAGAAAAAGGAAGATTAAGGTCTTCAAAAAACTTCTCTCTTGAAATTCTCCAAGCTGCTGAAAATGAAGGGAAGAAACTATATTGATTATCACCAGTAAACCTTGAAGAACCATCATATCTGGCATTTGCTTCCAAAAGATATTTACTATCGTAAGCATAATTTAACCTAGAAAATGCTGAGCGCAATCCAAATTTATATTCTGATCCGCCATTATTTTTGGTTGCGTCATTGGCACCTTGTCCGATCGACTGAATATCATTATTATAAAACCTTTCCCTGTATCCACTTAAGCTTGTTCCTTGATTATACAACTCTGAATAACCCAAAAGCCCTTTTAGTTCGTGCTTATTGATTTTCTTGGTATAATTAAGCAAGTAGTTAGATGTAACTTCTGTAGACCGATCTCTTGATTCTGTTAATGAATTATTCGCAACAGTATAAGTTCTTGAATTGATGGCATCAAAATTATATATATTGTTCTGATAGGATTTCGTTTCAGCATAATCAAAAACGCCAGCAACCTGTGCAGAGAAAACCAGGTCTTTTAAAACTTCATACTCTAGTTTGGCTGAACCATACAGGTAATGTGTAGCAATGCTATTATTTCCTGACTTTTCTGCCAATAACAGTGGATTAAATCCTTGCGGACTTAGTCCATATGATCCATCTGCATACTTAGGAGCAGCAAACATGGTACCATGAAGAAACCTATTAAATACATCTGTGGCGAATGGACGAAGAGATAAATTATAACGATAATTGAGGTCTGTGCTGAACTTCAACTTAGAACTAAGTTGCATATCATTATTCATTCTTATTTCGCGAATCTTAGCTCCATAATTTGGCGCAATTCCACCTTGATCCATATATCTCATACTCACCCTTGTTCTTAAAAAATCATTACCTCCACTAAAAGAGAAGTTATGCGTTTGTTGAGGTGCAGGCTTTAATACACTTTGAAACCATGTATTTGGAAGTGGGAACTTATTACGATCTGATGATCCTACCCATTCCTTAATACCGGCCTCAGTATACCTTGCTGGAATCGTTAAACCCTGGTTGGTAAATGAGAGCGCTTGGTATCTCATATAATCCTCCAACCCCATATTTTCTGGACTGTTTACTGACTGCTGTACTGCATAATAACCATTATAAGCAACTTGCACCTTGCCGGATTTAGCACGCTTTGTGGTAACCAATACCACCCCATTGGCCGCTCTTGAACCATATATTGCTGTTGAAGATGCATCTTTCAAAATAGATATATTTTCAACATCCTCAGGATTGATATTAAATAGAGTTTGCTCTACCCCATCAACAATAATTAACGGAGAGCTATTCCCAGAACTATTGCCAGAAAAGGTGGTTATTCCCCTAACCCTTAATGTTGCAGATGACCTTCCAGGTTCTCCGCCACGGTCTAAGACTGTCAGTCCAGGAGCCTGCCCCTGCAAGGCTTGTTGAATATTTGAAACTGGACGTCTAACTAGATCCGCTCCTTTTATCTGTGATACGGCACTAGTCATGGTAACTTTTTTCTGCGTACCGTACCCAACTACCACAACATCTTCAAGATCACTTTTTGATACATCCAACATCACAAGCAATTCTGTAGCTGTATTTTGTATGGTTACCGTCTTGCTTTCAAACCCGATAGAACTTACAACAACTAAATCGCCAGCTTTTGCAGAAATGGTAAATTCACCGTTTGCACTTGTTTGGGTACCAGATTTTGATCCTTTTACCATAACTGTTGCTCGTTCCAATGGAAGTTTATCCACGGCAGATCTTACCGACCCTTTTACTGAACTTTGTGCCATTACTTGGCCAAAAAGCACTACCGACAAAAAGACAAACGTCAATATTAATTTTTTTTGATTTGCAATCATTTTGAAATAATTTAATTATACCATAAGTTATGTTAAAAAAGAATAACATGTTATCATATTTATATTGTTTTTATTGAGGCTTAAGTGAAAACAATGGAAATAAAATAAAAACGGGGTTTCTGTTTGAAACCCCGTTTTACCAATGTGATATTTCATCGCTATTCCGGCAACATCACATGCTCAACTTTAAGTGTTTTGCACAATTCATTAAAGGCACTAACCTCAGATTTTAACAAAGCATCCATCTGGGTTTTATATACTATCCATTCTTCATGCAATTCATTAAACCTTAATTGATGTCCAGCAGTTACATAAGGAACATTCCCGCCAGCTTCACCATGAACGAAAATGTAATTTGCACTCAATTTGTTTACAAAATTGATTACATCATCATAAGATTGACTCTTGGATTGAATCAATTGCTCCTCCCACTTTGTAACCTTTTCCAAAATTGACTTCCCTTGTTTAACAAGGGCATCTTTTGTTTTATCTCCTTCAACCAAATCCATCAGATTCTGTACTTGCTTTGACAAATTTCTCATGCGAACAACAGCAACATGGATGTCTGCCACATCAGTTTCAATGCTTTTCAACAAAACATCCTGTTTGGTATATTCTTCCGATGTTGATTTTATTCTAGGGTCAGCATTCAACACAAATGGTACAGTTTGTTCGGTATCATCAACCTTAAGTGTAATGGTATAACTACCTGGTGCAATCTTACCCCCTGAATAACTTCCCTCGATATATACATTGTCGATGGTTGGCATGTTCATTCTTCTCAAATCCCAAACAAAACGATTCAACCCTTTTTTTACAGAAAGGACAGGCTCTTCTTGAATGCTGTTATTACTCGTTTTTCTTTCAGGCAACTTGTTGCAGAATGTTCTTAATACATTTCCTGAAAGATCCTTTACGATCAAACAAAGATTCTTAATTGAATCTGCATTATCTCCAAGATGATAATATATCACAGCGCCTGTGCTTGGGTTGGCAGATGTTGTAACTGGATTATTTTTTTCATCCATTTTAGGCGCGTCGAACATGCTGTATCCAGACACGCGATAAGCATTCACAACTGGTATCAATTTCGAGTTGCTTGTTTGAGTTGAATTGAACTTTCTAATCGGCTCCAAATCATCAAGTACCCAGAATGCCCTTCCTTGTGTTGCTGCAATTAGATTTCCTTGATGAACCCTCAAATCTGTTATGGGAGTCACCGGTAGATTCAATTGAAAATTTTTCCATGATGTTCCATCATCATAAGAAACATACAATCCTGTTTCAGTTCCTGCATACAACAGCCCTTTTCGCTGATCATCTTCTCTTACCACTTTTACAAATGCACCGTATGGAATACCGCCAACAATTTTCGTCCAGGTTTTCCCATAATCAGCTGAACGAAAAATGAATGGTGTAAAGTCATTTGTTTTGTACTTATTGGCTGCAACATAGACCATCGCTGGATCATGTGGAGAAACTTCAATCGCATTGATCAATCCCTCACCAAAATCTTTTGGCGTGATATTGGTCCAAGTTTTTCCACCGTCACGTGTAACATGCACAAGGCCGTCATCACTTCCCGTATAAATTACGCCATTCTCTTTGTCAGATTCTGCTACATAGGCAATGGTGCAATAATTTTCCCCACCAGCTCCCTCATTCGTGTAAGGAAAACCACTAATTCCCATCTTCGTAGTGTCATGTGTAGTAAGGTCTGGAGAAATCACTTCCCAAGACTTCCCCATGTCTTTGGTTTTAAACAACCTATTTCCTGCATGATAAAAAACATTTTTCTCATGCTTTGAATACAATATTGGTGCATTCCAATTGAATCGATATTTCATGTCCTTGGGCTGCATGGCTTGGTATTGCACGGGATGAACCATAACCCCTACGCCCTCGCCAGTTTCCGTATCCAACAACTCAATGGTTCCTTGGTAGCTTCCACCCATTACAAAACGTGGATTGTTTGGATCAAACCCAAGAAAGGCAGATTCTCCGCCGGCAGAGGACGTCCATTGCCTTTCCGTTATTGTAGATCCACTGGTACTTCTGCTGGCGATTTTCACAGAGGAATTGTCCTGCTGCCCTGCATAAATGTTATAGGGAAACAAATTATCGACATTGATGCGATAGAATTGTGCGGTGGGCTGGTTATTTTGAAGCGACCAAACCTTTCCTCCATTAAATGAAACAGCCGAACCTCCATCATTCGAAATCAACAGATTCTGATTGTTATCCGGATTGATCCATAGTTGGTGATAGTCTCCATGCGTACCCCTAATTTCTATCCAAGTTTTTCCTCCATCAGTCGATTTCAATCCTGCCGCACCCATTACATACACGGTATTTTCATCTTTGGTGTCTGCAAATGTTTCAATATAATACCAAGCCCTTGAAATTATTCGATGGTCTTTGCTCACCCTGTTCCAATTTGCCCCACCATCATTTGATGAAAACAAGCCGCCTTGCTCTTTCTGAGTATCACTTTCTACAAGCGCATACACTTTATTGGAATTGGCTCTCGACACAGAAATGGCCATTTTACCCAATTCCTTAGGCAACCCTTGCTGAATCTTTTCCCAACTTTCTCCGCCATCATTGCTTTTGTACAAGCCTGAACCCTTTCCTCCACTCTGAATTGCCCAAGGGAGTCTTCTGTGATCCCACATGGCTGCGTACAAAACCCTTGGGTTGTTCATGTCCATGTTCAAGTCTACACAACCTGAATTCTCATCTACATAGAGAATATTTTTCCATGTTTTTCCACCATCCTCAGATTTATAAATCCCTCTTTCAGTTGAAGGTCCATTTAATGCCCCTTGTGCTGCAACATAAACTACATCAGGATTGTTTGGATGAATTCTAATGTTTGAAATATGTCTCGTCATTTCTAAACCTAAGTGCTTCCATGTTTTCCCTCCATTGGTTGATCGATAAACACCATCACCATACGATGTCATTACACCGCGTGGCGCATGTTCTCCCATTCCAACATAAACTACATTGGGATCTGATTCAGCAACTGCCACAGCACCTACTGATCCAGTTTTGAAAAAACCATCGGAAATATTCTTCCAGGTCTGCCCAGCATCCTCTGTTTTCCAAACTCCACCTCCAGTGGTTCCCATATAATAAACCAATGGGTTGCCCTTTACACCGGAAGATGTCACAGAACGACCACCACGTGTTGGACCAATATTTCTCCAAACCAATGGTTTAAAATAACTGTTTAAATCAACTGATGGAGCTTCGGGTACAATGGCTTTCGCTTTTTTATTTTGGGAAAAAGTAACTGTACTGCACAAAACAAAAACAAGACAGAGAAGATGCTGAATTTTTACTTTCATAGTTTTCTATTTTTTCTTAATCTACTTTTTTTACAAAATCAATCAATCCTTTAAAATAAATATCTTGGTCATCGTACATTGCCATGTGACCACCATTTGGACAATAAAGATAAGTTCCATTTTTCACTTGTGTAGACATCCACTTCATGTGTTCTGGATCCATGGTATCGTGCTGTGCGCCAACAACCAATGTTGGTATGGTGATTTTTGGAAGTTCCACTTTTACGTCCCAACTGGTTAATCGCCCTGAAATGCCAAACTCACTTGGCCCTTGCATCGTTACATACAATGATTGATTCATTTTTGCAAATGATCTCACCACAGGATCGGGCCATTGAGCCGTGGGTAAACGAAGGATATGCTTCTCATAATAATGGGGCTGAAGCAAACCCATGTATTGTGGATTTGAAAAATCATTTCTTGCCTCCATAGCCCTGATGGAATCCAATATAGGCTTGTCAAATTGCTTGGCCAATACTTCATCGGCATATTTTCCGTAGTCAGGACAACTAGACATCATGTTTGAAATGATGAGAGCCTTCATGTTTGCCTGATATTTCAATGAATATTGCATGGCAAGAATGCCACCCCATGAATGTCCAAGCAAATAGAAATTGTCTTTGTTCAATCCAAGCGCAACCCTTACCTGCTCTACTTCCTCTACGAATCGAGGCAGATCCCAATAGGCTGTGTCATTTGGATTGTCTGAATATCCACACCCCAACTGATCGTAATAAATGAATTCAATGCCCTCTTGCGGAAGAAAATTTTCAAAGCATTCGAAATATTCGTGGGTGCCACCCGGACCACCATTGAGCAATAAAATTTTTGTTTTGGGATTGTTCCCGAAACGCTTGGTCCAAACTTTGAACTTCTTTCCAAAACTTTCAATTTCAATAAACTTTGCATTGCCTGCTTGAATACCAGAATCTTGCTTGGCAAAATATGTTGCTAATGTGGCTTTAGACTGCTCTTTGTTGCTATTGCAAGCAAACAATAAAACTAAGAGGACCGAAAAGATTGCATATTTCATAAAATATAATTTTTCCAATTAATTAAAACATCCCTGTCTTTTTTAGGGAACAGGGATGAAATTTTATTTTATCAACTAATTTTTTCTTGGCAACTTATTTTCACGTTGCGCTGTATTGTAAACAAATGCAGCTACAATCGTTGCAATTTGTTTCAAATCTGGCTCAGACAAATGATCATAAACATCCATGTTGCTGTGGTGTGTTCTGGTATCATATTCCATTTCATCTTGAATAAATTGAAAACCAGGCAATCCAGCGCCATCAAATGATTGATGGTCAGTTCCACTTGTATTGCTGATGGTAACAGTTGTTGCACCTAGGTCATTGAAAGGAGCAAGCCACTGCGAAAAAATTGTTTTACAAGCTTCATTTCCTTGAAGATAAATACCCCTGATTTTTCCGGTTCCGTTGTCAATGTTGAAATAACCAGAAAACTTATCGTGTGCAGGTGTTTTTTCTGCTGTTCCATTTCCACCAAAAGTCTTGGAAACATATCCACGAGACCCTAGTAATCCTTGCTCTTCAGCACTCCACAATCCAATTCTAATGGTTCTTTTCGGTTGAATACCCAACGTTTTGATGATTCGCATTGCTTCCATCATCACTGCTGAGCCTGAAGCGTTATCTGTTGCTCCAGTTCCAGCCTGCCAAGAATCCAAATGGGCCCCAATCATCACCACTTCGTCTTTCAACAATGGGTCAGTACCAGGAATTTCTGCAATCACATTGTATCCTTGCAAATCGTCGCTGTAAAACTTCGTTTTCACATCGGCATCTGCCTTTACAACAATCCCCGATTTTGCAATACGCAGGATGGTATTGTAATCTTCAACGGCAACAGCCATATCAAGAAAATTCTCAGGATCAGTTCCTTTATAAACACCACCACCCTGTGCAAAAACTGTTCCATCATGATTTTTCAAGGATGAACTGATCATGGCAACAGCGCCTTCATTCTTCGCCATTTCCTTCAACAAAGTCAACACACGCTGCGGTCCAAACCCTCGTTGCATCTGCTCTCTCATGCGGCGCATTTGGGCAGTATCCCTTGGCTGGCGTTGTTGCTGAGGGCCTGCTTTTGCATCAGCCATCTTTGCCAAGTCTTCATCGGTATACCTAACGGCGTCCGCCTTAAAACTTTGTTTATAGGCATATTGCATGTCTGGAACAATGATTTTCCCTTTTAATTTCCCCTTATATGCCATCAACGACAATGAATCCTTGATATCAACCACAATCACTTCAGCATGTTTCAGCCCTTTTGTTCCGGTTGTCCAAGTTTTTGGATAAGCCATGATAGGCTTGTAATACGGAGCAGTTATCGCGAAATATGCTTTCTCCAGTTCCCATCCTTTTCCAAATTCTCCCCATGGGTCCAACGTTGCATTTTGCACACCCCATTCTGTAAGGGTTTGTTTTGCATAATTGGCTGCTTTGGCATATCCTGGTGAATTTGCCAACCTATTTCCATTTAGGTCTGTAAGGTGCAAAGCGATGTCCATTACTTTAGACCTATTAAGACCTTCATCCCTGATTTTTTGCATGATGGCCATGTCTATATTTTCTTGCTGTGCAAGCAAACTGAATGGCAATGATAACGCCATTGCAAAAAATGGTACTATTTTTTTCATGATAATATTTTTATGAATATAGCAATTTTTGGTGATGGATGAAGGATGAACGCTGCATCATGAACCTTGTTTTTTTGCAAAGAAACCAATCATTACTGAAAAAAAGAAGCAGGTTAAAAAAGCCCATCGGAGATTAAATTCATTTGATATGAAGCCTATAATTGGTGGTCCTATTAAAAATCCAACATAACCCATCAGTGAAATTGTTGAAATAGCGACACCTATTGGTATTGAAGTGATTTTTGAGGAAAGTAAAAAAGTGATGGGGATGATGCAAGAAACCCCAAATCCGACCAACACAAATCCCACTACTATTAAAGCAGGATGTGTAAAAATGATTGCGATTAAAAAGCCAACCGACAAAAACAGCGAGCTAAGTTTGATGATGGAATATTCTCCAAACCTGGCTGTTAACTTATCCCCAACAAATCGTCCAATCAACATAGTTGTTAAATAGAACGTATAACCCACTACATAATATTTATCGGTAACATTCCCAATCTTGGAAAAATAAATCCCACTCCAATCACTCATAATCCCCTCACAAAACATGCAACAAAAGGCAATAAAACCCAAGAAAAACAGGCTTTTTTGTTTGATTGCTACTACATTAAATTGATTTTTTGTTGAGGATGCCTCTGGGATAAATCCATAAAAAAATAAAATCAACACAAAACACAAAATCGAAACAACAATGACATGAAGGTGGATGCTGATTTCGTTGCCAATGAATAGCAAACTTAACAAGGCTCCTATCAAGGCTGCCAAACTCCAAATTCCATGAAATGAATTGATGATCTTCTTTTGATATTTTGATTGAAGCAAAACCGACATGGTATTAATCGAAATATTAAAAAATGTTCTGGTAGCACCAAATAAAAACAACACCACATAAAGTTGCCAAACATGTGTTGAAAATCCCAGTATCAAAAGCATTGCCAAATAATTAAGTGAGGCCAGAAATAATAATTTTTTAATACTGAACTTATGGGTAATCACCCCTGCAAAGGGCATTGAAACAATCAGTCCAACAGGTAAACAGGCCAACAATACTCCAAGTTGTGCATTGTTCATTGCAAAACGTTGCTGCAAGCCAGGAATTCTTGACGTGAATGTTGAAAATATCAATCCTGAAATAAAAAAAAATACTGACAAGGTAATTCTATCCCTCCTTAACCTGTGTACAACATCATCAAATGAAGCAGACATTATGTTACTTTTCCTCATAAAAGTGTGTTCATTGAGTGAATTATAGAATCAAAAAACAGATCCCCTTTCAGTTTCCATTTGCATGAAGCAGGATTTGCATTGTCTAAGGTTTCACAAATATTAAAGCCCTATGGATTATGACAATCAAATAAAGCATAAAAAATACTTTATGATAACCATTGAAGAGATAATCAACATTTTAAAAGCAAATGTATGAAACAGATTAAAAATCGATGTCCTTTATTGGAACTTTGAAAAAACAGCAACCATGAAACCCATATTAATTGTAATTGCTCCAAAAGAGTTCAGGGATGAAGAACTTTTTGAAACAAAAGATGAGCTCGAAAAAAGTGGACAAAAAACAGTTATTGCCAGTACTATCATTGGAACTTGTTTCGGGAGCAAAGGAGGTTATGCAACATCTGAAATTTTAATTGACGATATCGAATCAAAAAATTATGATGGAGTGGTTTTTATTGGAGGAGCAGGCAGTCGCTTGTTTTTTAACAATGAACACGCCTTGAGAATTGCTAAGGAAATGAATAGCCAGAAAAAATTGGTTGGAGCCATTTGCATTGCTCCTGTTATTCTTGCCAAAGCAGGAATTCTAAAAAACAAAAAAGCAACCGTCTTTCATAGTGAAATTGATACGATAAAGCAATTAGGTACACTCTACTCTGAAATGGATGTTACTAGAGATGAAAACATCATAACGGGAAATGGCCCTGCCGTTTCTAGAATATTTGCCAAAGCCTTAGCAGATGAACTATCAGCACATTTTCAAGAATAAACATGATAAAAATTAGATTAACCTACGCAAATCATCATTAAATATGCTCTCTCACGACTATAATTTTGAATTGCTGAAAAGTTGTTCTAAACACTTTTTAAATTGAAAAAAATGAAAAAACCACTTTTATTTATCAGTTCACTTCTATTAGTCTTATCAACTTTTGCATTTGCAAACCCAGTTCCTAAAAATCCTGTAACAGCCAAAAAAGGCAATGGAGAGCATCACTTTAATTTGAAAATCGAAGGATCTTCAATAATCCCTGTTTGCACTGAGCCTATTGATTTCAGCGGTGGACTATTACTGCGCGGAACATTTGTTGAAAACGACAACAATGCAATGTATGATCTTGATATAAGCAGCCAAGGCTTGTCAGGCGTTGGTCTATTTTCTGGAGCAAAATATCATGCAAATGTGAAAGCCTCTGCTTCAGGACATTTTTCTGCAACTAATGAACACAGAAAAATAGAATTTAAAGTCAGGGTTCTGCTGACAAAACAAGGAAGTGGCAAAGAAGTAGCAGCTACACTTAAATTCTTTGTAGTAGTGAGTGCAAATGGGGAAAACTATAATGTTGAACCATCTACATTCTATTTGGATTTTGGAAACTGTATCCCAGAATAATCATTTAAACCATTTTTAAAACTTTTCAGCAAGCCTGATCCTTGGGGTCAGGCTTTATTATTTTATATTCTATCATTTCCTGGCTTGCTCAAGAGTCCTTGAAGCTCTGTCAAGTATTTCTTATAAACATCCCTTGGAGAAACCTTGTGTTTCACACAAATTGATGCAGCTTTTCCCACAACCTCCCCCATCATGCCACAGGTTTTCATAACACGAACAGGACCTAATCCAGATTTTGTTACGCTGATGCACCTTCCAGCCATGAAAAGATTCTTTATGTTACGGCTGTACAATGTCCGGTAAGGGGCCCAGTATTCTCCCCCGTATTGATATTCTGCACCCCTTGTGTAATCAGACACAAATTCCATGTCTTCAAAACCTTCTTTGAACTCCTTTTTTGGGGTATGAAGATCTACATGCCATGAACAAGGGAATGCACCATCTTCGAATTTTCTTTGTTTTTTGAAATCCTCTGCATCCAACACCACATCCCCCATCAAACGGCGCGACTCACGTTTTCCGGCAATAAATGCCACCCATCCAAGCCTGTGCTTGGGGTACATGTTATCGACATTCTTTATCACATCCCAGGCACCATACATGGCCCTGAAATTATGGTCACGGATGAGTTCGATGTCGTTCACCTGATCCTTGTTGAACCCGCTCTCCCAGTACCACTGGTTGGCAAATGTATCGAGTCCCTCTTTCCCAAATGTTTTCTGTCCTTTACGACCAGGGAAAGGTTTGTCAGATAAATCTAACGCCCAAGGACAACGAGGAAAAGGTTGATCAAAATCACCCTGTTCACACTTCATTGCCAAAGCGCTTTTGTCTTTGCATTCACAAGCCAAAACATCTTCTTTGTTCGAAACATCTAACACGTTAAAGAGATTGCTGCTTCCCATCAATTGCTCAATCTTGTATTCATGGTCTGCCCCGGCTTTGAAACCAATAGAGCCATCGCCTGTACAATCTGAAAATATTTTTCCCCTTACCCTTGATTGACGTGAAGTGAGGGTGCTCTGAATGATGATTGATTGAATTACTTCACCTTCAGTTTCAACTTTTATTACCCGATGATTCAGCAACAAAGTAATGTTAGGTTCTGAACGAACAATAGACAACTTGAGTGCATCATCATAATAATTTGCCGCAACACCATTGAATACTTCTCCAGGCCCTTTGACAATTGGAGGAAGTATTTCATTTACAATATCACCAACATGCGGATACAAAGACTTGTTGGTATGACCTTCAGGCCACACGCGCACTTCAGAGCTTCCATTCCCACCCAATACAGGCCTGTCTTGAACAAGGGCTACTTTTATTCCATTTCTTGCAGCGGCAATTGCTGCGGCAGTGCCTGCCAATCCACCTCCTGAAACCACCAAATCAAATTCACCTGCTTCTTCCGGCTTCTCCGGCAGTCCCAGCAGCTTGCGCCTGAAGGCAGTGAGTTTTGCAATGTCATTGGTAGGTTCAAACTTGGTGTCTTTACTAAACAAAATAGCTTCACACCTGCCTTCAAACCCTGTTAAATCATGCAGTGTGAGGGTGGATTTTTTATTTACTTTGACAATTCCACCATCATGCCAATGCCATGTGGCACTCTTGGTTCCAAAGGTTTCTTCGAGGGCTTTGCCGTTAATTTTCAGCTGAAATTTACCAGGTGCCCCAGGCGCATTCCATGGTGCCACCCAATCTTTTGTACGCACCCAAACCCTGTATGAACCGGCAGAGGGAAATTCAACTTCTGTAGTAGCATCTTTAACGGGTATTCCCAATCCATGCGCCAATAAATAAGGAGACCCCATTTGTTCCATCGATTGTTGGTCAAGCTCCCATCCACCATGACTTGCAAACTGTTCAGCTTCAACAAAGAGGAATTCTCCCGATGCTGATTGATTAACTTCACTTGCATGCAATGGCAGTTTCCCTGCTAACAAACATAAACTGGTATTGCCTAAAAATCCGACGAACTGTCTCCTTTTCATGGTGGTAATTTTATCTCAAAACAAAAGTTTGCACATACGAGTTTACAACAAATATGTTGAAAATGGCATTTTTATTCGAGAAAACTAAGTCATCAGAATTATAAAATTTAGAAGTGCCGAATGACTTTTCTCAAATCACTCTATTTCAAGATACAATTTGAATTTTCATTGACTCATTCTTTTCAAGTGCTCGCTGCAGGGCCATTTGCGTTTCGTCAAAGGGGTATACATTTGTAACCATCCCCTCTAAATTGATGATACCAGAGGCAACCAATTTAATGGCTTCTTCAAATACATTGGCAAATCGGAAAGACCCCAACAACCTGAGTTGCTTGCTCATGATTAAATTTCCAGCAATAGTGAAGTTCTCAGGCAAAGTACCAACCAAAACCAATGAACCGCCTCGCTTAAGAACTTGAATGCCATTTGACAATGCCGACGGAACGCCAGAAGCTTCAAAAACGATGTCGTATCCATGTAACGTTTTTAATGCGTTTTCATCCAACGGATCAATTACATCATAAGCTCCACTTTTTAATGCAAATTCTCGTGAATATTGACTTACATCACTGACAGTTATTTTATGAGCTCCAAATGCACGTGCAACCCGTAAAATCAATTGTCCAATTGGTCCACCTCCTGTAATTAAAACTGTCTTTCCTGCAATTTGAGGAACTTGTTTAACGGCATGCATGGCTACAGACAATGGCTCTAACATCGCTGCTTGTGACAACGATATCCCTTTGGGGAGAACAAAGCAATTTAAAGATGGTATAACCACAAATTGACCCATTGAACCATCAATATGAGGATCGCAACTTGCAGAGCCCAAAAACCGCATAGACATACATAGATTATACTGTCCACTTTTACAGTAGGAACAAGTGCCACAAGGCATTGATGGATCTACAGCCACTTCATCACCCACTTTCAAACCCTGAACTTTAGCACCTATTTGATGCACGATACCTGCAAACTCATGACCAAGAGCAAAGGGTTGCTTGGGTATAAAATTACCACAATAGCCACGCTGAAAATAGTGAACATCCGAGCCACAAATTCCAGTAACCTTGGTTTGAACTAGCACCTGATCAGCGCCAAGCGTTGGTATAGGCTTTTCTGTAAGCCTTAAATCAGTTAGGCCATGCAACAAAAATGTTTTCATCTTCAATGTGAATTGCGTTAGTATAAAAGACAAATGAATTTACAGAAAGATTTAACCCTTTTGAAATTTTATTCTATTACACTAAATACAGGAATGAACACTGTGATTGAAGATTTTATAGAGGCTTTGGTTTTAGAAAACTTGTACTTCGATATGAGCTTCATGGAAAAAAAAAAGTACCAATCTCTTGATGCTCTTATGTCGGGAAGACAGAATACCCTGCCTGCCGGCAGGCAGGGTATTCTGCGATTATAGCACAAAAAAAGAGCATCAATTTCTTGATGCTCTTACGTCGGGAAGACAGGATTCCCTGCCTGCCGGCAGGCAGGGAACCTGCGATTATAGCACAAAAAAAGAGCACCAGTTTCTTGATGCTCTTATGTCGGGAAGACAGGATTCCCTGCCGGCAGGCAGGGAATCTGCGATTATAGCACAAAAAAAGAGCATCAATTTCTTGATGCTCTTACGTCGGGAAGACAGGATTCGAACCTGCGACCCCCTGGTCCCAAACCAGGTGCGCTACCGGCCTGCGCTACTTCCCGAACTTAACCTTTTTCAGCTGTGCTTTTACGCGGTGAGGGCGGGATTCGAACCCGCGGTACAGAGTAACCCGTACGGCAGTTTAGCAAACTACTGATTTCAGCCGCTCATCCACCTCACCGTCTTAAAACTTCTTTTAAGGGATGCGAAACTAAGAAAAATTTTGCATTCCTCAAAGTAATTAGTTCAACTTGTTTCAAAGAATTTTTTACATAGCCGCCAACTGCACCTTCTGCTGCAATTCCATCACACTTTCCCTGAACATATTATCCGTATCCATCAAATCTTTTACCGTCTGACATGAATGTATCACCGTTGTATGATCCCTTCCGCCAAAATGCTCCCCAATCGTTTTCAATGAATTCTTAGTGAATATTTTTGACAGATACATCGTAATCTGGCGTGCCTGCACAATCTCACGCTTCCTCGTTTTCTGCAACAGACGATCATAAGGCAAATCAAAAAACTCACAGACCATTTTCTGGATGGTATCGATTGTAATCTCTTTCGAAGACGTCTTGATGAAATTCCTCAAAACCTTTTTCGCCAGATCAAGATCAATCTCCCTCTTGTTCAAAGAAGATTGTGCCAACAATGAAATCAATGCACCCTCTAGCTCCCTAACATTGTTCTGAATATTGTAAGCAATATACTTCACCACATCCTTTGGCAAGTCAAGGCCATTGTTCCTCATTTTTTTCTCGAGAATCTCAATCCTCGTTTCATAATCCGGAACCTGAAGATCAGCACTCAATCCCCACCTAAACCTGCTCAACAAACGCTCCTGCATCCCTTCCAAATCCTTTGGAGATTTGTCCGAACTCAGAATCAATTGTTTTCCTGACTGATGCAAGTGGTTGAAAATGGCAAAAAATGCATCCTGTGTCTTTTCAGCACGGTTGAAAAACTGCACATCATCCAAAATCAATACATCTATCAACTGATAAAAATGGATAAAGTCATTAATTGCATTGTTCCTGCTATGATCCTGAAACTGATTGATAAACTTTTCTGAACTCACATATAAAACCACTTTGTTGGGGTGCAACCTCTTCACCTCATTACCGATTGCTTGCACTAAATGCGACTTCCCCAAACCAACACCACCATAAACAACCAAAGGATTGAAAGAAGTGCCTCCTGGCTTTTCTGCAACGGTCTTTCCTGCTCGTCTTGCTACCCTATTGCAATCACCTTCAACAAATGCTTCGAAAGTGTAAATTGAATTCAGCTGAGAATCAATCTGCATTTTCTTCAACCCTGGTATAACAAATGGATTTTTAACGTGGTTGTTGATAACCAATGGGAAATCCATCTCATTGTTTGAATAACTTTTAAACGATTGACCACTCACATCCATTGTCAACGGCTTGTTCTTGCCATTCCCACTGTCAACCATGATCCTATATTCTAAACGCGCTTCCTTGCCCAATTCCCTCTTAAGCGTTTTCGCCAAAAGATTGATGTAATGTTCCTCAATATATTCATAGAAAAATTGACTTGGAACCTGTATGGTAAGTACATTATCCTTCAAAGCCACAGGTTGAATTGGCTCAAACCATGTTTTGAAATGCTGCCATTCCACTATGTCCTTTATTATTGACAAACAGTTGCTCCAAACTTTATCGAACGCTTTATCCATGAGTTGTTGTGCAGTTGTTTTGGTTTATGAATATATAAAAAAATCTTTTCAGCTTACCAGACATTTTAATGTTAAACTAGGCTAGTTCAACATATCCCAACTTTTCACGCTGAAAGATTGACAGTGCTAAATGTTCTAGGCAATTTAAGGTTAGTTTTCAGAAGGTAAGAACACACTTTTATCAAGTGTTGGACGGCGAATATATATTCACTTTCCAAATAAAAAAATTTTTTATTCCACAATATTTTTCACTACCAAAGATGTTTGGATATTGTCTAATCTTTGCCCACTTTTGCCTAAAAAAACATAATCCAGACGTCCCAGTTGGATGCCTCCCCAACCTACTTGGTTAACCAGCACTTGCTGACCCAATTTGTTCGTATATACCCTTGGCTTATCGAAAAACCGATGGGTATGACCACCTAAAATCAAATCTATATTGCTCGTTTCCTTTGCCAAAACCTCATCACTCACCTTGTTATCTGAATATTTATCTCCCAAATGTGAAATACAAATTACCATGTCGCAATTCTTGTCATTTTTTAGATAATTAGCAATCTTATTAACATTTGCAATTGGATCCAAATAGACAGTATTACCAAAAAGATTCTCTGGAACCAACCCTTGCAATTCAATACCTACTCCTGTTACACCAATCTTCAGTTTCCCCTTTTTAAAAATCTTATAGGGCTGAACAATTCCTTCCATTGGCGTTCGCTCAAAAGCATAATTGCTCATCAATATTGGAAATTTGCCATGAACAGTCAGCTGCTTGACAAAGTTTTCCAATCCCGCATCAAAATCGTGGTTTCCCATCACACCTGCATCATAACCCATCATCTGCATGGCCTTCATCTCCGGCTCTCCCTTAAAGATATTAAAATAAGGCGTTCCTTGAAAAATATCTCCGGCATCCAATAATAGGATGTGCTCCTCTTTCTGCCTAATCTGTTGAATAAGCGATGCCCTTGCCGCTACACCACCCTTCCCTGCATTGGCAGACCCATCCATGGGAAACGGATCCAACCTGCTGTGAACATCGTTCGTATGCAGTATCGTCAGCTTAATCGCTTCTTCTGAAGCTAACAAGCCACTTGGCAAACCCAAAGCCCCCGCTGCAAATGCCCCTTGTATGATAAACTTTCTCCTATTCATTCGTAATTCTTACTTGTGGTTTTGATTTTATCGTTTTACCAAGAGCAGCCTGAGCAGCACAGTATTCCAATATGGCATCCCTCAAAAAATACTGCGTACGCTGCTGCTTTAGTTTCTTGAATTCTTGAAAACCACCGCCACCATCAACCGTATAATCCGAATTCACCATGTGATAAACCTTTTCGGGATTTATGGGAGCCCCTGCTATCAACACATCAAAGGCCCTCTTGTCTTTTATTTTCATTGTCAGACCGGCAACACCACCGCCACCACCTTCCGAAGCAAACTTGTCCAAGTAGGCCTGCAAAACACTGCCTTTAACCTCAACAATCACCAATAGGTTATCAAAAGGCATCACCTCAAAAATTGTTCTACGTTGAATAGGACCTGCTGCTATCTTGTTGATTCGCACTCCTCCATGGTTCATAAAAGCAACATCTGCCTGCTTGTCAAACTTCTCTCTCGCCATAAAAAGATAGGCATCAGCCAAAAAATTACCCAAACTGCTGTTGGGAACTTCCTTTAACAAGTCCGCTTCTGTGCTGACCAAGACCTGATTCATCGTTTTACCAACGCTGTCTGAGTAGGAAGAAAGCATTTTTTCGTAACCTTCATCTGGCTTAACCCCCTTGCCAACTACATAATCCTTAAACGCCACAGAAGATACTGGCCTGGGTGCATGACAAGCAATAATCGATAAAAACAACAATCCAAAGATATACCTCATAGAGTTTGGAAGATACAATTTTTTTCATTTGTCTGAAATTTTAAAACTCCTAAATTTTATAATAACTTCGTTCAAATAATTTAAGCCATGGGATTTGATATAACAGGTAAGTTAATTGCCAAATTTGATGCAGTACAGAGAAGCGCAACTTTCAAAACAAGGGAGTTTGTCATTGAAATCAGTGAAGACATCAATGGCAGGACCATCACCAATTTTATAAAATTTCAAGCCGTACAAGACAGAACTACCATCATTGACCGCTTTAACTTAGGCGATACCATCAAAGTTCATTTCAACATCAGGGGTAGCAAGTGGGATAAAAATGGTGTAACCAATTATATTTCCAACCTAGATGCTTGGAGAATTGAAAGCATCGCCATTTCTACAGAAAACCCGGTTGAAACACCTCCTGCATTTGTACCTGACCCAGAAAGTCAACAAGGTGCGTCTGATGACCTGCCTTTCTAGTAAATAATTCAAGCAATCTCTATGCAGCAACAGCTCAATTTGCAACTTTCACCGAAAGATGCAGCAAATTCTGCTGTGATAACGGAACATATTGCCCTAAGCTTGGGAAAGCAAAAAGACCAAATAACTGGTTTTCAATTGCTCAAAAAATCAATTGATGCTAGAAAAAGAAAAGTACTCATCAACCTCAAAGTTCAGGCTTTTGTTGATGAACCTTTTCAACCTTTTTCCTTTCCCAAGTTTCATTTTGAGGATGTTCGAAATTCCACCAAAAATGTTATCGTGATTGGGGCTGGTCCAGCTGGACTATTCGCAGCCCTAGGTTTAATCGAACAAGGCATTAAACCCATTGTGCTTGAAAGGGGCAAAAATGTACGCGATAGAAGAAGAGACCTTGCCATTTTAAACAAAGAAGGAATTTTAAACGAAGACAGCAATTACTGTTTCGGTGAAGGTGGGGCCGGCACTTACAGCGACGGCAAACTGTATACAAGAAGCAGCAAAAGAGGCAATGTGGAAAGAATTCTTCAATTGCTCGTCTTCTTTGGTGCAGATGAAAACATTCTCTATACTTCCCATCCACATATTGGAACAAACAAACTTCCCAAAATAATCCAAAATATCCGGGAACAGATCATCGCTTGCGGAGGTGAAGTTCATTTTAATGAACGTGTGACGGACTTCGATATACAAAAAGATGCCATTAAAAAAGTTTGCTGTGCGTCAGGAAACAATTTTGAAGCAGACCAGGTTGTTCTAGCTACAGGACATTCAGCCAAAGACATTTATTTGCTCCTGCACAAAAAAAACATTCTCATTGAAGCAAAACCGTTTGCATTGGGAGTTCGAATTGAACATCCTCAAACGTTGATAGACTCAATACAATATCATTGTCCAACCAATATAGCCAGGGAAGAAAACCTTCCCCCTGCCTCCTATCAATTGGTTGAACAGGTGAACAAAAGAGGTGTATTCTCATTCTGTATGTGTCCGGGTGGCATCATTGCAACAGCATCAACCTCACAAAACGAACTTGTTGTCAATGGATGGAGCCCTTCAAAAAGGAACAATCCTTTCGCTAATTCAGGGATGGTTGTTCAAGTTCATATGGAAGACGCGATGAATACAATGAAGAATGAAGCACTAAAAATGAAAAATGGAGTTCCTGATATTGCAGAAACTTTATTGCTTCACCATTTTCAAGAGAACATAGAAAGAAAAGCCTATGAGGCAGGTGGTGGATTGTTTGTGGCTCCAGCACAACGTATGACAGACTTTGTCAATAAAAAACATTCATCAACCCTGCCTGAAAATTCATACCTGCGAGGAGTTCACTCAACAAACTTAAATGAGGTTTTACCCCCATTCATATATGATTCTCTCAGAAAAGCATTTGTTGCTTTTGGAAAAAAAATGAAAGGATACTACACAGAGGATGCCATCATCATTGCACCAGAAAGCAGAACATCCTCCCCCATCAGAATCCCTAGAGATCCAGAAACCTTGAAACATCCTCAAATCAAGAATCTATATCCGTGCGCTGAAGGCGCCGGCTATGCAGGCGGAATTGTAAGCGCTGCCATGGATGGACAAGCGGTGGCGGAAAGATTAAGCAGCAAAATAGGAGAATACAAATGAAAAATGAAGAATGAAAAATGAAAAATATAACAGCCCGTTACTTGTTGAAGGGGTTGAATTAGTTGGATTTAAAATACGCTGCGCCAGTTAAAGCAGTGGCTGTTATGTTTTTCATTCTTCATTTTTCATTCTTCATTTGTATTCCCCATTCTTCATTCTTCATTTGTATTCCCCCGTTCATCAATTTTTCAAAGACAATACAACTATTCATTGTAATTTTCCATCTGCAATAACTATTATGGAACCTATTCTAGAAGTAAAATCAATAAAAAAATATTTCTCCGGCCAAAAAGCCGTGGAAAACATCAGCTTCTCCATCAACAAAGGATCGGTATTTGGACTTCTTGGTCCAAATGGTGCCGGTAAAACCACCATGCTTCGCATGATCACAGGGATTTTTTTTCCTGATGAGGGAAGTATTCACCTTGACGGCAAACCTTTCAACCCCGTACATGACAACCCCTTGATTGGATACATGCCCGAAGAACGCGGTCTGTATAAAAAAATGAAGATTGGTGAACAGGTTTTGTATTTAGCACAATTGAAAGGCCTGTCTAAGAAAGAAGCATTGGAGAACACCAAACAGTGGTTTGTGAAATTCCAAATGGAAACATGGTGGAATAAAAAGGTCGAAGACCTGAGCAAAGGGATGAGCCAAAAGCTTCAATTTGTAACAACAGTGGTCCACAATCCAAAGCTTATCATTTTAGACGAACCATTCAGTGGATTGGATCCCGTCAATGCAAACCTAATCAAGGAAGAAATTTTTAGGTTGGCGAACGAAGGGGCAACCATCATCTTTAGTACGCACAGGATGGAACAAGTTGAGGAAATTTGCGACCACATCATCTTGATGAACAAAGGAGAAAAAATCCTGGATGGAACGGTGAGCAAAATCAAGCAGGATTTCAAAGAAAATATATTTGAAGTTTCATTCGATGAACCCTTGTTGGCCGAACATACCGCCATTCATTTGTTTGATTTGATTGAGGCAAAAGAAAAAAGCTTGGTGCTAAAAAAGAACCAAGATTTCAGCAACAATGACATCATTCAATTCTTTATTCACAAAGGATTGAACATTCGTTCATTCAACGAAAAGCTTCCTTCATTGAATGACATTTTCATTCGCCTAATCCAAGGAACACCAGAAGCCAGACAATTTCAACAGTGATTTTCAGTTAAACATAATTTATGAACAAGGTCAGCCTCATTATTAGAAGAGAATACATAACCAGGGTAAGCAATAAACGTTTTATTCTTACAACATTCCTTATACCATTGGTATTTGTGCTTTTCATAGCAGGATCAGTTTACTTTGCATCAAGCTCCAAAGAGCAATTAAGCATTGCAGTCATTAATGATCCAGGATACCTAAAAACAAACCTTAAGAACGATACAGGAAATGTTGTTTTTTCATTTTCCGAAAAAACTGACACAACAAATTATAAAGCAAAAAAATACGACGCCGCATTGTACGTCGCTGAGGTGAATGGTACGTTAATAAGCGACCTTCACTCTGAGAAACAGATTGGCTTTGAAGCAACAAGGTATATTGAAAGACAACTAAACAAGGCTGTTGAAAACAACTTACTGTTGGAAAGAGGCATTAACAAATCAACCCTAGACTCGATTGCAGATGCTTCAGAAGAAAATGTAATGCTGACCAACATGGTTGATGATGGAGATGGAAAATCAAAAGAAGCCAATACAGGTATCGCTTATGCCATTGGATTCGGTAGCGGCTTGCTTATTTACATGACCATGTTCATCTTCGGAGCCATGGTAATGCGTGGCGTGGCTGAAGAAAAAACCAACAGAATTGCAGAAGTCATAGTTTCATCCTGCAAACCATTTGAACTGATGATGGGTAAAATTGTGGGCATCGCGGGAGTGGGGTTAACACAACTCTTGCTGTGGATTACCTTAATGACAATCATAACCAGTTCCTTATCCGCCTTTATTCCGGCAGAAACCTACCAACAGTTTCAAGCGATGCAACAAGGACAACAAGCCATGGGAACTGCTGCAAGCAACCCAATGGCCATGAAAATCCTTCAAGCAAAAACAGAAATTCTTGAAAGTGTCAACTGGCTGCTCATCATTGGTTGCTTTCTTTTTTATTTCTTGGGAGGATACCTTTTCTACGCATCCCTATTTGCTGCAGTGGGAAGTGTAATCAATGAAGACCCACAAGAAGCACAAGCACTCATGCTTCCTATAACCATGCCAATCATCTTCTCATTTGTAATCCTTGGATCTGTATTGAGCAATCCAAGCAGTTCTATAGCAATTTGGACAAGCATCCTTCCATTCACTTCACCCATAATCATGATGGGCAGAATCCCGTTTGGAGTACCAAGCACAGTCCCCTATTGGCAATTGGCCGCTTCGATGCTTAGCTTGATTGGTGGATTTTTACTTACCACATGGTTTGCAGGAAAGATTTATCGCACAGGCATCCTCATGTATGGAAAAAAAGTAACTTGGAAAGAGATGATCAAGTGGAGTTTCAGAAAAAACTGAGAAAATAAGTCAACGTTTAAACATTGGAATCAATTTTGGTGTAATCTTGCCAAATGAAAATCCTAATTGGCTACCTCAAACCGTATAAATGGCTGGTGATCTTAACGATGGTCCTTGCCTCTGTTAACACCATTTTTTCGCTGATCGACCCAATCATTTTTGGAAAAATCATCAAACTGGCCCAAGATACCAACAACGCCCAAGAGGCAGGAACACCTCCAGTTTGGAATGGTTTCCTAAAATCTATTTTGCTTTTGCTTGGTTTGTCTATGGGAACAGCCATGATGAGCAGGATTGCGAAGAACTTTCAAGATTATTTTGCGAATGTTGTCATCCAAAAATTTGGTGCCAGAATTTTTACGGATGGTTTGCAACATGCGATGAAGCTTCCGTATCAGGAGTTTGAAGACCAACGCAGTGGAGAAACCTTGAGCATCCTCACTAAAGTAAGGACAGACATAGAAAAATTCATCAATTACTTTTTGAATGCCTTGTTTGCCATTTTAGTTGGCATCACCTTTGTTTTCATTTATGCTTCACTATACATTCATTGGTCTGTTCCAATTGCCTATGTTGGTGGGATCGTTTTTCTATCATTGATCACCAATGCATTAAGCAAGAAACTAAAAAGCATTCAAAAGTCAATTGTAAGTCAGACCACCTCTTTAGCTGGTACAACCACAGAAAGTTTACGCAACATTGAGTTGGTAAAGAGCTTGGGATTGACACAGCAAGAGGTTAAACGCTTGAATGCAGACACCTACAAAATCCTGAATTTAGAATTGACCAAAGTAAAAAGAATCAGAAGCATCAGCTTTTTACAAGGAACCATGGTGAATACCTTGCGTCAAGTGATCCTATTTTTATTGATGTGGTTGATTTTCAAAGATAAAATGCAACCACACGAGATGGTTACCATGCAGTTCTTCTCATTCTTTATATTCGGGCCTTTGCAGGAAATAGGAAACATCATTCTTTCCTATAGAGAAGCCGAAGCCTCAATTGGCAATTACCACAGACTGATGGTTAAAGAACCTGAAAAAACACCAGCCAATCCAGTTCCATTAGGAGATGTTGAAACACTGCAATTCAAAGAAATCAGCTTTCAGCACATCACGGCAAAACAAAAAGCGATTGACAACATCAATTTTTCTGTTGAGCGTGGTGAAACCATTGCGTTTGTTGGACCATCAGGTTCTGGAAAAACGACACTGATGAAATTGTTGGTTGGATTATACCGCCCACAAGTTGGTAAAATTTTATACAACGGTCTTGATGAAAATGAAATCAATTTTGAGGACTTAAGAAAACAAATTGGCTTTGTAACACAAGACACACAACTGTTCTCAGGTAGCATCAAAGAAAACTTGTTGTTTGTAAACCCAACAGCAACTGATGAAGAATTACAGGATGCCTTGTCAAAAGCATCTTGTCAGAATCTCCTGAACAGGGCGGAAAATGGCTTGTATACTGTTATTGGGGAAGGTGGATTAAAGCTCTCTGGAGGAGAAAAACAACGGATATCTATTGCCCGTGCTTTGCTCAGGAAACCGAGGGTTCTGTTATTTGACGAAGCCACTTCTGCCCTTGATTCAATTACGGAAGAAGAAATAACTGGTACCATTCGCCAAATTTCCTCTTTAAGGGAACAGATTACGTTGTTGATTGCACACAGGTTGAGTACCATCATGCATGCAGACAGGATTTATGTGTTGGAGAAAGGGGAGATTGTGGAAACGGGAACACATGCAGAATTGTTGGAGGAAAAAGGGCTGTATTTTGCCATGTGGAGGCAGCAAATTGGAGAGAGGAAGAGAGGGTGATGGTTTTGGGTTGAAAGTTTAATGTTTATAGTTGGGAGTTGAGGAGGTTGAAGTCGAAGATCCCGAGAGTGCGAAGCACGAATCGGGAGGGTTAAAGGAGTTGAAAGTTTAAGGTTTATAGTTTGGGGTTTAAGCGTTGCGAGATTGATCAAATTCCTGAATCTTTTCTGTGTAGCACTTTTTCGAGCAAACTTTCCTCAGAAAGTTCTTCCACTTCACTCAACAGAACTTCTAAAGCAGAAGTACTTTGGAAGATTTCAACTAGGGAAAAGAATAAGGAAACGAGCAAAAAAATAAGGCTGGTTGCAAAAAGAAGGCTGGCTGTTTCGCTCCATGCCCTGTATATGCAGTACATACAAGCAACACACAGAAGGAAACTGAATACCCCAGCAGCCTGCATGTAACGAATATAATTCAAGCGTTTTCTAAGACTCCTAATTTGAACAAGCAAATTTTGCTTGTTTTTCAAGTGGATATAATCATCAAAAAGCTTTCTCACCAAACTTGCAATGGCGAGAAAGCGATTTGTATAAGCTAGCAACAGCAAGCTAATGGCAGGGAACAACAATGCAGGTGTGGTTATAGAAATTTCCATTCTGCAAAGTTACCAAACAATTTTTTATTGAATTTTTACTTTGAAATCAATAGATACATCAGTATCACCCTTGCTGATTGGATCACCTGCAGCCTTGGTTCCAGGCTTGTGCTTAAGTGTTATATTAACAGTTCCAGTTGACGCGGCACCTGTACTCCATGTGGCTTCGGTTCCAAGTGGCAGGTTTTTTGAATCTTTGTTCAAGTTAGAAATTGTTAATGCAGGAAAAGAAGGAGTATAATAAAACTGATGATCATCTGATTCAGCTTCTATTTCTAGAGTGATGTCATCTACTGGAGTTACACTTTCATTCAACAAATACACCTCATACTTGTAGGTTTTATTGGCAGACAAGCTAATCTCCTCAAACTTACTCGGTGCATTTCCTCCCTCACCATCAAGGTCCCGGAACTCAAACGATTGCTTTGCACCACTCACGCTTTCTATGAACTCAACTTTTACAGTGGTAATTAGCTCTCCATCATTGGGGTTAACTGGGTCTTTTTTACATGAAGAAACCAAGAATACACCCAACATCAAAACTGGTAAAAAGGCTTTTTGAATTTTCATTTCTTATTTTTTATGTTTTTAAAGAGAAATTTTTGCTTTCAAAGAAATATTTCGTCCACGATCCAGGCAGAAATACCTGAAAGAATTCATGTAATCGCGGTAACTGGTATTCAATAAATTATTGACAGAAAGAATTAGTCCAACCATTCTTTTATTCACCACAACAGAGGTATTAGCATCAAAATTGATCAATGAATAGGCCGGTGGTGGTGCCATATAATCTGAAGCCATTGAAACAACACCCGTTGCGGAAGTGATCTTAATATTTCCTGTTGGAGGAACCCTTGTTTGCTTGGTGACATGCTGTAGTCCAACCTGAACAGATGATTGCTTTAGTTTTTTCCCATCCACAAAAAGATATTCAAGCTGGCCTTCAAATCGATCAGCCGGCATTTGTATCAACCAAGTCTTGGCTTTACTATTATAAGCACGTAAAACTGAACCTTTTAAATGCGACTTCACATGATTTCCAAACAAATACGCCATGCTAAAATCTGCACCGCTCAATACGGCATCCGTTTGTGCATAGTTGAATGTTGGAAATGCACCTCTTATGGTTAACAATGGAGGATACGAAGGATTCAAATAAATAAATCCATTTATTTGTTTGTTGTAGAAGCCGAAATCCAATTCAAGCTTCTCTATACTGTATAAAAGCGCGCCCATCACACTCCATGCCCTTTCAGGCTTCAATGCCACATCTCCTCGTTCAATTCTTGCGGCCCCATGGTGCAACCCATTGCTGAACAATTCATTCACTTGGGGTGAACGCCATGCCGTAGAAGTTGTCATTGAAATCCGCAAATGATTACTGAACTTATATGCAGCTACACCTGTTCCTGAAAACCCTGAAAAAACCTTTTTCCCATAAGGTTCCCCAGGTGAAAATGAATTCCCCATCAAAACATCGTAGGGTGCTTCATCATTATCCGTAATACCAAAACGATTTTTATGGTCATACCGCAAACCAACTTCAAATTGCCATGAGTTGAGCTGGTATTTTTCTGCCACCCAAATGCCTAGATCAACTGACTGATAATTTGGAATGAAATAACGGTAATTGATATAATTTACTTGATGCATTGCATTGAGACCTACAGATCCCTTCACTTTTTTATTGCTGAAATGCTCCCAGACAAGATCGGCCATGTTGGTGAAAAGATTCATCTCAAGCTGTGGAGATGCAGTTGTGCTGCTCCTCGTTATATCGAATTCTTTTCTGATATTCATTTGAGAAGAAAAAGTTAAACCCAACCTGTAGCGATTTTCCTTTTCTGAAAATAACTTGAGTTTTGCCAAATGATGCTGAACAGATTGGTATGGCCTTTCTATCAAATAGCTGAAACGCTCATCGCGTATATAATCTGGAGGAGTCTGCGCTTTGATAACATTCTCTAAGTCGGTAAGATTCCCCAAATGGGAACCCGTGAAAATTCCGATTTTAGTGTTGAACAAACTATAAAAAAACTCAATCCCTTTTCTCTCCTTTCGCCAACCGGCAGTGGCAGACATATTAATTTCTTCTACCCCCGAGTTTTTCAACCAATATTCTGGGGTCTTAGCATTCCCTCCCCTCTTGACACTCCCTTGCAAACGCCATGCTGTTGAACCATTTTTATCAAAGCCGCCTTCGGCCATCGCTGACAATACACCCTGCCTGTTGTTTGAAAAAGCGGCCATGTTTACTTCCCCTGAGATTGCATTGCTGTATTGAAGCAACCTCGGCTCTACCAAAATAACACCGCCAATGGCATCACCACCATACCGAACAGAAGCAGCTCCCTTAATTACGGTAAGTCTGTTAGCAATGTATGGATCAATTTCTGGGGCATGCTCACTTCCCCACTGCTGGCCTTCCTGCCGAATGCCATTATTTAAGATTAAAACGCGGCTGCTGTGTAGCCCTTGAATGACGGGTTTATAAATGTTGTTCCCTGTCTGCAATACAGTAACCCCGGTGATTTTTTGTAATGACTCACCAAGCGTAAGTCCACGCGTTGAAGCCAATTCCTTCCCACGAAGTTCGCCGGTTATGCCTTCAGACCTAACCGATGCAGCACCTACCACTACAACTTCCTTGAGGATATTTTCTGCATGTGGAAGATCAATATCTTTTATGATGTCTTCTTTTAAATGCAAATGAATATCCTGTGATTGGCAATCTGCATGACTGATTCTCAACGTATAATCACCAGGACATAAACCAGACAATTGAAATTTTCCATCCTTGTCAGTTACCACCGTTTTCTTCGTTTCAACCAAAAAAACATTTGCCCCTTGCAAAAATGACTTTGCATCAATATCCCTCACTTTTCCGCTAATGGAAAGGATACATTGACCATGGGTTTGGTTCAACAAAACAAATGAAAATAAAATGAACAGGAATGATTTCATGAATTGCGTTCAGAAACCAAAGCTAAGGAAAAAACCAATATTTGCAACAATATTGCAAATATTTAAAATCTTTCAATGATTCCCGCAATGCCTTGTCCGCCCCCAACACATGCTGAAACCATGCCATAACGTTTGTTGAGACGCTTTAAATCACCCAACAATTGGACAGTCAACTTTGCTCCGGTACATCCAAGCGGGTGACCAAGGGCTATAGCGCCACCATTGATATTGACTTTTGATGAATCCAATCCCAACTCTTTGATGACAGCAAGTGATTGCGAAGCAAATGCTTCATTCAATTCAATGAGGTCAATATCATTCAATCCCATCGAAGCCAATTTTAATACTTTGGGAATTGCAACGACAGGACCAATGCCCATGACCCTTGGATTCACGCCCGCAACGGAACAATGTACAAGCCTCCCAATGGGTGTAAGGCCTAGTTCCTTCACCATCGATTCGCTCATCACAATCACGAAAGCGGCACCATCACTGGTTTGTGAGGCATTTCCTGCAGTAACGGTTC
>JBILHX010000150.1:0-6597 GCA_044350285.1 Chitinophagaceae bacterium | reverse complement strand
GAAATATCAAACATTCTATGTTGGCCACCCACTTATCGAGATCATTGATGGTTTCAAAGAAAAAAACCTAACACAAGAAGTTAAGGAAGAATTGGGAATTGAAGAAGATAAAAAAGTCATCGCCTTGCTGCCCGGATCCAGAATACAAGAAATCAACAAAAAGCTTCCCATCATGTTGGAAGCCACTAAATATTATCCGAATTTTTTATTTGTTGTAGCCCAAGCAACATCGCTTTCCGATGAATTAATATCCTCATTTACTGCAACCTATCCCAATGTAAAAATCATCAAAGGAGAGACATACAAACTGCTTTCCATTTCAGATGCCGCAGTTGTTACATCAGGAACAGCAACGCTTGAAACGGCCCTGTTTCAAGTTCCGGAAGTTGTTTGCTACAAGAGTTCTTCCATATCCTATTCCATAGGAAAAAGATTGATTAAGGTTCCTTACATTTCTCTTGTAAACCTGATCATGAACAAACCAGTTGTAGAAGAATTGATACAAGATGCTTTGACAGCTGAAAACATCAAATCATCGTTGGATAAAATAATTAACCCAGGACGCGGAAGGGATGCCATGATTGATGAATTCAACAAACTCTATGAGCTGTTAAAGGCAGGTGGAGCAGCTTCAAAAAAAGCCGCTGACATCATTCATGAAATATTATAGATGTACCTTGAACAAAACGCTATTTTTTAATCAATAGCTTCACAATAATTACAACAATTGCAAACAAAAACAAGAGAATTGAAATCCTGTTGATGCCATGCATGTACTTGACAAATGAGGAATCGGGCGTGTCTGGGTCTTTTTTTCGCAAGTAAAGATAAGTGGCAATTTGCTGAAGAATAGTCATATAGTTTGTATTAAATCAAATGTAAAGTCTTCTGATGAAATAATAACATTTTGTCAAACGCTCAATAAACTGCAACCCCGAATATCGCTGTTGTCAATTCTTCCCCTAACTTCAAAGCCACCGTTCTCAGTAAAGCGTCCCAGGTCGTCTGTTGCAATAAACGCTATGCTGTCTTTGTTTGCCAGATCGATGATGTTGATGATGCCTGCTTGATCGCGTGAATCTTCTTCGCTCCAAATGTCAAATGGGTCATCCAAGGCCCTCAGAAAAACCTTCATTGTTTTGGGCGTTTTAAAAACACCTGAACCCAATGAATAAGCTTGAGACAGCAATTCAGTCATTCCGTATTCTGCATGAATCTTTTGTAAACCCAGGTTTTCGGTTAGGATTTGATGCAGTTCCAACCTTGTCATCTCTTTTCTCCTGCCTTTCATACCACCCGTTTCAAGCAATAAAGTATGATTTAATTTCATCTGATATTTTTCAGCAAAATCAATCAGGGCAAAGGTTACACCAATAAGAATGGTTGGTTGTTCAACACGTTCCAGTTCCAACAACGTTTCGTGCAATGTATGTTGGTCGTGAAGAAAAAAACCGCTACTCGGATGACCGCTTTTTTTTATGAAATCTGCAGCCATACAAACCAAGGATGAATTAGTCCGTTCAAGATAAGATGGCAAAAGAGCCAAAATGCAATAGTTTTTTAATTCGCCATAGAACTCATTAAAATTACGCTCTGCATTGTTGAGATATGCTGAAATGTTTTTAACGCAATGCTTGCTGTTTATTGAAGATGTTGTGCCACTGCTTTCAAAAATGCATTCTTCCTCAAAATCATGGGTTTTAATTTGATGGGTTTTAAAAAACCCTATTGGGAGAAAAGGGATTTTATCCAATGTTTGTACTTTTTCAACATCGATTGACAGGTTCTTTAGATAAGCTGCATACAATAAATTCTCCTTTGCCTGATGGCGAAAAAGTGATAAAGCCTCGTTAAGAAAAAGAGTTTTATCACTAACGGTTAAATCTTCCATAAAATGACCATCGACATGTAGGTTTTTCAAACTGAATCGGTTACTTTTGATTTGATCAACAAAGATTAACAAAGGTACATGACAAAACTCAACGTTTCCATCCTCTTCGTATTCTTTATTCTTGCTTGTAACAAGGAATCTTTTCAGTCTAAACCCCAACTAAACATTAAGAGTGTCAGCTCATCTGTGATTGTTCCGGGCAATGACCTTCAAATCAGGATGAGGTTAACTGACAAGGAAGGTGATTTTGTGGACACCATTTGGGTGAAAAAAGTTACGACAAGATGTGCCAACAGCAATTTTATAGATTCTTTCCTGTATAGAATTCCACCTGAGACTCCAAGAAAAGTGAATTTCGATGGAGAAGTGCTGATTACATTGATTTATCCAATAGAATTGCAACCACGCTGTAATAGAGCAGATACAGCAGTTTTTAGTTTTTGGATGAAAGATGCAAAAGGCAATAAAAGTGATACTGCAAAAACACAATCAATCATCATTCAGCGATAAGCTGTTTTACATAAAATTTACACAATCATGGCTAAGACTACCAAAGGGAAAAGCAAAAAATTGTTATCAGACATCTCTTATTCTTTCCTCAAAACATACATCAATACGCCCTCTCCTACTGGATTTGAGTCTGGTGGTCAAAAAGTTTGGATTGATTATCTAAAGCCTTTTGTAGATGAAATTTATACAGATCCCTATGGTTCTGCCGTTGGTATTATAAATCCCAATGAGAAATTCAAGGTAGTTATTGAAGCACATGCTGACGAAATCAGTTGGTTTGTGAATTATATCACCAGTGAAGGTTTAATTTACTTAAAGCGCAATGGTGGCGTTGATCATCAGATTGCACCGGGCAAGCGTGTTTTTATTCATGGGAAAAAAGGGTTGGTAAAAGCTGTTTTTGGATGGCCGGCAATTCATACAAGAATGGGGGGAAGTGATCGAAAAGAGACTTCTCCTTCCGTTGAGAACCTTTTCCTGGATTGTGGTGCAAAAAACAAAAAAGAAGTGGAGCAACTGGGTATTCATATTGGGGCAGTTGCCACTTATGAAGAGGGATATGATGAGTTGGCGTACGACTACCTAATCGGAAGGGCAATGGACAACCGTGTGGGTGGGTTTATGATTGCAGAAGTGGCCAGACTACTCAAGGAGCACAAAAAAAAGCTCCCTTATGGACTTTATATAGTGAATGCAGTTCAGGAAGAAATTGGGCTTCGTGGTGCCGAAATGATTGCCCGACGCATCAAGCCAGACATTGCCATCATTACTGATGTAACACATGATACGACCACTCCAATGGTGAATAAAATAATTGAGGGTGATGTGGCTTGTGGAAAGGGGCCGTCATTGGCTTTCGGACCGGCTGTTCACAATAAATTATTGTCGTTGGTAGAAGATGTGGCTGAGAAAAACAACATTCCCGTACAAATGCGCACGGTAAGTAGAAGTACAGGAACTGATACAGAATCATTTGCATATGCCAATGATGGCTGCCCATCTGTGTTGATATCCATCCCATTGAAGTACATGCATACAACAGTTGAGATGCTTCATAAAGATGATATTGAGGAAACGATTCGCTTAATGTATGAAACGTTGTTGGTATTAACCCCTAAAACCAAGTTGAGCTATTTCTAGTTAATTTTCTGAAATAAATTTATAGGAAAAGCCTACTTGTGTGAGGCCTATGGAGTTTTGATAATGCATTCTGCTGAAGTAAAAATCCAGCTTATTCAACTTATAATTCAAGCCATAGCTCAGTCCAGTAAAGCCATTAGACAGGTTAGGCACCCTCAATTCTTTTCTTCTTAAAAAGTTGTACCCTGCTGTAAATACTATTTTTTTTCCTATCAACACATCGGTCGCTAAGATGAAATGGCTGATCAATTTCTCCCCAAATCCAGCCTTTTTATTGTTGTTGTAATTATCCGCATTAAAGAGCGTGTCGCTGTAAATAATATCAAATTGATGAATTCGCTGTGCTGTCAATGAAAAACGAATGGGCGCCTTTTCAAGTTGTTTTGTTAT
Organism: Chitinophagaceae bacterium; assembly: GCA_044350285.1. Taxonomy (GTDB): domain Bacteria; phylum Bacteroidota; class Bacteroidia; order Chitinophagales; family Chitinophagaceae; genus Pollutibacter. The sequence continues at coordinate 2,666 of JBILHX010000150.1, read as the reverse complement.
TCCCAAAGACAAGTCAAACGGCAGATCCTCTCCCATTCCAGCATACGTGCTGAGTTGGGTACCCATGTTCTTTGCTGAAAATGCTGCTTGAAAAAGCTTTTCTTCGTCGTAATAAGCCAATCCAACATCAGATGCTACAGCACTGCTTCTATATGCCCCGTATGATGAATGCACGTACTTCAAGGCAATTCCATAATGCCAATTTTTATTGTAAGTGCGTGCTGCAGAAATTTGAACCACCTGGTCAAAAGGATTGAAAATACCAAGTGAGTTCCCTGCTGCATCGGTCTGATCTATGTTTCCGTATTGTAGATGGTTTACGCCAAATGAAAAAGTTGTGGCAATGTTGGTTAAATGATATGCTCCAGCAGCATTGAGCATACTCAATGTAGGCGCCAAGAAAGTAAAGCTGGTTGAGAGATTGCCGTGGTTGAACTCTCTTAGCAAGGCTGGGTTTTCTGCAACCATTCCCAGTTCCCCTGAGAAATTGGAAATGTTTCTGCCACCGAGGGCCCCTGTCGAAGGATGTTGAGGTATTTTTAAAAAATTATAAATTGAACTGCCTCCTATCGTTTGTGCAAACAGAAAGCTGAACATTTGTAACATCAACAAGGAAGAAAGTATCCCTTTTTTAAGCATAATCGAAATTAAGACAACATTTCCTATAAACGAAAATCCCCCATAAAAATGGGGGAAAATCTTAAACCCTTAAACAACCAACATGAGAGCGTTGGCTCTCGATTAATTAACAACATGCTGATTAAAAAGTTTATTCATTCATAAAAAAATCAATTCAAGGCTAATTCCAATACCTGTTGCATGGTTTTTACATAATGAAACTTTACACCTTTGATAAATTCTTGGTCGATATCAATGATATCTTTTTCATTTTGCCAGCAAAGGATGATCTCTTTTAACCCTGCCCGCTTTGCAGCCAATACTTTTTCTTTAATTCCACCCACCGGCAGTACTTGTCCCCTTAATGTAATCTCTCCTGTCATTGCCAAAAATGGTTTTACCCTACGCCCAGTAAATGCCGATGCCAGAGCTGTCATCATGGTAATTCCTGCGCTAGGGCCATCTTTGGGAACGGCGCCTTCGGGCACGTGTATATGCACATTTTTTTTCTTGAACAATTCAGGATCAATGCCGGATTTTTTCGCATTTGATTGCAAATAGGTGTAAGCAGTGCTTGCACTTTCTTTCATGACATTACCAAGATTTCCTGTCAACTGCAAATCACCTTTGCCGTCGCTCAAGCTGGTTTCAATAAATAAAATATCTCCGCCAACATAAGTCCAAGCCAATCCCACAGCCACCCCTGGCATGTTTGCAATTTTATACAAATCATTGCTGTATCGGGGCCTGCCTAAAATCCTGATAACATCCTGTTGTGTTAGAATTGATTTTACCTTGCCTTTGACAGCCACCACTTTTGCCAAGCTGCGCATGACGCTTGCCAATTGCCTGTCCAAGTCGCGTACCCCACTTTCACGGGTGTAATTCTCAATGATGAAAGTCATCACAGCAGTGCTTATCTTAATATTATGATCCTTCAAGCCATGCAATTCCTTTTGCTTTGGTAAAAGGTGCTTTTGGGCGATTTTTTCCTTTTCTTCTACGGCATATCCTGTTAAGTCAATAATTTCAAGCCTATCACGAAGGGCAGGCTGAATACTCTGGATATCATTGGCAGTTGCCACAAAAAGCACTTTACTCAAATCGTATTCCAATTCGAGATAGTTGTCGTAAAAAGAATTGTTTTGTTCAGGATCCAGCACCTCAAGCAATGCAGATGAAGGATCACCGCGATTGTCTCTTCCTACCTTATCGATTTCATCGAGAATCATCACTGGATTTGATGATTTCACTTTGCGAAGTGATTGCAAAATTCTGCCGGGCATGGCTCCAATATATGTTTTCCGATGCCCTCGTATTTCACTTTCATCATGCAATCCACCCAAACTAAAGCGAACATATTTTCTGCCTATGGCGTTTGAAATACTCTTTCCCAACGATGTCTTTCCGATACCTGGAGGTCCAACAAAACAGAGAATTGGACTTTTCATATCACCTTTGAGTTTCAGCACAGCAAGGTATTCCAAAATTCTCTCCTTGATTTTATCCATGCCATAATGGTCATTATCCAATACTTTTTTGGCTTTTTTCAAGTCGTAACTGTCTTTTGTCACCTCATCCCAAGGCAAATCCAACATCAAATCCACATGGTTGTACACTGTTGAATAATCTGGAGTGCTTGGGTGCATTCGTTCGAGTTTCTCAATCTCCTTTTGAAACAATTCTTTTGCCGCTTGTGGCCATTTTTTTGACTCCCCTTTCTTCTTCATTTCTTGCAACTCCCTGTCGTTGCTGTCTCCACCAAGTTCTTCCTTGATGCTTTTCAATTGTTGCTGCAAAAAATATTCCCGCTGCTGCTTGTCCAACTCTGTTTTTGTCTTTGTTGTAACCTTGTTTTTCAGTTCAACAAATTGCAATTCATTTTGAAGCAGTTTGAGCAACATTTCAGCCCTTCCCCTCATGTCATTCATCTCTAGCAATTGCTGCTTTTCTATCAACTCACAATTGAGGTTGCTTCCCACAAAATGTATTAGGAAAGCGGGGTTTTCAATGTTCCTCAAGATGATTGAAGCCTCTGTTGGTATGTT
>JBILHX010000056.1:0-21912 GCA_044350285.1 Chitinophagaceae bacterium | reverse complement strand
CCAATCATGCTAAAACCATCAGCCGTTGTATTTAAGTTTACTGTTTTGTTGCCTGTATACAGTGTTCCATTTGTACGAAGCGTGGTGGCGCCTTGTGCTGGAAGTGGTGATGCAAAAATTGCATAGCCTCTATCACCCCGAATCTGAATACGATACGCATCGCCAGCAGCAAGCGTTCCAGCGGTTGTGGTTATTGTATTCCATGCGCCAGTGCCATTGAAATTATCGTGGGTGAATAACGAGGGACTGTTGCTACCCGTTTGATCAAAACCATTTGTGTTACCATTGGAACCGGTGATGTGCGTGCCATAACCAGCGTTGGGATTTTGAACTGAACCACCAGCATAGGGATAGCTATCAACACCCAAGGTGGCGTTTTCCATCCAATTGTACTTGATAGAAGTGGTCGTGGTAACCGGTGAACTGATCAACCTGAACGTCCGGTTCTTCGCCGGAATATAGCGCTCAACCGTTACATTAGAAGCGTTGCTCAACGTTCCTAGCATTTGTCCAAATTGTGCTGACCCCGTTGCATCTGACTTAAACGTAACAAGCTTGCCACCGAAGTCGGCCGTGCCTGTTGAGGCTATAGACAAAGTTTTGCCGGCGTTTACTGTCAGCGTGCCGGTACCTCCTATTGAAAGTCCCTTGCCCGCTCCTATTGAGTGATCGAGGTCCATATTCGGACCCGCACTATTAATCAAAATATTGATACTGCTCGAAGGTATTCCATCCGTCCAATTAGCTGCACTGTTCCAGCTGCCGCCGCTTGTTCCTTTCCAGGAAGTGACATCAGAAAGCGTCAGTTCGTTCATCGCAACAGCGTTCAATGAGGTTGTTTCGATGCTGTTGTTTACCCCGTCGCGTGTGGATGCCGTATAGCTGTTCCAATAGCTGCCGTTGTGCAACAACAGGGAAAGGGTTGACTCGGAAATGCTGTTCAGGTCTGCGTCTGCATAATTAAACTTCAGCGTTCCGGTAAAAGCATTGCTCGTGCTTCCGAACTTGTATACCCTTGCAAGCGAAACAAAAGGTGAAGTATTCGAGGATATGGTATTGCGGGTAAGGCTCGTGCCATCAAAGGAAAAATCAGCTGATGGAGTCAGCACAACTTCAGCCGCGTTCACAACCGTGCCAGCCAAAATCACGTGTGTGGTTCCGGCAGCCACCGTAAACACCGGGTCTTGCGCAGATGCACCAAGCATCATCCCAACTACAAAAAAAGGCAACAATATTTTCTTCATCGATCTTGTTTGAGTGGACAATGGCATTATGGCAATTGTCCACAGTTAAATCAAAGGCGCTTATTTTTTAGGAGCAACGGTTTCAGACTGTGCTTTCACCTGCTCAAGAATTGTCTTTTGAAGGCTGTCGATGCTGTTTAACACAAACACTACTTCCTGGTGGGGAAGGTTGCTTTTTTCAACAACTGCCTTGATGGCACTGAGGTTGTTGAAATGTTTGTTCAATGCCTCTTCAGAAAATTTGAGGGTATACACTTTATCAGCAGTGAAGGCAGTCAAAGCAAGGATCACCAGTAGCGACAAGCCAAATTTTATCTTGGTTAATTTCTTATTCATGTTTTTTATTATTATTTCTTCATCAACAACTCCAGCATTTTCTTCAACTCAACAATCTGCTTTTGTTGCTCCTCAGCAGTTTTTTCGAGACTTTTAATATTTGCATGTTGATCCTGGATGGCTTTTTGTTGCTCTTGGATGGCTTTGGTAAGCACAGGAATAATGGCAGTATAATTCACGGAAAGCAACTTGTCTTTGTCTGTTCCTTCAAGCACTAGAGTTGGCATGACTTTTTGCAGTTCCTGAGCGATGAACCCATTTTCTTTAACGCTATAATCAGATGAAGACAGGCTGTTTTTCTTCTCGTAACTCACTGGCTTCAGTTTCATGATTGTTTCAATGCTGTTTTTAAGTGGTACAATATTTTTTTTCAAACGCTTGTCAGAGGTTGATGTAAAAGATACTCCGGTTACTGTACCCGAAAAAGTGGTGTTGCCGTTTTTCAACATCACAAGGGCATTTCTTCTTGCGGTATTGGTTCCATTCCCTATTACAAACAATCGGTCTGTGGAAGTAAATGAAGAAGTTGAAGTTGGGGTATAATTAGTATTATATGTTCCTATTACTGTTTCGGCATAAGAGAGGGCTAAGGTACCGTGCCCCATTGCTGTAGAAGACTGACCACTGGCAGTGGTTGTATTTCCCATCGCTGTTGAAGCATTCTCGCTGGCTATGGTTTCAAGTCCCATCGCTGTTGAAAAGAGACCACTAGCAGTGGTTGTATTCCCCATCGCTGTTGAAGAATTCTCGCTGGCTATGGTTCCAACTCCCATCGCTGTTGAATTGGGACCACTGGCAGTGGTTGTATTTCCCATCGCTGTGGAAGCATTCTCGTTGGCTATGGTTCCAACTCCCATCGCTGTTGAATTGGCACCAATGGCAGTGGTAGAATTTCCCATCGCTGTTGAAGCTGTACCTTCTGCTTTGGTTTGATTTCCCATAGCTGTGGATATTGCACCGATAGCTTGGGCATCAGCTCCAATCGCTGTTGAATTGTTACCACTAGCAGTGGTAAAATTTCCCATCGCTGTGGAAGCTATGCCGCTGGCTGTGGTTTCAAGTCCCATCGCTATGGAATAAGCTCCAATATTGGCATCATCCCCAACAGTACCAGTTACAAACCCTGCCCTAAATGCAGCTTTACGGGGATACCACATCATGCGTACTCCGTTACCCAATGAAGATACTGTACCCGAACCATAAGTACCTGTTGCCAACAAACCGTCGTTGCTATTAAATGTTTTCAATCCACCTACAGACTGGTTGGTGGATAAATCTACGCCCGTTGATGCAGGGGCTGCCCATGATGTTCCTCCAGAACCATTTGTGGTAAGCACTTGATTTGCTGTACCACGAGTAGTTGGGAACGTATAGCTTGTGCCTGTACCGTTGCCATTCACTGCCAACGAACCACCAAAAGTGGTATTTCCGTTTTTCAGCATCACAAGGGCATTACTCAATGCTCCTGAAATACCATTTCCTATCACAAATAGACGGTCAGTGGCGTTAAATGAGCTTGTTGAAGTTGCTGTATAATCAGTGTTGAATGTGCCAATAACAGTTTCAGCAAAAGACATGGCGGTGGTACTATTTCCCATCGCTATGGAAGCCTCCCCGGATGATCTTGTACCAATTCCCATAGTTGTAGAAGCAAAACTATTTGCTCTTGTATTATATCCCATTGCTGTAGAATTACCACCAACTGCTCTTGAAAAACCTCCCATCGCTATAGAGTTATTCCCACTTGCTATTGAACTACTACCCATAGTTGTGGAATTATCCCCACTTGCTGTCGTGTTATCTCCCATCGCTACGGAATGACTCCCACTTGCGGTTGTAACATATCCCATCGTTGTAGAGAGAATCCCACTTGCTATTGTAGCATATCCCATAGATGTAGAATATTCCCCACTTGCTGTTGTATTTTGTCCTATTGCAAATGATTTATTACCAATATTCGCATCATCCCATTGTGTTCCATCAATATAGCCTGCTCTAAAAGCAGCTTTTTTAGGATACCACATCATGCGGGTTCCTGAACCCAAAGAAGATGCAGCTCCTGTACCAAATGTACCTGTTGCCAACAAACCGTCTACACTCGTGAATGTTTTCTTTCCTCCCACAGACTGGGCTGTGGTTAAATCAACACCGGCAGCAGAAGAGGAGCCGGCCAAGGAAGTCCAAGCTGTTCCATCATAATAATAAAAGCCCGGCGTATTGTCCGTTTGATAAATTAACAACCCCTTGCTTGCGGAGGATACAGTTGTTATGGCGTCTCTTTCTGTTTTTGTCATTCTAGGCGCCAAAAACCCCTTGGTTGTTGAGGTTACATCCAACTGGGCTGCGGCATTTGGAGTTGCGGTTCCAATCCCCATTTGGGCTTTTGCGCTTGTTGCCATGAGCAGAACCACCAGAAGGACTGAACTGAAGATTGATTTTTTCATGCTTTTATTTTTATTTATTTTTTGAGGATTGTAACTGAATGATCTTTTCTAACAGCCATACATTATATAAATCATCAGATGTACTGTTTTTATCACGCATCAATGAAACTGTATAACTGCTGTTTAATTTACGTAAGCTATAAGCAACTGTCTGTGGAGTACTGCTGGTTAACACCAAGCTTGTTAGCGTATGCTGTGCCACTGAAGGCACAAAAAACATCATCATTAAACACAATAACAACAGTGGTCTCCTAAATTTATGGTGCATAAATCGATTGTTCAAAGCAAATTGTTCAAAATAATCTCGTTTTAAAAGCTGTATTCAACTCACCAAATGAATTGAAAGGAACTCACTTTAAATCAAGTAGATTTGAATTGATACGCTAAATAAGATTATTCACAACTTTAAAGGGGAAATTCGGCGTGCCTTCTAAATAATTGTAGTTAGTTTTAAATACGCATTGATAATCAAGTAGTTAAAAAATAAAAATGCAGTTGCTTAGCATCATGCAACTAAAAATGAAGAGGCTACATGTTGAATTAAGCCCATAAAAAAAGCACCTGAATTTTTTAAAATGTAAAATTCAGGTGCTCAAACGATTGATTATATAACCCCATTATCCTTTTTCTACACTGCGGATAAAGTCGGATGGTGTTCCGCCATGAAATCTTTTAAACGATGAATATAAATGATGCCGCGAAGTAAAACCAGACATCTGTGCCAACGTATCTATTGTTTGATTTTGGTATTTACTAGTTTGCACAAATTCAGTGAAGTATTTAACCCTGTGTTTATTTACCATATCCGTATAGGTTAAATTGTATTTACTGTATAAATAATTCGATAACTGTGCCGTCGTTACCTGTAAACTAGTACTTAAATCATCTGCAGAGGCATCTTTTTTTAAGTAATAAACTTGCGAAAAAAATACATTAATGAATAATTCTTCATCAATAAGAATATCCCTTTTCTTGGTAAAAAGATTACTTAAACTGACTTCTAACGTAGTATTGTTTAAAAATTTGGGCCTAAAAAGAATCAATAATATTGCAAAAAAATGGAAGATTGGTATTAGAAATTCTGCTGCTGGTTTTAACAAAATGAAATTGCGTGAGAAACTCAAGCCAAAGGTTATGTAATTAAGAACCAACACCATCAATGTCCATTTCCGCAGTTCGCTCGCATAAATATTTGACTCATTCTTATTTTTTTGAATTTTGAAGAATAAATTCGTGAATACAGCAATGATTGTTGCATATAAAATTACCCTGATAATAACTTTTAATAACGAGTATTGATCATTATTAAGAACATCTGTTTCTAGAGGAAGCTTAAAAACAACAGTAAAATACAGAATCACAAAAAGTTGAATCAAAACAATACTGCCTAAGATTAACAGAGTAAACTTCCGTATCCTATAATTATAAAGGGAGGAAAAAAACAGAATCCATAAAAACACCAAAATAACACGTGGAATTTCAAATAAAATTCTATTATACTGCAAATACCCAATAAAATAAAGCCCGAGTGCCTTTAAACCAAGGACCAACACAATCGCAATCAGTATCAGTTTTAAAAATATTGGTCTTCGGAAATTAAGTAATAAGTCAATAAGTGTAACAATGCAAAAAATAAATAACGCGAAATTTATATTCTTGAATAAATCAGCTAGCATACATAAGGTATTGAAATGTTGAATTCACATACATCAAATAGAATGTATTTCTCAATAGCCCGGTGTTTAAAGCCCAAGCTATTGAATTTGGCCTGTCATCCTGAACAAAGTGAGGGATCTCCTTCAACCCCTTTAACCTCCTCAACCCCTTCAACTAACCTCAACCTCTTCAACCCCCTCAACTCCTTCAACTAACAAAACTATTTCCCAATCAAATAGAGCTCTTTTTGCCTTCCTTGAATGTACCTGAAGCCCTTCCCATCATAAAAACCATCTTCTTCCAACATAATCCTGATCGACTTCTTCCATTCAGGTATGTCGGTTGATGCATTCAATTCAATAGAATATGCCGTATTGGGAAACAACTTATAATCTCCGCTTCCTGCCACACCACCTTGCTGATCCCACATGCCTACAGTTGGACCAGCTGCATGTCCATGCAATCCCAACGGATGGGTATAAATGCTTGGCACAATACCCTCAGACTTCGCCTGACTCAAAGCCGACAATAAAATCTCGTTTCCTGTTCTGCCTGTTTTATACTGACTTGTCAAAATATCTTGCAACCTGTTTGCATTGGCAAAGGCTTTTTTAATGGATGCAGGTGCCTCTGTTTCCCCAGGCAATACCACATACGCATGCTGCTGAATATCCGTGTTCAACCTCAAATAAGTTATGCCAAAATCTACGTGCAACAAATCCCCTGGCCTCACCACATCATCCTTGGGCCTGTTTGAAAAACTCCTCAAATGTTCAAAGCTCAATGAATCACTGCGCTGAATGGCCACCGATGGATGAAACCATGTGGTCAATCCCAAGTCAGTCACTTTTTGCCTAAACCACCAGACCAAATCATCTGTTGTGGTAATTCCTGGTGTTACAACCTTATCCGAAAAAGCTTCCTTGATGATATTATGGGATATCCTTACCAATTGTGTATATACCTGCATCTCTCTCTCAGTGCGGGTTTCAAGCCAACCCACTGCCAGTGGTTCGGCAGATACCACCTTGGCTTGCTGCTCTTTGCTGAGCTTTGACATCAATTGCTGATAATGAGTATACACCAACCCATCTGCATGTCCAAATGAGGCCGAATTATTGATTCCTATCTTTTTTGGATTGCGGGTTTTGATGATATCAGCCAACGCATCCCACTGATCCGGAAATTTCTGCATGTCCCACGAAGCCTTGATGGCGTCCCCTACATTGTACCTGGCAATCGCCAACTTTTCTACTTGCTTGCTCTTTGGATCGGAATAAAATACGAGCATGGTTGTGCGGCGGGCAGACAACCAAGTGGAGGGAAGCATGGTTTTTAACACCGGGTCTTCATTATATTCCCTGGCTATAATCACCCACATTTCAATCCCAGTTCTTTCCATCAACATGGGCAACAATGTATTGAACCTTTCCGTGAGGATTTCGTCTACAACACGCGACTGCTCGCGGTCGCTCAACACTTGTGCATGCGTATTAAAAGAACAAAAAAGACAGGCTATTATAAGCAGTGTGCGCATGTTAAATGTTTGTATCATGAAAATATTAAATAATCAAGAAGAATGAAAAACTGTTTTATGGTTATGCAAGAAATAAGCACCATGACAGCAATTGTATCTAGCTCAACAAATCATTCAATGATCCTCAATTTGGCGTAATTCAACATGATTTTCTTCTCTCCATTCAAGTCAAATTTAATGGTGGCGATCGGATTGTGTGCCGCTCCTTCCATTTTTAAAACTTCACCAAAGCCGAATTTCTGGTGCTCCACCTTTTGCCCTGCCTGTAAGTCTGTGGTATCGCTCGCCACAAAATCAGCAGAAGGCTGATGGATGACAGGCTTGTTTACAGGTGTAACAGGAAGATATCCTGGCTTTTCAGGCTGCTTCTTCGGCTCCGTATAATAACTGTTTTTACTTGATCCTGCGTTTTGCTGTGTTCCCCATCCGCGCATCTTGTCTGATGCTGAAGTGGTTGAAGCTGTTTGGTTCCTGAATCCACCACCGGCAAAAGACCTGTCAATCGCATCTTCTGGCAATTCCTTGATAAACCTGCTTGGCTCATTCTGAACCACTTGTCCAAACTTATAACGTGTATTGGCGTATGTTATCCATAATCTTTTCTTCGCCCTGGTTATCACCACATAAAACAAGCGTCGCTCTTCCTCCAATTCTTCACGGGTATTGATGCTCATCGCACTGGGGAACAACATTTCTTCCAATCCAACCGCAAAAACACATGAAAACTCTAGTCCCTTCGCCGCATGTATCGTCATCATCTTGATGGTATCGGCCTTTTCATCCTTCTGGTCTGAATCTGTTAGAAGAGATATTTGCTGCAGGTAGGCCGACAACAAAACATCCTCGCGAAGCGGCCTGTTTGGGATACCATCTTCTACGGTGTTTTCTGGTGCAGTAGGTTCATCTGGAAATTCAATCTCATCAGCAGGACGAACCTTTTCTGTTTCGAAAGTTGGCTGATCTTCCATCACCACACCATCCTCATCTATTTGTGAACGGTTTTGCTTGTCATCAACCCATTCCTTGATAGAGTTGAGCAACTCCTGCACATTTTCGTAACGCTGAACGCCTTCAGTACTTTTATCAATGAACAGCTCTTTTACCAGTCCAGTTTGTTTGCCCACATGAAAAGCAACATCATACGCCGTGTTGTTTTTCAACATGCTGTTGAAACTTCTGATCATCATCACAAAGTTTTCTATCGCTTCTAAGGTCCCTGACTTGAAACCGAACGAAGATGCCCTGCAAAGGACTTCCCATACGCTGATGTTCTGCTCGTTTGCTACGAGAATTAGCTTATCCAAAGTAGTCTTTCCGATTCCCCGCACAGGGTAGTTGATGATTCGCTTGAGCGCTTCCTCATCTCTGGAGTTGACAATGATTCTGAGGTAGGCTATATAATCCTTGATTTCTTTTCGTTGATAAAAACTAATGCCACCAAAAATGGTATAAGGGAGGTTCAGCCTCCTTAAAGCCTCTTCAAAGGCCCTGCTTTGCGCATTGGTGCGGTACAAAATCGCAAACTCCTTGTTGAAAAAGTGGTTTCGCAACTTTTGTTCCTGTATGGAATCAGCAATAAACTTCCCTTCATCATTGTCTGTCATGGTTCTCACAACCTTGATCTTTTCCCCTTCACCGTTTTCTGTCCACAACTCCTTTTGTATCTGTCCCTTGTTGTTCCCAATCACTTCGTTGGCAACCTGAAGAATCTGCTTCGTACTTCTGTAATTCTGCTCGAGTTTTACCACCTTCACATCGTCATAATCCTTCCTGAAAAGCAGGATATTCTCGATGGTTGCACCCCTAAAACCATAAATGGATTGCGCATCATCTCCCACCACACATACATTTTCGTGGGCAGCGCCTAGAAGTTTGATGATTTCATACTGGGCAGGATTGGTATCCTGGTACTCATCTATCATGATATAGCTGAACTTGTGCTGATACTTGTGTAAGGCGTCTGGATGATTTTTCAGGATGAGGTAAAACTGAAGCAGCAAATCATCAAAATCCATGGCCCCATTCTTAAAACAACGGCTTGCATAAGCCTTGTAGATTTGAGAAATGGCGGGGCGGTTGGCACGGGCATCCTCTTGCTGGAGTCCGTGGTCATTTGCGTATTCCTCAGCTGTGACCAATGCGTTTTTGGCAGAAGAAATCCGGTTGTAAACAGTGGCGGGTTTATAGATTTTATCATCCAAGTGTAGTTCATTGATGACAGTCTTCAACACGCTTTTTGCATCATCGGTGTCGTAAATGGTAAAACTAGTAGGGTAGCCCACCTTAGAAGCTTCTGCTCGAAGGATTCGCGCAAAAACTGAGTGGAAAGTGCCTATGTATAAGTTTCGAGATTCGTTGTTGCCCAGGATTTTTTCTACCCTTTCCTTCATTTCCTTAGCCGCCTTGTTGGTGAAAGTCAGTGCCAGAATGCGAAAAGAGTCTACGCCACCTGCCATCAGGTGGGCAATTCTTGTGGTAAGCACTTTGGTTTTACCGCTTCCAGCACCGGCAATAATCATCAGTGGACCATCAACATGCAACACTGCTTCCCGTTGTTGTGGGTTGAGCTCATTCAGGTAATTTGACATGGGTGCAAGGTAAATATTAGTTGGGAGAAAAACTGAGAAGAGCAGTCAGATATCAAACCTAAAAGTTGTGGTTTAAAAGTTCGATTTGTTAAAATAATGTTTAAAGGAAATTTATATTAAACCCTCCACGTTAATGGGGGTCTATGGTTTGTTCGGGTATGTTAACTCACCAATTTTAAAAACTAAAACAATAGTTATGAAAACAAAAAATCTGTTCATCGCCTTCACCTCACTGCTTATTGTCTTTGCAATGTCTTTTTCTTCTTGTTCAAAAACCGGGGTAAACAACGGAGATGCTATACAAGTTTACCTTACTGATGGACCTGGTGATTTTGAAGCGGTTAATCTAGACATACAGAAAGTTGAAGTTAAATTGGATAATGACGACAAACATAAAAAAGATGATCGCTTCGGTGACAATGACGACGATAAAGATGATCATACCAAAAAGAAAGATGATTTTGGAGAGTGGGTTGACCTTGCTTACACACCAGCAATAGTTGATGTGTTTAAACTTCGCAATGGAGTAGAAAAAATGTTGGCTGACGGAAACGTTAAAGGAACAGTTAGGAAAATCCGTATCACCCTAGGAGCAAACAATACAGTGGTAAAGGCAGGTGTTACATATACCTTAAATCTTGTTGGAGAAACAACCAACTTCTTGTACATCAAGCTTAATGACGAGCATAGAGAAAGAGGAGCAGGCAATGGCATCAAGGTTTGGGTTGATTTTGATATTGCAAACTCAATTGCTGAAGTAAACGGTAAATTTTACCTCAGACCAGTTCTTCGTCCTTTCTGTAACGTAAATTTTGCAGGAGCTGAAGGCCGAGTTCTTCCTGAAGGAATCAAACCTACAGTAACATTTAGCAACGGGTTAGGATTCAATGCTGTAGCACTTCCTGCACCAAATGGCGAGTTTAAAATACGCGGATTGAGAGAAGGAACTTATACTGTTACATATAGCGCAACTGGTTATGTTAACCAAACAAAAACAGTAACTGTTACAAAAGGAAAGGAAATTAAGATGGACGTAGTTACCCTTGTAAAATAAATACCAATATCGTAAAAAAAAGGAGGCTGTTTACCCTACAGCCTCCTTTTTTTATTGATTGCCTTTGATGGTCGTTCCGCTTCTTACTCCGGTATGGTTTCCGTTATCCAAAACCAATTGACCGTTTACCAATACATATTCAATACCCTTTGTATACTGATGTGGCTTATCATACACGGATAAATCTTGAATGTTTTTTTCGTCAAATACAAGGATATCAGCTTTCATTCCTTCCGCCAACAATCCCCTTTCTTTCAGACCAAATTTCCTGGCGGGCAATGATGTCATTCTTCTAACAGCTTCTTCCAAACCAATCACTTTATCTTCCCTCACATATTTTGCCAATACACGTGCATTGGTTCCATAAGCACGGGGATGCGGCATCCCTTTTCCATTGCTAATACCGCCATCAGCAGCGGGCATATTAAACGGATATTTCATGAAATAAGCCAAATCCTTTTCACTCATGGTATGGTAAATCATTTGTGCATTGGATTTTGCCAACATATCCAAAATGGTATTTGCTTCATTGATGAATTTCTTTTTCCTTCCTTTATCAAGGTTTATTTGGGTGATGCTTTTCCCATTTAGCATTGTATCTGCAGGAAATCCGGCTACTACAGCATAAGAATAATCCTTTCTTTTTCCGGCTTCCAATGAATTTTTCATACCGGCAAGCACTTTTTTTCGTTGAACCGGGTCTTTGAGTTTAACCCTCAAAGAATCCAGCCCACCCTCAAGCGCCCAATCTGGAAGGGTTACAGCCAGGTTGGTGCTGCTGGCAGTATATGGATATTGGTCAATGGTAACATCATAACCCTCATTCCTTGCTTTGATTACCATATCGAGTGTTTCTGTAGACCTGCCCCAGTTGCTTTTACCAGCCACTTTAAAATGTGAAATCTGAACGGGGATATTCGCTTCTCTCCCTATCGTCAATGCCTCGTCAATTGCCTCGTGTACTTTCAACCCTTCGTTGCGCATGTGTGTGGCATACACGCCCCCATAAGAAGCGGCAATTTTGGCCAAGGCAACAATTTCTTCAGTAGGGGAATACATCCCAGGTAAATAAATCAACCCGCTGGATAGCCCAACAGCGCCATCTTTCATTGCTTTCACTGTTAATGCTTGCATTTTTATCATCTCATCACCAGTAGCCTTTCGGTTTTCCAAACCCATACCCATCCTGCGGATGTTGTTATGTCCGGCCAACGTAGCCACATTGATTGATGTGCCCATGCTATCCAATCTTCTGAAAAATACCTCTATATCATCAGCTGCTCCACCACAATTTCCTGTTACAACAGAGGTAACACCATCATATATATAATTATTGGCGGTTGGTCGCTCAAAAACACTTCCTTCAATATGTGCATGAACATCGATGAATCCGGGTGAAACAATCATGTTTTTTGCATCGATGATTTTTACACCTGGATATTGACCGGCAATTCCCTTCTTAATTGAAACAATCTTATCTCCTTTTACAGCGATGTCTGCATGAAACCAGCTGTTCCCCGTTCCGTCTAAAATACGCCCATTGGTGATGATGATATCTGGGGTTATTTGAGAGAAAATAAGGGATGGAGTTACTAACAGAATGATTAATATGTATTTCATAACTTAAATTGTAAGGTTTTCTAAATACAATAGGGAGGAGTTTAAACCCCTCCCTATTGTTTCATGAATATTTAAAATAATTCTCCAACTTTCTCTCGTAAACGAAGGACATGCATCTCATTAACTAACTAATTTCACTGCCTGCCTTGCCAACATTTTCCAATTACCTTTTTCCTTTTGGAACACCAACATTACATGTAAATGAACCTCGGCTTCCTTGCCTTTATCCAATGTTTTTGCATCAAGTCGTAACCTTACAATTGATGTATTTCCACTCATTGCGATTGTCTGGTTACTTGTTTTGATGGTTACAAAATCCGACTTCCCACTGACAAGATTTTCAATAAATTGCTCACGGGTTTCTATGTTACCGCCTGAATGTCCATAACTCAACTTCTCCATCGTAATATTCTCTAAAGCTGTTTTGTCGCCACTTTCAAGGGCACTAATCAGATAAGCAACTGCAGCTTCAACTTTCTTTTCTTCCTTGGATTGACTTACAGCAACAAATGACACAGCAATGAACAAAAACAAGGCAATCGATTTCTTCATAAATTTTATGTTTTTTACTTGGTTATAAATTTAGTGTTTTTTGTTTGAGCTTTCACCAAACTTTAAACTTTAAACCCTAAACTATCTCTCCGAATTCTCCAGTTTCTTTATTCTTCCTCACATTCTTTCCATCAAATATTTTTCCATTCATCGCCACATAAACGCCATGGGGAAGCGTTTGAACATAAGCCAAGGCACTTCCTAAGTTGAACAATCCATCCGAGCTTCCGAACTTATATGGAACCATGGCGCCTGTGAGTACAATAGTTTTGCCTTTAACCCTGTCAGCCAGCACTGACGCGGTGAAAGCCATTGTGTCTGTTCCATGTGTTATCAAGATTTTGTCTTCTTTTGATGATATACATGCTTCTGAAATTTCTGATCTCAAGTCATCATTCATGTCCAAACTATCTATCATCATCAAAGTAGAAATAGATAAGTCCAGTTTACACCTACCTAATCTTAACATCTCTTGTACGTGGGTGTCTTTAAAAAACAAATCACCGGTTAGTTCATTGTATTCTTTGTCAAAAGTTCCACCAGTTACAAAAATTCTTATGGGCATATTCTCATTTTAACTTAACAATTTACCATTTATTCTATTCTCTAAAATTCAATAGGGAGGGGTTTAAACCCCTCCCTATTGAATATGATTGCTAGAAATAATGTCTATTTATTTCTTCTCAAGCAACTTGAAGAACTGATCAAGTTGTGGAAGAATAACTATACGGGTTCTCCTGTTTGCAGAGCGACCTTCGGCAGTTGCATTATCAGCGATGGGATGGAATTCTGCACGACCTGCAGCAGCCATTTGCACTGGATTAATTCCGTATTGCTTTTGAAGCAAACGAACAATGGTAGTTGCACGCTTTACGCTTAAATCCCAATTATCTGAAATCTCTTTGTTTCCTGTCAAAACAACATTGTCTGTATGTCCTTCAACCATGAATTCAATCTCTGGTTGATTTTTCAACACCAACGCTACTTTACCCAAGACCGAATTTGCTGCTTCGTTTACATCATAACTTCCGGTTTTGAACAACAATTTATCAGAAATGTCAACATAAACAACCCCTTTATCAACTTTTATATTGATGTCTTTGTCGTTCAAGTTTCCGATTGCGCCTTTCAAATTCATCACCAAAGCCATGTTCAATGAATCTTTGCGGGCTGTTGCAGATTGAATGCTTTGAATGTAAGAATCTTTAGATCCGATGTTGTCTAACGATTTTTTTATGCTCTCTGCCTGTGAAGAAGAGATAACAGAAAGGTCTTCAAGTTGTCTGATAGTCTGATTATTGTTCTTCTTCAAAAATTCATTTTGCTCCTTCATTGCACCCAACTGAGATTCAAGCTGTGCCAAAGCAATTGCTTTGTTACGCTCAAGGTCAGCCTTTTCATCTTTACACGCTTTCAGGTCTTTTTGTGCTCCAATTAGTGAATTGTTCAAGTCGTTGTACTTTCCAGTCAATGACTGAAACTTCTTAGAGCTTACGCAAGAAAACAAAAAAATTGAAAGGACCAAAGGAACAATGGCTAATTTACTTTTCATCATATTGTAATTTAAATGATATTATGATTTACAAATATACTCTTTGAAGACTATAGTTTCACCTTTCAAAATTTCAAATAATCCACATAAAAGAAACTATTTTTCATCATCCTTATCAACAACCTTTACAAAAGCACTTCTTCTAGGGGCTGGCATTGTGCTATTTTCTCCTTTAACTGCTTTCCAAATCACTTCATTAAACTCCATATCATTCACCCTGTCTTCCTTTGAAAAATCAAATCCCATGCTCTTCTTTGCAAGGGCATTCATTTTTACATTTCGTTCGTTTAAATCGACCTTGGCAGGTATTGACTGAAATGGTTTCAGGTTGGGGGTTTTGCTGAAGCTTCTCCACATCGGCACGGCAGATGCATCATATTGTGTCATTGGTGGCAATCCAAGAATCAGCTCCATGGTTCTCAACATGGATGAAGTGCTGTATGGCGTATGGTCTACAAATCCACGTTTTACGTAACCTCCAGCAACATAAGCAGTGGTTCTGTGCGCATCTACATGGTCTGGACCATTTTGTGCATCGTCTTCAACAATGAAAATTGCAGACTCTTTCCATATCGGTGATTTTGATAGATACTCTACAAACAATCCTACCGCCCAATCATTGTCAGCCACATGTGCAAATGGCGTGGGTCTTCCTACACTTAGCCCTTCTGTATGGTCGTTGATGAACCTCAGTGTATTCAATTGAGGAACTGCATTGATAGCATACAATGAATCAAATTCTCGCTTCCATTGGTAAAAGCGGGTGGTATCCCTCACTGTTTCGTCCCAACTGGTGTAGTATGGACAAAAATGTCCTTCCAAAACAGGAATATTGGCTTTGTAATCATCAGCAAATTCACCATAAGTTCTGTAAGTGACGTTGTTTCTTTTACAAAGATCCCAAATAAAACCGCCCTTGTTGTTTGCTACAACCCTTGTTCCTTCTGCATTGTATTCACCACCTCTGCCGCCGTAACTTGTTGGCCAGTTCTTTTCCAAAAAATCCGTTGCATAAGCCCCGAAAGTCCAGTTATGTCCATCGGCACTTACTTCGCCGTCCACAAAGAAATTATCCAACAGCACGAATTCATTCACCAGGGCATGTTGATTTGGGGTGATGTTCTCGCCAAACAATACTAGGCTAGTGTCTCCATTTCCTTTCTTAACATCGCCCAACACCTGATCATAGGTTCGGTTTTCTTTTACGATATAAAAAACATGTTTTATCGGTGAAACGTCTCCAACCTTCATTGGTATTGGATTTCCAACCTCCCCTGCAGATATCAGTTCCTTGTCTTTTGAATAAGGGGAATTTTTATAGACTGATGCTGAATACAATGCCATTAGGTCGGCCTTGGGTTCATCTATCACAGACATCGTTCCCTTGAACAGGCCTCCGATGTATTGAACTTCTTCAGGTTTGGCTGCATCAGCTTGTTGGTAAGCAACTTTTTGCTTTTTCACCACTGGATTTGGGCCCTTGGGATTCGCCATGGAAGTGAAGCCTTTGCCATTGGCAACAAAGATTTTTTTACCCAATACTTTTACATTGGTTGGATACCACCCAACAGGAATAAAGCCAAGTGAACTGCTCTTTCCGGGAGTGGACACATCAAAAACGGCCAATGAATTGTTATCTGCATTGGCAATATACAACCGCTTTTCATCTGCAGAAAGCGACACGCCATTTGAAGTGGCACCCGGAACTGCATCAGCAAACAACGCTGCATTAAGGGTTTCAATCACTTTCATCGTTGAAGTTCTAATCACTGAAACGGCATTGTCATTTGCGTTGGCAACATAAATATATTCGCCTTTTTTGGAGATGCATATCTCGTTGGGATTATCACCTACCACAACACGGGCAGTAACAGCATAATCTGTTGTGTTGATTTGAAGCACTTCATCCCCACCCCAAACAGAAACATACAGTCGATCTTTCTTGGGAGAAAGCACACAGGCATACCCTTCAGCTCCCAGCGACATTTTATTCAAGATTCTCTTTGTAGGTATGTCTATTACATAAAGGCTGCTGTCTTCTCGCGTTACAACAAAAATTTTGTTTGATTGATTGTCTATGGCAATGCCAGCAGGCCCTATTTTTTTTGGCCAAGGTTTTCCAAGTAAAAAACTGTCCGCAAAAACCAACTTGTTGTCGATGATATTATACTGGTTGATTTGATTATCGTGCCCACCCGAAACGAAAAGTGATTTGTCGTCATCAGCAAATGCAAGTCCGTACCAAGCTTTAGGAATCACCACCGTATGCAATACCTTTTCAGCAGCGGGATCAATGAGTTGAATGGATTGAACACTTTGTCCGTTATTGGTTACAGCTATTCTTTTACCATTGTGGGAGACAGCAATATTCAATGGCAGATCACCCAAAGGAAAATTTCGGCCAGCAGGACTGAGCGACCAACCATTTGGGAGAACAACGGGCGTTGGAAGTTGTGCCAAAGAAATATGTGCAGTAAAAATAAACAGAAGGGAAAAGTTGATGAATTTGTTCATAATGGTTATTTCTGATTGAATATGATAAATGTAATCATGTTGACTAAATTTTTTACTTGTTTAAACAATCTTTAATTATTATATAATATTGTTAAGCAAGCTCATTGCCAGAAAAATATATACATCAGATAAAAATGTTAAAATCTAATTACACAATGCTTCAGTTTTATTACTACTTTTACGGGTAGTTTTAACCGGTTGCTGCCGGAAACAGTTTGTTTGTTTTTCTCATGTCTACCCTGCTATTTGTCTAAATAGCAGGGTTTTTTGTGAAAACACCAATTTTTTATGAGAAAAACACTAAATAATTTAGTGTATTAAATACTAAAATTATTAGTTTATATATTTTGAAGCTATTATCTTTACATCCTAAAATTAATTTGTTATGTCGAACACTGAAAAATTAAAGGCGCTGAAACTTACGCTAGATAAGATTGAAAAAGATTACGGAAAGGGAAGCGTGATGATGATGAACGAAAAAGGGGAGGCGGAAATGGAAGTAATTTCTACAGGATCAATTGGTTTAGATATTGCCTTAGGCATTGGTGGATTACCCAAAGGAAGGGTTATTGAAATATACGGGCCAGAAAGCTCTGGTAAAACAACCGTTGCCATTCATGTTATTGCAGAAGCTCAAAAAAAAGGCGGCATGTGTGCCATCATCGATGCTGAGCATGCTTTCGACAGCGGATATGCAAGAAAATTAGGTGTTGATGTTGACAACCTCTTGATTTCACAACCTGATTATGGTGAACAAGCATTGGAAATAGCCGATAGGTTGATTCTCTCAGGCGCATTGGATGTGGTAGTAATAGACTCTGTTGCAGCACTTGTTCCAAAAAGTGAGTTGGAAGGAGAAATGGGTGACAGCAAAATGGGACTTCATGCAAGATTGATGAGTCAGGCACTCAGAAAACTGACAGCAACCATTAGCAAAACAAACACCATTTGTATTTTTATCAACCAGCTTAGGGAGAAAATTGGTGTCATGTTTGGCAATCCTGAAACAACTACAGGCGGTAATGCCCTAAAATTCTACGCCTCAGTAAGGTTGGACATTCGCAGAGCAGCCCAAATTAAAGATGGAGATGAAGCAATAGGTAACAGGGTTAAAGTGAAAGTTGTAAAAAATAAAGTGGCCCCGCCATTTAGATCAGCAGAATTTGACATCATATTCGGAGAAGGCATTTCAAAAGTTGGAGAAATCATCGACATGGGTGTTGAACTTGGCATCATCAACAAGAGCGGAAGTTGGTACAGCTATGGCACTGACAAACTTGGACAAGGTCGTGATGGTGTAAAACAAATCATGACAGACAATCCAGAAATGGCAAATGAAATTGAAAGAAAAATTCGTGAAAAGATAAAGGAAATGCAAGCATCTTAATAAACTAGTGGTGTTTTGAGTAGAAGCCGTATCCCAGATTTACTTGGGATGCGGTTTTTTTATTTAATTTCACGAAAGAAGCCAACAAATGACAAAGAAGAAAAAAATTGGAGAGAGAAAAAGAATAGCCCTTGTTGCTCACGATAACAAGAAAAAAGACATCATCGAATGGGCAATTTACAACAAACACGCTCTAACCAGGCATGAGCTTATAGCAACAGGCACAACGGGAAGCCTGTTAGAAGATGCGCTTGACAGGCCATTGAAAAAATTGCTCAGTGGGCCACTTGGCGGTGACCAACAATTGGGAGCTTTGATTGCTGAAGGACACATTGATGTGTTGATTTTCTTTTGGGATCCAATGGAAGCACAGCCACACGACCCAGATATCAAAGCACTGCTAAGGGTGGCAGTAACTTACAACATTCCATTTGCGTGCGACAGGAGCACTGCAGATTTTATCATGACATCACCACTCATGTCTGAAGAATACAACTGTGTTATTCCAGATTATTCAATATATCTGAAAAGAAAAATATAAACACATAAATCAACCGAATAGATGAAATCACTACTGCTTCTTTCATTGATGATATCCACCTTATGCTATTCGCAAGATACCCTTACTAAAATAGACATCATCAGCGCAGCTAAAATACTTGATGTAAAGTACAGCGAAAAGGAAATTGACATGATGTACCCAGATGTAAAAGACAACATCATTGATTATAAAAAAATGCATGCCCTTTCCTTAAACAACAGTGTTGGAATGAGTTTGAATCAACGCCTTAGTCCAAAACAGAACATCAAGAAAGAAAAATTAAAATGGACTTACGATAAAAAAATTAAACTACCGGTCAATCAAAATGACCTCTCATTTTTTACAATCAACCAACTTGGATCCTTGTTGAGGAATAAAAAAATCACATCGGTTGAACTGACAAAATTTTTCATCAACAGGTTGAAAATGTTTGGAGACACTTTGCAGTGTGTGGTTAGCTTGACTGAAGACCTTGCCATACAACAAGCCTCACAAGCTGATGAAAATTTCAACAATCATATTGATCTAGGCCCATTGCAGGGCATCCCTTATGGGCTAAAAGACTTGTTTTCTGTAAATGGAACCAAAACAACCTGGGGCGCACAGCCTTATAAAAATCAATTAATTGATCAAGACGCTTTCGTTTACACAAAACTAAAGGAAGCAGGTGCCGTGTTGGTTGCGAAATTCACCTTAGGGGCTTTGGCCATGGGTGATTATTGGTTCGGAGGAAGAACAAAAAACCCATGGAACCTTGAACGCGGCTCTAGTGGCTCATCTGCAGGATCAACATCTGCAACTGTAGCAGGCTTAATTCCTTTTGCGATTGGAACAGAAACCCATGGATCAATCATTTCACCCAGCCATACTTGCGGTGCAACAGGATTACGTCCAACCTTTGGAAGCATCAGCAGAACAGGGGCCATGGCATTGAGTTGGAGCCTCGATAAAGTGGGACCAATTTGTCGCACTGCTGAAGATGCAGCCGCTGTATTTGCATACATACATGGAACTGATGGACAGGATGAAAGTGCAGTGAATGCACCTTTCAATTATTCCAACAAAAAAGACATCAAACAACTGCGCATTGGATATGCTAAAAACCATTTCGACAACTTAGACTCCTCCTCACAAGAGTTTCAAGTCTTAAAAGAATTGAGGTTGCTCGGAATTGACATAAAACCAATGAACTTCCCTGATTCAGAAGTATACAAATTTGATATGATAGGCATGGTGATTGGAGCAGAATCAGCAGCGGCGTTTGATGAATTTACACGGACCAACCTAGATGATCAAATGACCAGACAAACCAAATACGATTGGCCAAACTATTTTAGGGTTGCGAGAACAATTCCTGCGGTTGAATACATCAACACGAACAGGCATCGGACCATGCTGATGCAAAAAGTCAACCAAGTGATGGGAGATTTTGATGTTATCATCACCCCAAGCTTTGCAGGAAAACAATTGTCCATCACCAACCTTACGGGCCACCCTGCCCTATGCATGCCAATAGGCTTCACCAAACAAGGAAGCCCCAATAGCATTACTTTCCTTTCAAATTTATTCAAGGAAGAAGACCTCTTGGCATTCGGGAAATTTTTTCAAGACAACACCAACTACGAGGATTTGCATCCGGCAAAATTCAAATGAAAAATAGGGTGTAATTTTGCACAATGTCCTTTAACTTACAATCACCTTATTCTCCAGCAGGAGACCAGCCTACAGCAATCAAACAACTTGTTGAAGGTTTGAATGATGGCGAACGTTATCAAACGTTGCTTGGAGTTACTGGATCAGGCAAGACCTTTACAATGGCCAACGTGATTCAGCAGGTACAAAAACCAACGCTGGTATTAACGCACAACAAAACCCTCGTAGCCCAGCTTTACGGAGAATTCAAGCAATTTTTTCCTGACAATGCAGTGGGATATTTTGTTTCGTACTACGATTACTATCAACCCGAAGCATACATGCCAGTCAGTGATACCTACATAGAAAAGGACCTGGCGATAAATGAAGAACTCGATAAACTAAGGTTGCACGCAACTTCTGAACTCCTGAGTGGCAGAAGGGACATCATTGTTGTGGCGTCAGTTAGTTGCATATACGGTATGGGAAACCCTACTGAATTTCAAAATGGCATCATTCGCATTCACATAGGCCAGGTTATCAGCAGACAAGGATTTTTGCATTCACTTGTAAATGCTCTTTACAACAGAACACAAATTGAGTTTACCAGAGGAACTTTTCGTGTCAAAGGAGATACCGTTGACATCAATTTACCTTACTTGGATTTTGGGTATCGCATCACTTTCTTTGGAGATGAAATTGAATCCATCGATACACTGGAAATATTATCAGGAAAAAGAATTGGATCTGTAGAAAATGCTGCCATTTTTCCTGCCGCACTTTACCTTGCACCCAAAGAAATGATCAATCAAGTCATCTCAGAAATTTTGGATGAACTCAGGGGACAGGTTGAGTACTTTAAAGCCAGTGGTAAATTTATAGAAGCCCAACGACTCAGCGAGCGGGTTAACTATGATATTGAAATGATCAAAGAACTGGGCTATTGCAATGGCATTGAAAACTATTCAAGGTTTTTTGATCGAAGAAAGCCAGGAACAAGGCCATTTTGCCTGCTGGATTATTTCCCCAACGATTTCCTTTGCGTAATTGATGAAAGTCACCAAACCATTCCACAAGTAAGTGGCATGTATGGAGGTGACAGAAGCCGAAAGTTGGTGTTGGTTGACTATGGATTCAGGTTGCCGGCTTCCTTGGACAACCGTCCCCTTAATTTTGGTGAATTTGAGGACCAACTTAACCAGGTTGTCTTCGTCTCAGCAACACCAGGGGAATATGAGCTACAAAAAACAGAAGG
>JBILHX010000055.1:0-22323 GCA_044350285.1 Chitinophagaceae bacterium | reverse complement strand
AAACCTATGGAGTTATCGCGATTTTTATGGGATTAACAGCAAATATCGTGGAGATTGGAAGTACATCAATGCCATGACGTTTTCGTATCAGCCCTCTTTTTTAAAGGGCATTTATGTTGGGTTCAGTAGGCAATTTTCTGGGTTGAGCCAAAATGTATTTGATTCAACCAAGAACCGTGGTTTCGTCAATGAATACTTGCCGGTGTTGAGTAAATTATTCAAATCCAAGTTGGTTAATGACGATTCAAAAGGATGGAATCAATTGGCGAATATCTTTTTTCGGGCATTACTCCCAAAAGCACATGCAGAATTTTATGTTGACTATGGTTGGAATGATCATTCCTACAATGAGCGGGATTTTATCATGTCACCAGTTCATTCTTCCTCTTTTTTGGTTGGATTTAAAAAAGGCATTGAATTGTCTGAAGACAAATGGCTTTTTTTAAATGGAGAGGTTACACACATGGAACAAACACCCGATTATCTGGTTAGGTGGGCAGGCAGCTGGTACGAACATTATCAAGGAACAGGTTATTCAAATGCCAATCAAATCATGGGGGTTGGTGCTGGATTTGGTTCCAACCTGCAGGTTTTTTCTGCAAGCTTAAACAAAGGATACAACAAGATTGGGTTTTTGCTGGAGAGGGTTCAACGAGAGCCGAATATGCATAAAGCAAGGTGGACAGACCTATCTTATGGGTTTACCGGGCAAAAGAAAATAGAAAAATTATTGATGGCATGGCGGTTGAGTGGCGTTGCTTCAACAAATTATGGTTGGAAACAAAATGCACATCGATTCAATATTTTGGGAATGCTGAGTTTAAATTATTATTGGTGATGAAGATGAGGGCTTTGCTGATTTTATTTTTGCTAAGTATATGCTTTATGGATTGCGTTTACGCACAAACCCATCTGCCTGTATCCAATTCTCCTTTGGAAGATCTTTTCAGAAGAAAACAATTAACCAGTGATTCTTCTCAAGGTAATTTATCCAATGTTTCTTTCATGGTGAGGCCCATTAATCTTCAAGCCAATCAAAAGAGCACCAAGAAATTTATGCTCGAACTGTTGCCCTTTCAACACTTGCAGCAGTTCAACAGCAAAACACCCTTGCATTATGCAGATGGATCTATGTACCCGGCTAAGGGATGGCAAGGATTTTATTCCGGTGGAATTAAAATGAACTACAGGAATTTGCAATTAACCTTAAAACCAGAATATACTTGGGCGTTCAATCAGTCATTCCCAACTTTTCCCAGCGATCACTACAACATCATTTGGAACTATTATTATCTATGGTTGAACCGAATAGATGCGCCTGAGAAATTTAAGCAAGAGCCTATTAGGAATTTGAATTTGGGGCAGTCTCGTCTTCAGTACAGTTACAAAGGAATTGCTGCAGGGATTTCATCTGAGAATCTTTGGTGGGGACCCGGACGGTTTAATTCATTGGTAATGACCAACAATGCTCCTGGATTTTTACATTACACTTTTCACTCTGAAAAACCACTACAAACCCGTATAGGTTCATTTGAATGGCAATTGGTTCTAGGAGGAAAACTGAAGAATTCAGGAACATTGCCTCAAGAGCGAAATCGCTCCTTCAATGGAACATTCATGTATGTAGCCAAAGACACTGTTCACCAACGTGAATTCTCGGGAGGCGTCATAACTTGGCAGCCTAAGTGGTTGCCGGGACTGTTCATAGGGACCGACGGAGCTTCAATCATATACAAAGGGAAGCGAGGGGAATCAGCTAAAATGGGTTCATTGTTCGCTCGTTATCTCCTCCCGGAAGAAAATGCTGAAATGTATTTTCAATACGGAAGATCTGATAAGTTTGCTACTATCATAAATGTGTTGCAGGATACCGTCCCACGCGGGTACCTTGCCGGGGTGAGAAAGTTATTCCCACTAAGCAATATTCGCAAAAAAAAGCCTGCATACTTGGAGCTAGGAATTGAAATCACTCAGTTGCAAGTTCCAAATTTGTCATTGATAAGACAGGCAAAAAGCTGGTATACCGATGCAAATGTAAGGCACGGATTCACAAATGATGGGCAGGTCCTTGGTGCGTCTATTGGTCCTGGCAGCAATTCGCAGCGATTGGGAATCGCATGGTTGAAGGGTGAAACCAAAGTTGGAATTGAGTTGGAGCGTTTGCTGCACAATGCAGATTTTTATTACAATTATAATTACAACTCGGGCTCAAATGATTTCAACAGGCAATGGGTAGATTTGTCGGCCTCGCTTGTTTGGAATTTTCCTGTGAAGCAATGGATGTTCTTTGGACAGTTTTCATTCATCCGATCCATCAACTACAATTGGAAATCTTATATACCTCAACCGGTAACCCCCACAAATTATTTCTCCGATGGGTATGATCTCATCAACCTTCACGGAAGAATGGGATTCATCTATAATGTTGTACCTGCAATCAAGAAAAGATAATTTTGTTTAGTGTAATGTACAATTATTCACTAAATTTGTATAGTTAAGTATACAAAATGGACAAATTAATTCAAAAATACATTCAAAAATTGAATTTTACTTCGACTGAATTTAGACGAAGTTTAGTTTATGATATAAATTGGGATGCAAGACTTATTGGTATTAAGGGAGCAAGGGGAGTTGGTAAAACAACGTTGCTTTTACAATACATAAAGATTAATCTTAAAGACGAATTACATAATACTTTATATGTTAGCCTAGATAACATCTGGTTCAACAGCAATGGGTTGTCTAATTTAGTAGAAGAATTTGTGAAAAAGGGGGGTAAAAATCTTTTCCTTGACGAGGTACATAAGTATCCCAATTGGTCACAAGAAATCAAAAATATTTATGATGATTACCCCGAATTAAAAGTTGTATTTACAGGTTCTTCTTTGCTTGAAATACTCAACGCAAGGGCAGACTTGAGTAGACGTGCAGTTGTTTACCATTTGCAGGGATTATCTTTTAGGGAGTATATTGCTATTGAGTCAAAACAAGTTTTTGGGATTTTATCACTTGAGGATATTCTGCTAAATCATGAAACAATTGCAGCTGAAATAAATAAGTCTATTAAACCTTTCCGTTATTTTGAGGATTATTTAAAACATGGTTATTATCCATTTTTTCAAGAAGTACCCGATCTATACCCCAATAGAATAGAAGAAATCATTAATATGATGCTTGAGATTGAATTACCCATCCTTCGGGGAATCGAACTTGCATACATCGGCAGAATAAAGCAACTATTGGTAGTTATAGCAGAATCCGTTCCGTTTATACCCAATATCTCAAAATTGAGTGAAAAAATTGGCTTGAACCGCACAACCTTACTTTTGTATATTCACTATTTGGATGAAATTGGACTAACAATCAATCTTTACAAGGAATCAGGAGGAATCAGCAAACTTCAAAAGCCAGAAAAAATATTTCTAGAAAATGCTAATTTGATGTACGTTCTTTCATCATCAAATACAAACAGAGGTAATGTAAGGGAAACATTTTTTGTTAATCAATTGAAATTCAAACATAAAGTGCATTATGCAGATCTTGGTGATTTTTTTGTTGATGACAAACATTTTTTTGAAATAGGTGGTAAAACAAAAAAAAAGAAACAACTCGAAGAGGTAAATTCTGGTTTTGTTGTTTCAGATGAAATTGAATATGGGTTTGGTAATAAAATTCCATTGTGGTTGTTTGGATTTATTTATTAAAATTTATGAAAAGCAATTTTTAATTAGTGATGTATAAAACAGCAATCATAACAGGGTCTGGTGGTCTCGTTGGAAGTGAGGCTTGCAAATTCTTTCATAGCAAAGGGTTTAACATTATCGGTATCGATAATGATAAACGTGCTTATTTTTTTGGTGAAGCAGCCAGTACTAAATGGCAAGTAGCTGAATTACAATCAACACTTTCTCGCTATCAGCATCATGATATAGACATTACCAATCAAGCTGCACTCGACATTGTTTTTGCTACTCATGCAACTTCTATTGAGTTAATCGTTCATTGTGCAGCGCAGCCTTCACACGATTGGGCAGCAAAAGAACCTGTCACGGATTTTGAAGTGAATGCTACCGCAACATTAAAGTTGTTGGAATGCACCCGAAAACATGCGCCACATGCTGTTTTCATTTTCACATCTACTAATAAGGTATATGGAGATAATCCCAACTTTCTTCCCCTGATTGAAAATAGAAGCCGCTGGGAGCTATCTTATGATCATGAGTATTCAACATATGGCATAGATGAAAAGATGTCTATTGAAAATTGTACGCACAGCATTTTTGGTGTAAGCAAGACCGCAGCTGACTTGATGGTCCAAGAATATGGCAGATATTTTGGAATACGAACCGTAGCATTTAGGGGCGGTTGTTTAACTGGACCATCGCACAGTGGTGCTGAATTACATGGATTCTTGGCTTATTTGGTAAAATGTGCTGTGGAGAAAAAACCATATACTATATTTGGTTATAAAGGAAAGCAGGTAAGGGATAATATCCACAGTGCAGATTTGATAGGTGCATTTTGGGAGGTATTCCAAAATCCACCAACACCAGGAACCGTATATAACATGGGAGGATCACGTCATTCAAATATTTCCATGCTGGAAGCCATTCATTGGCTTGAAGATAAATTAGGCTGGGGTATAGATTATACGATTGATGAAAACCGCGCTAGAAAAGGGGATCATATTTGGTACATTTCAGATGTAAGAAAATTCAAAAATGATTATCCAAATTGGAAATATCAATATACAATTGGAGACATTCTGGATGAGATGGTTTTGAGTTCACAACTTAAAATAAAAAAGCTTGATTAGGATTATCAAAAACAGTTTTTTTAATCTCTTTCACCTGGGCAGTGTTCAAGCCACCAACATCTTGCTGCAATTGATATTAATCCCTATTGTGGTTCGCAAGGTTGGCATTGAAGCGAATGGGTTTGTGTTAACATCGTTGTCTCTTGCCGGTTTCATATCAATTTTTATTAACTATGCCAGCAACCAAACAGGCCCCATTGAAATTAAATTAGGAACATCACAACAAAATGACAAAGGGAATTTAACTGCGTTATTTTTTATTCGCATATTTTTTTTCTTTCTATATATTCTAATTTCACTTTTTATATATTTTTTAAAATTACCATTTGCACTTTTTTTGTTAGGAATCATTCCCCTGATATTTGCTGAAGTTGTCAATCCCTACATATATTTTTTAGGATTGGAACAATTGAAATATTTTAATCTCGC
The DNA here is from genome assembly GCA_044350285.1 of Chitinophagaceae bacterium. Classification (GTDB taxonomy): domain Bacteria; phylum Bacteroidota; class Bacteroidia; order Chitinophagales; family Chitinophagaceae; genus Pollutibacter. Next base: position 17,078 of record JBILHX010000055.1, on the reverse strand, counting down.
AAATTTATTTTCAAGAATTTCTGCATTGATATTGGTTTTTTATTTTGTCAATCAACTTAGCGATGCACCCTGGGTAAATGCCCTGGTTGGAATTTCGCAAGTGGCTGGTTTTACCTTTTTATGGGTGTTGCTGGTTTTTAAAAACCGAATTCCATTTGTGCCACTTGCGCTAAAAAATATCATCAAAGCTTTTAGGGAGAATCTTCCATTAACTATTTCAAATCTTGCTGTACATTTCCAACAATCGGTTTTTCTATATGGATTGGGTTTTATGGGAAATCCGGTTGTTTTGGGGGCTTACGCAATCGCCGATAAATTGATTTGGGGTGTACGGATGATGTTGATTGCATTCTCTAATGCTGTTTATCCACGTGCAATAGAGACCTTTCATGAAAGTTATGGTGAATGGATATTGTTCAGAAAACAAGTGAATAAACTATTGTCTATTTTTCTTATTTTGATGGGTGTAGTGTTGTTTATTTCTGCTCATTATATTGCTATGTTCCTTTCAGAAAAAGAAGACGTTTCATTGGTTGAAAGATTCATTTGTCTTGTTTCCCCTGTTCCACTTTTCATTGGTTTAAACGCCCTCAACGTAATGGAATTGCTGATGAAAAAAATGTTTTCATTGCAACTAAAGTTGAGTATTCAGATATTTATTGCATCCATTTTGATGGCAGTTTTTTCTTTATTTATTTTACCCCCTGAATTATCTGTTTTATATCTTCTTATAATTGAAATAACCTGTTTAATTTTTTATGAAAAAAGTCGCCGTTATCCTCGTTGATTGGAATGGAATTGAAGTAACCAGAGAATGTCTTCGCTCACTATCGTTCATAGATGCCTCTAGCGATTATATGGTTCAGGTAATGGTGGTTGACAATGGATCTGAAACTCCAATACAACCATTGTTGGTAGTCGACTATCCGAACCTCATTTACTTTAGATCTGAGAAAAATCTTGGTTTTGCTGGTGGGAATAATATTGCAATAAAATATGCTGTTGAACATGATTTTGATTATACCGTTTTATTGAATAATGACACAACAGTTCGGCAGGATTTCATCACATGTTTGTTTGATGCTATGGAATCGAATTCCTCAATTGGAATTACCCAGCCAAGAATTTTTTTTCAGCACAGCATCAGAAAAATTTGGAATGCGGGAAATCTATATTTCAAGTGGCTCGGAATTACGAAAACTATTGGTTACGGTAGAAAGACACTTAGTGATTATAAAGCCACAAGGAAAATGTCTTGGGCTACGGGATGTTGTATGATGATCAGAAACAGCTTGTTTAAAGTGAAAGATTTGAGTTTGTTGAATGAACAATATGAAACTTATTATGAGGATGTTGAGTTTTCATTTCGTGTAAGAAATCTGGGCTTTCTGATTTATTTTATTCCTAATGCTATTGTATATCATATTGCAGGATACACAGTTAATGCAAAAACAAAAACATCTGAAGGTTTAACCCATCCTTTTATTGTTTACCTCCATTCAAGAAATAGAATATTTTTACTAAGGCAATTTACTCCATGGTATTGTGTCCCAACTGTTGTTGTATATCAGATTGCCTATTATTTTTTATTGATTTGCCGTTTTGCCTTGATGGGCAGAACAACAAAATTAAAAAATGTTTTAAAAGCCATCAAGGATGGTATTGCAATGCCTTATAAAATCAATTGATTTTTTGTGCCAGCATTCCATTGTTAAAATAAAATCTTTTACTTTTGGGAAGAATCAGTGTAATGGCACCAACAAGATTAAAGCATAAAAATATGGGTCGAAACAATGCATAAATACTGCCCCTGCCCAGTTTCCCAAAGGAGGTTGTCGTGGAAAATAGTTTCTTCATGGCCTCTTGACCTTCCCTTACGTATAAAGAAATCATGACAACAAACAACGCCATTCCTGTTAATATTCTTTTTTGATCAATCACCTCAAAACCATTTTTTGCAAACAAATGGTTCAATCCAAAGTATGTATACCTTCCGAAATCATAAGGTATCTCGTGCTCATTCCAAATAAAAGGTGTTGTTAATATGATCTTTCCTCCGGGTTTCAATACCCTGTACATTTCCTTCACAATTCTTTCCGGCTCAAACACATGCTCAAGCACTTCAAAGCAAACTATTGAATCAAATGTATTTGATTCAAAGGGTAAGTCCAATCCATTGTAAAAGACATCAACCTTTGATGATGCATGATACTCTTTGGTAGTCTCAATATCTATTCCTGTATAGGATGTTGCGTTGAACAATTCTTCATAGGGTTTTTCTCCACAACCAATATCCAATATATTCCCCTTGATTTCTTTTGCGTTTTTCGAAATGAAATTTAAGAGCTCTTTTCTGGTTAGATAAAAATCATTCACAATTGGTCCAATTAACCAATGCGGATGAAATCGTTGCTTACGCAATAGTTCAATTATTTTATTGAAGTTCAACATTTGTTTTTTTTATGATAACCTCATCATAAGTTGTAGAAAGGATTCCCGTTAAAAACCAACTTACATAACTTATATAAAGGTAAGATTCTACTGCTGCTGTTAACATCGGTATAATCATTCCAATTTTGAATATAAACAATAGCGTCCCCAACTGTTTTGATTTTCCGGTGGTTTGGGTAAAGAGAGTGGCAGACCATTTGATGGAAACAATCAAAATGCTCATGTATAAAATCAATGAAATGACGCCTGTTTGAACAGCTATGATGATCAATTGATTTTCTCCCCCTGTGTTTAATCCAAGTTCACCAGCAACCCTTCCTGATTCACCCAAACCGATTCCCAACGGATGAGAATAAATAGATTGTATGCCATCTACCCACTCAATTACATGTGAAATACTTGATGAATTTGTGAAGTTGAATGTGTTGATGATGAATTCTGAAATGGTATTGTTTGAAAGTAAATAAACCAAGGCTATTGCGCCAATGCCAAACAGTACATGAAAGGCCTGCAGGATTTTTTTTCTCTTTGTAACGATTGCGAAAATGTAAAGAACCAATCCGAAGCTTACCAGCGATGCCCTCGAAAGGGCAAAAATAACGGATAATATTGCGGCTATGGAGGCAATTATAATTGTTTTTTTATTGTTGATTTCTTTTTTAGTAATCATGGAAACAAGCACTGCTATTGTGAGCAAAGTGGCTGCAGCATGTTCCAAAGGATTGGCAAAAATACTGGCAAATCTTTTTATACCCCCTTCAATTTCAAACGTCCATGTCAATCCATAATTACCAGCAGGTTCTACACCCAAATACTTGAAATTATAACCTGCATATCCTGTTAGTGTTTGTAAATGTGTATTTGAAACGGTTTCAAAAAGCAACACGGTTGCTGCTATGATGGCCAAGAAACAAATCAGTAGTTGATATTTTGACAACCACACTTTTTTGGGATCAATGAGTCTTCCAATAAAATAAATCAGTGGGAAAAAGGCAATATTTTTGAAAGCGACAATTTTTTGAAAAATGCCATAATTCCCCAACGGTAAAAATGCATAAATCGTGTTGTAAATTAGAAACCCAGCCACCAATTTATCGAGTAATGTAAAACGTGGCAATGTGTTCAGCTGATAAAGGATGAGGCAGAATGTAAGCAGCACAATGACCTCTTTTGTGTACTGTATAAATGGAATTAAAGCTCCAAATCCATATAGGTCCAAAACAGAAAGCGTCGTAATGTATATAGGTAATCCAAATATGAAAAATATCAGTATCGCATCATATTGCTTCGAAAAAATATTCTTCAATGCATAGATCAAGCTGGAAAGAAAGACCAGTGGGAAGATCAGCATCATTAGAAATAAATTTTACTGGTTGTAAAGGAAATTTACTTCATTATCACTTAAAGCGCGGTTGTAAATCCTGAATTCCCTTATTGCACCTTCGAATGCATCTGCAGGTCTTTGTGCAAGTCTTCCAACCTCAAAATAAGGGGACAATTGTATCGAAGATGGAGGCGTAATTCCAAGTTGATTTTGTCTGGCAATTATTTTCCCATTGCAATAAATTCGTATGCTGTAAATGTCATTCATTACAACAAAATGATACCATTGTTTTGATGATAAAATTTCTGTTGATGTCAATTCAAAATCAGAGCCAGCCCATTTCACCTTGTTCTGATACCAATTAAACCAAAAAAAACCAACGCCATAATTACCTGGCCAGAATTCAAATAACCTTGGTGAATAGCTGCCTGGTCCAGTCTCTTTTGCCCAAAATGAAATCGATAAAGCGCCTTTAACCGCTTTGTTGTTGGTAAGCAAACCTCGTGCGTAACTGTTCGGGTTTCCTGCAAAATAATAAGCATATTCATCACTTTTATTGCCTCTTCCTGAGAGTTGTACGCTTGCGTTAACAGGAACAATGTCTGGGTTGTTGCCCGTAACGTCTTTAGGTGAAATATTTAGCGGATAGTGTGCTACCAAGCCTATCTTGACGCTGTCGATTAGCGGCAATGGTTCATCTGCTGTTTTTGTACATGATGAAGTCCCTAATACCATCATACTTACAAAAGCAAAAATTAATGGTATGATCAATTGAGATATCCTAAACTTAAATTGCTTGGTCATTTTAACGTAAAGGTGATTTGTTAATGAACAGATATTTAATCATCAAAAGCATAATTCTTGTGAAATTAACGTTTAAAAATTTGTTTAAATGCGTTTACTAAAAATAGGAGGACAAAGTGGCTATTTGTTATCAAGTATCTCTTCCACAACCTGCCCGGTTCCTTCATCAGCCTGTAAAGCCATTCAAGGCCACGGTCTTGCATCCAGCCTGGAGCTTGCCTTACGTTACCTGCATGAAAATCAAACGCAGCACCAACCGCAATCATCACAACTGGAAGGAATTCCTTGTTTTCTGCAACCCATTTTTCTTGCCTTGGGCAACCCCTTCCAACAAAGACAATTTTAGCGCCTGATTCAACTATTTTTTTTCTGTCCAACGCTTTTTCCTCATCAGTGGATTCCCTAAACCGGTCAGCTTGAATACCTGCTATTGCTGCCATGGGATATTTTTGCTTAATAAAGGCAGATAGTTTTTCTAGCGTGGATTCTGTACTGCCATACAAAAATATTGGTATGCAATTCAAGTCCGCTTGTTGTAAAACCTTAAGCATGAGGGTCGGACCATAAACCCTTTCGTCTAGCCCTGCATTGTGGAAATAGTTCAACGCCCACTTGATGGGTTGTCCATCAGCCACAACCAAATCGATGTTATTGATTTGGGTTCTTAGCCCCGGATTTTTATAACCTTCAATGAGTCCATGCACAGCCAAGGCAGAAACGCCAAATCCTTCTTTTTTATTTTCTTCTTTTGCTTTCTTGATGATGAGCAAGCATGCTTCATGATAATTGGTTAAGGCATATTTTATTCCAAACAACTCCTCGTATTGCATCAGATAATATTTTTTTTCGAAACTGCCTGTTGGACTATGGTCACAAATTCATTTGCTGATGCATCCCAATTGAATTGACTCAGGCGTTGTTTTCCTTTTTGAACGAGTTCACGCCTTAATGAATCTTTTGTTATGATTTCACTTGCAATGTTAATTAATTCTTCTTCATTAAATGGGGAAAATATAGCAACTGCATCTCCTCCAATTTCTTGTAAACAACTGTTGTTTGCCACCATAACAGCTACCTCTTGTTGAAAAGCCTCTAGTATGGGAATGCCAAAGCCCTCATACGTGGAAGGTATCACATAAAGGATTGATTTTTTATAGAGTATTGGCAAGTCCTCATCTGGTACATACCCTGTAAATATTACATCATCTTGTAAGCCACACTCATCAATAGTTTTCATGATTTCATCATGGCTGTTGTTGAATATTTTTGGATTGGGCCTGCCAACCAGCAATAATTTAACATCAACTTTTTTTCTGATTTCTTTTAATGCCTTGATGAGGAAGGATAGGTTTTTTCTTTTTTCTAATCCACCAACATGAAGCATGTAAGGCACTTTTCCAATTTTATCCAATGCGATTTTGGATGCATCGCTTTGTGTTGATGTGGCATTAATAGATTTTGGTCCCTGGTAAACTACTTGCATTTTACTTTTTAAAGTTGGCAAATGCAAACCCAATCTTGTCAATGAAAATTGGGATGGTACTATCACGGAATCCGCCTTCAGTGCGGCACTGATTGCAATCAATTTAAACCATTTGAGCCAAATAGGATTGTAGTATTCAGGATGGTCGAAAAATAAAGCATCATGAAATACCACTATATGTTTTGCATTAAGCTTCATCAATGGCAAGTAATAGTCTGTGCAAATCAATGCATCAACCTTGAAAAAATAAGTTTTTGCTGGGAGGGTAATTTGTTTCCAAATGAAAAAACTGATGTGTTCAAAAACTTTCCCAAACAAATTATGTCCCCAATAGGGTGGCCAAATTGAACTGAATTCAATTAGGTTGATGTTGTTATCCCCCCTTTTTTTTAATGCACTCAACAATTCTGTCAGGTAGGTTTTAGTACCAGTAGTTGCCAACTTAAGATCTCGGATATCTATTCCTATTGTGATTGGTTTCTTCAATTTGATCTTCAGTTGATTAAGCACCTAAAAATAGAACAATTTCTGCTATATTTGGGTGTCATTTACTACTATGATTCATCATCTCTCCATAGTGCGAAAATTAGCTTTGTTTTTTGTTGTATTCATTCTTGTTACATTCAGCAATGCTTGTAAAAAAAATCTTACGATTAGAAAATCAGTCTATAATGAAACATTTGAGGATGGTATTCCCAACGGAATTTCAGCCCTAACAGGTTCTGGAGATACTTATGGTAGGATGGTTAGGCCTTTTAATGGCACCAATGTGTTGGGCATGTTCAACAATACCCTTGTTTCTATTGCAGTTGACAGCTTGCCGGTACACAACATGATTTATGTTGAATTAGATTTTTACGCACACGATGCCTGGGAAGGAAACAAGGTTAGTCCAAATGGAATTGTTGACGTTTGGAATATCCAAGTTAATGGTGGACTTCAACTGTCCACAACATTCTCAAATACACCTGAAAATAAGCAGTCCTATCCTGATTGGATTGGATCGGCAATTGCAGCCCCTCCCAGATCAAATTCCATGGATACCTTGGTAAATGGTTTCTGTGCAAATGATAATAAAAAAAATGGAAGTTCGAAATACCATATTGTTTTTTCCCGGGCACATACTGAAAATAGTTTGTTGTTGCAGTTTAACGACGCTCTTCAAGGGGCACCTTGCTATAAGTCATGGTCGATAGATAACATCCACATCGAAACCATAACAAATTAAGATGTCCACACTCTTCATTCATGGTAGCGCAGATTTATATGGCTCAGCAAAAATTTTGCTGCAGATCGTTGGTATATGTGTGGAAGAAAATGAAGAAGTTGTAGTTGTGCTTCCACACGGTGGCGTTCTTGTTTCGCAACTGGAGGGTTTGGGGGCAATCGTTTACGTCGTAAACATAGGCGTATTGCGCAGGAGATACTTTACGCCATGGGGAATGTTGGGAAGGCTAATCCTGTGGATTTATGCGAGCTTTAAATTAAGGAATTTGATAAGGGAACACCATGTTTCCAAAATTTATGTCAATTCAGTGAATGTGGTTATTGGTCCATTACTCAAAAGAATCACCCGCCTTCCATTAATTTGGCATCTTCATGAAATCGTTGAAAACCCATCTGTACTAAAAATGGTGCTGACGAAATTAATCACTCAAGCGGACTTGGTTATCGCTGTTTCTTCAGCTACAAGAGATTTTTGGCTTTCGCAATCCAAGGAGTTGGATATTAAACTACTTTACAATGGAATAGATTGCTCTGCTTATAAAGGTGCATGTGATTTGTTGGAAGTAGAATTTCCTTTCACCTTGAAAAAGGAAAAAAATACTGTAATCATTGGGATGATTGGACGCGTTCAACCATGGAAGGGACAGTCTTATTTTTTGGATATTATGAAGTCTTTCCTGAGTAATTACAAAAGTGATTCCACTCCAGTTTATGCAGTTATAATTGGTGATCCATATCCTGGCTATGAACATTATGCAAGTGAACTAACATTGGAGATTGAAAAAAAAGGTCTTTCACAAAAGGTTTTCTATTTGGGATATCGGGATGATATTCCTGCAATCCTTGCATCCATTGATTTATTGGTGGTTTCGTCAATCCTTCCAGACCCACTGCCCACTGTAATTCTGGAGGCAATGGCTTCTGCGAAGCCAGTGATTTCAACACGACAGGGTGGCGCATTGGAAATGGTTTTAGATAATAAAACGGGATATTTCATCCCAATAAACGATCCTCAAAAATCAGCTGCAATTTTACAAAAGGTACTAGCACGACAAGCAGATTTCATCCAATTGGGTATAAATGGGTATGCCAGAGTAACAGAATTTTTCTCCCTTTCAGCATTTAAGAAAAGTTGGCTCAATCTCTTTCAATCACTTTAAAGATGTGTAGTGGTAAATAGGAAAAAAAATTTAATTTTGACGAATGAAGTTGAGTCGCTCGCACCTGCTTTATGTCCAATCAAAATATATAGCAGACTTATTTGCCATCCTAATTGCATTTGGGTTGGCTTATACATTCTTTAAAGAAGCATTGAGCAATGTCTCCCGCACTGATTTTTTCCTATCCCTGTTCATAACTTCTACAGGATGGTTTGTAGCAGGTGTTTTTTCAAAGTTGTATGTTGACCGCCGAACCAAAAAATTTTCAGAAGAAATTATTGTTTCATTCTACAACATCGCCATAACAATTTTGGTCAGTAGTTCTTGTTTCTTTTATTTATTTTCCACTAAAAGCATACCAAATAATTTTTGGGCTCTTTTTTTTGGATTGATATTCCTCTTTTCCGTCATGTTTAAATACATTATCAGAAAATATACCCACTATCTTATTTACAAGGGGGAATTGACCGAGCATTTCATTTTAATTGGGTACACCCGTTCTGGTTCAGATTTCATTGATATGGTAGAAAGATTCAAATACTATGGGTACAGCTGCTCCGGAATAATCGACGACCAACGCGTGAACTTAAAAAATATTCCCTATTTGGGTAATATTGGCCAATTGGAAGATATTTTGAAAACACAATCAATTCCTGAAATCATCTTGGCCTTGTCCAATGCTGAAGCTGGCTTGGTAAAGAAAATCATTGAAACTTGCGAGCAATACAATAGAAAGGTTAGGTTGATTCCAGATCTCGAAAAGTACACCAATGCCAATATTGAAGTGGCTGATTTGGGGATTATGCCCGTATTGAATTACAAAAAGCTACCATTAGACAGGCTCGAAAACAGGTTGGTAAAACGATTTTTTGACCTCCTTTTTTCCATCTTGTTTTTTGTTTTTATTGGAATATGGTTGCTTCCGCTGTTGTCGATTTTTATAAAATATTCGTCTAAGGGTCCCATTTTTTTTAGACAAATAAGGTGGGGACTTTCAAATGAGCAGATAGTCTGTTATAAATTCAGGTCTATGACAATCGATAGCAACGACCTTGATGAATCGGGAAACTATGCGCAAGCTACCTTAAATGACCCTCGCGTTACTCGATTGGGAAAGTTTCTGCGGAAAACAAGTTTAGATGAACTTCCTCAGTTTTGGAATGTTTTGATTGGAAATATGTCTGTTATAGGCCCAAGGCCTCATCCTGTTCCTTTGAACATGGCCTCAATCGAAACAGTTGAAAATTACATGCTCAGGCACATTGTAAAGCCGGGTATTTCAGGCTGGGCTCAGGTTAATGGATTCAGAGGGGAGACAAAGAGTATCGCGGACATGCAAAAGCGCGTAGATCATGATTTGTATTATATCCATCGTTGGAATATTTTCTTTGATATCCAAATTGTATTGCAAACCATCATAAATATTTTTAGGGGAGATCAAAATGCATATTAATTTCAGTTATCCAATGCAATTAGTAAACCTGTCTACAAAGCGCAAGATTTTTATCTTATTCCTTGGGATGTCTTTTGTGTGCTCTGTATCAGGACAAGCTGTTTTTGAAAATGTTAACAACAGTATTTATGAATACCTCAATCGACAAGCTCAAAATGGTAATATTTTGTATGAGGATATGGTTAGGCCTTTGACAAGAAACCAAATCTCTACTTATTTAGCTGCATTGTCTACTGCTTATACAAATAAAAAAGCCCAGCTTAATCCTACCGAAGTAAAGGAACTCCAGTTCTACATCAAGGAATATGGGCTTGGAATCAATGATGGTATCATCAATAATTCAACTGAAAAATGGTTGGGAAAAGACACTCGAGGGCGGTATCGTTTTTTTTCCAAGATTGATTCATCAAGCCTTTCAAGTCATGCTATCAAAAACATTACTCAACCATTTCAGTTCAATGTGGAGCCAGTTTTGCAAGGTTCAATTATGTCGAATAGTGACGGAAAAACACTTGTTTATAGAACTGCCGGTATACAATTTTGGGCTTCATTGGGGAAAAGGTTTGGCATGCAAATGTATTATCGGGACGTCAATGAAAATGGCACTGGAATTGATTTTGAAAAACAATTTACCCCAGAACAGGGGGTGATGCCTACCGCAAATCCTAAATCAACAGCGTTAAATTATGCTGATGTTCGGGCAAGTATGACCTATCAATGGAAGAATGGGATGTTGGCTTTTGGAAAAGAACAGTATGTAACAGGTTATGGCTTAAATGGAAATATTATTTATTCGACCAAAGCTCCTAGCTATCCCTATATCAGGCTTTCTCAACAAATTCTTCCATGGTTGAAATTTGAGTACACCCATGCCTTTTTGGCGTCGAGGTTGGTAGATACCCCCAACAGTTACAGAACCACGAATTATGGCGTCTTTGGTGGGCAACGTTTCAAAATGATTCCCAAATACATGGTGTCTCATGCACTAACATTTAAGCTACGAAAAGGATTGGATTTGATGGTAGGGGAGTCTGTTATTTACACAGATAAAATTCAATTGGGATACTGGATGCCGTTGATGTTTTATAAAGCATGGGATCAATATGTTTCAGGAACGAACTTAAATGCAGGAGCCAATACACAGTTGTTTGGACAAATATCGTCTAGAAATCAAATAAAAAATACACATTTGTATGCTTCAGTACTGGTGGATGAATTCAGGCCCTCTGCTATTTTTGATCCCAAACGAAGCCGCAACCAACTTGCGTTTAATGCAGGGGGATCCATCACAAATTTTCCTTTTTTGCCCTATGTTACAATTAATGTTGATTATACAAGAATCAATCCATTTGTATATCAGAACTTATTGCCTGCCCAGGAGTACACAAACAATGGGTACGTGATAGGAGATTGGATGGGAAACAATGCAGATCGATTGGTCTATGAAATAAAATACACCCCCATACCTAGATTGAGACTTTCGTTGCGTTACGAAAAAATAAGGAAGGGTGCGAAGGGTAATGCTGAACAACAATATTTTCAGCAGCCACAACCTGAATTTCTTTTTGGGTTACAACAAAAACAATGGAATTCAAGTGCGAAAGTCGTTTATGAATGGATACACAATGTTTATTTTTACACACAGTTTCAGAGTAGTGAGAGAAAAATATTTGGAACGGTTTTTAAAACCCAAAGGTTTAATAACATCAATGCTGGATTTTCCATCGGTTTGTAATCGAACAGGAATTTATTATATTGCCTTAAATGATGATGAATGAATGAATCTCAACATGATATCAACGTGAATAAATTACTATCTGAAGAACCTGAATTCATTTTAGGTGACCTATGGAAGCAATGGTTTGTGAAATTGACAAAACTTAGGTTTCACATTCCTGGTATTCTGCTTTCAGGACTAATATTTGCATCTTTAGGGGGTGGGTTAGTATGGATTAAGAATTCAACTTATACGGCACGTGTAAATTTCGTGATTGAAGAAAGCAAGCAAAATTCTTCCGGATTATTTGGTGCTTTGGCTGGTCAAATTGGAATGGACCTCACTTCTCTATCTGGTAACTCAGGATTGCTCGCAGGAGATAATGTCTTGGAATTACTGAAGAGTCCAACCTTATTAAAAAAAGTGCTTCTCTCTCCAGATCCTGAAGATTCATCAAAATCATTGGCATTTGTTTATGCATCTTCCTATGGGTATGCTCCTTCATTTATAAAAGCAGTAGGCAAAAAAGAAGTTTTTATCCCCAAAACACACGCTGGTTACACTGATAAACCTAACCGAACAGAAGATAGTTTGTTGCACATCATCAGCAAAAGAATACGAGAAAAAGAATTGTCGGTGTTTAAACCTGACAAGAAATTGAGTTTGTTTAGCCTAGAAGTAACAACTAGAAATGAAAAGTTGAGTCAGGTAATCAGTCTTAGATTGATAGATGCTGCCTCTAATTTATACATAGAAACAAAAACCCGCCGGCTTCGACTCAATGTAGATCGATTGCAAAGGAAGTCTGACAGTGTAGCATTTTTGTTAGACAGGAAAATATTTTCAAGTGCATCGAAAGACCTGATTAATGCAAATCCTACTTTTATCAATACAGGAGTCGATTTGGAGATCTCAAACAGGGATAAGTCGCTATTAGGCGGAATTTACAGTGACCTCAACAAGAGTCTAGACATGAGCAAAACTGCGTTGATTCAAGAGACTCCTACGATTGAAGTCATAGACAAACCTGAATTGCCGCTTAAAAAGAATGAGTGGAAATGGTATTTGATTGTTCCTTTGAGCTTTTTAGTGGGTATATTTTTTACCTGTATGCTGTTTATCTTTTTTATCCCGATGAAGGAACCTCAGAAAAAATAAATTATCCTGGAATAATTAAGCATCTGACTTGCTAAATTTTTCTTTAATTTTTCCCAATAAATCTTTTTCAATCATGGTTTGGGCTAGAATAATCATGTTTTTGAATGCCTTTGCATGAGAAATTCCATGTCCAATAACCACTGGTTTATTTACACCGAGTACGGGTACACCACCATATTGTTCAAACTCGAATCGGTCGAAAAATTCGTCTTTGATTCCCCTGTTTTGGATTAGTGGGTAAATGCTTTCTGCTAGTTTCAACACAACATTGCCTGTAAAGCCTTCGCAAACCATCACATCAGCCTTGTCAAGAAAAATATCTCGTCCTTCTATATTGCCAATGAAATTAATTGATTGTTCTTCTTTCAACAGGGGATAGGCTGCTTGTGCCAATATATTGCCCTTTCCTTCTTCTTCACCTATGTTGATGAGTCCAACTTTGGGATTTGATATGTTCAATACCTGCTCAGCAAACAACGATCCCAAAATGGCAAATTGAACCAGGTTTTCTGGTTTGCAGTCTGAGTTAATTCCAGCATCCAATAACCAGCCTAATTGACCATTTTCTCTAGGCATATAGGCTCCTATGGTTGGTCTATGTATTCCATCAATTGCTTTGATGCTGAATAATGACCCCACCATCATCGCACCTGTGTTACCGGCACTGATAAAGGCGTCAATTTTTCCAGTTGCGAGGTATTTAAAACCTATGGAAATAGATGAATCGGGTTTTTCCCGCATGGCCTTGGTAGGGTGTTCATGCATGTCTATCACCTGAGTGGTGGAAACGATTGAACAATTGTTGGCATCAATATTATGCTCTGCAATTAGGCGCTGAATTTCATCCGTATCTCCAAAAAGTGTAAGCTGTGCATTGGGATTGGTTTCCCTAAACAAATTAATTCCCTTTAAGGCTTCAAGAGGAGCGTAATCGCCACCCATCATGTCTAATCCTATGTTCATCATACAAATATGGTCAGTTTATTTTAAATAAAAAATTCCAATCGTCTCCTTAATCAAAAGGAGCGATTGGAATCTATAAAAATAATCTTGTTATCAGTTGATTGGCGACTTCTCGACTACTACTTTGCCTCTGTACATCAACTTCCCTTCACTTACATGTGCACGGTGACGTACATGTATCTCTCCGGTTGTTGAGTCTTTGCTCAGCGTAACGGTTTCAGCCTTGTAATGTGTCCTTCTCTTTGCACTTCTTTGTTGAGAATGACGGCGTTTTGGATTTGGCATCTTTTCTTGTTTTAGTTATTTCTAAATTTATCCAATCCTTTCCAGATTGTGTTTTCTTTTGTTTCTTCTTGCTCTGTTAAATTTTCTAGCATCGATAAAACTTCTTTGTTGCATTTTGACTCGCCATTTTCATCTTCTCCACAGATTGGATGGGTTGGCATGCTCAATTGAACGAATTCATAAATCCAATCGTGTATATTCAAATGGGTTTCATTCCATGAAATATAACACACATCCGGATCGTCATTTTTAGCATTCATTTCCACCGGATTGTCAACCATCTTTACCAGAACTTCAAAATCGTCCCATAAAGTGATTTCCAGTGGATTGCCGCATCGGTTGCATGTCATTTCCGCTTTTCCCCCAATTTCAAATTTGAGTTGAAGAAAAGTTGGATGCTTGTCCAAATTAAGCTTGACATTTGCCGTGCAATTGCTGAATTCTGTTGAATTCGCTGCATCAAAGAACTTTTCCCCTAATTCGTATTCATAAACTGAAATACCTGGTTTCAGTCCCGCAAACGCAATCTCAAACTCCCGGATTTCTAACATTACTGGTACTTTTAAGGGAGTGCAAATGTATGTAGTTTGATGGAATTTACCAAAAGAATGCGTTGAAAGGCAAATTTAAATATGCGTAATGAGATTAATTCATGAAATTTATACTTTATTTCTTGTCAGTAACAGGGTTGATTTAACAAACACATACAAACTTCACTTTTTCCAGTATGAATTTTTTAAAACGATATGGTCATCCGATTCTGCTGATTTTATCAATTTTTTTCCTTAATTGGTTCACTGCAAGTCCTGAAAGGGTTGAATATTTTTATTCGAGGTCACTTTATCCGGTCATTGTTTCAGTTTCTCGAACCATGTTGGGTTGGATTCCTTTTAGCATTGGGGACCTTATTTATATTACAGTCATAGCTTTTTGTCTTTATTTCTCCTTTAAGAAGATTCGGGGATTCTTGAATTCAAAAAATAAGCTAATTCTATTCAAATCCGCATCTAAGCGTTTGTTGCTGGTTTTTGGATGGACTTGGGTTGCTTTCCAGGTTTTATGGGGAATCAATTATAGCAGGCCAGGCATTGGAACTCAGTTTAAGCTCGAAGAATCAAGGCTTTCGACTGATGATTTGCATAATCTTGCCTTACTCTTGGTAAAAGAGACCAATCGTTATGCGCCGGGAAGAAAAAAAGGACCATACTCCCATAAGGAGCAAATCAAGGTGATTCAACAAGCCTACGATTCGTTGGGTACAAAGTTTGTTTTTTTGAAATACAAAAATCCTTCGTTCAAAGCATCCCTATTCGGGGTAATTGGAAATTATATGGGATATGGGGGATATTACAATCCTCTATCAGGTGAGGCGCAGGTGAATGACAGGCTTCCTGCATTTGGACTTCCATACACATGTGCTCATGAAGTGGCGCATCAATTGGGGTTTGCGAAAGAGAGTGAGGCTAATTTTATTGGATATTTGGCTGCTTTGCATTCAACCGACAGCAGCTTGCTCTATTCAGCTAATTTGGATGTTTTTCTTTATGCAAACAGCGCGTTGAGTAGGCATGACAGTACTGCTGCAAGATTGATTTTTGAACAACTTTCTCCTATTGCAAAAAATGACTTGAAGGAGTATGCAAAATTCGTTAAAAAATATCAAGGCCCGGTCGATGAGTTAACCACCCGATTTTACACGCAATTTTTACACCTCAACAATCAACCTGAAGGAATGCAGTCTTACAGCAGGGTGGTAGGTTGGGTGTGGAGATATATGAAGAATGAAACAGCTAGTTTATAGTTGAAGGGTTGAAAAGTTTATTATCAACAATTTTGGAAATAAAAAATGGAACAACCTACTGTATTTGGCTGCTCCATTTTTCATTCAATCTTTTGCGGTGCCTGAGCCTGTCGAAGGCCATTTTTAATTCTTCATCTAATTCTCTCCGCCTCTTCTGAAAATCATCCTCATTCCTTCGCCACTTCCACCTTGCATGCTACTCATTGGTTTAAGATCGAATCCTTTCGGTATCTCGAAAATCTTTTCGTCGATATTCGCATCAGGTTGAACTTTAAGTACAGTCATGTGTATTTTAAACCCATTTCCTCGAACCATTTCATATTCCATTGGAAATCCTTCAATTAGTTCAAGTCCTTGAATGCCTGTCATTGACATCATGCCGCCACGACCGCCACCAAAACCGCCAGTATTTCCAGCTGCTGTTGAAGTAGCTGCCATTTTAAATTCAGGGTTGTACCAAATTACATTTTCTGTAACTGCTCCACCTTGTCCCTTGCTTTTGATGGTAACTTTCTTACACATAACACCCGATATTTTTTTTGTTTCATCGGAATAAACCAACTCTGGCTTGTTGTCTTTGAAAGTTAGGCCCATTGCTTGCAATGAATCTTTCTTCAATTGCCTCATTGAATCGGTTTTGGCTTTCATGGCTTCCATGTCAGCATCGGTTGAGAAAAATCCTGTTTTTCTTCCCATTGCTTCAATAAGCGTGGTTGTTTTCTTGTTTATTCGGTCTGTTATAACAACATTGTTGCCAAAATCTGACATGCTTTCCACTTTCATGAAGCTTGGTGTATAGTACATGGTGGTATTGGTTTCCATATCGCGTGGCATAGACATGGTAACCATCTCACCACCGCCGCCACCGCCACCGCCTGGCCCTCCGCCATTTCCAAAGTTTTCAGGAAAAGTCATTTCCGTTTTAACTTTTACAATGGCTTTTTCAACCACTTTCGGTTGGGCGAAGCTGATTGATATTCCACATAACAAAATACCTAACATTGATATCTTTTTCATATTCTTCTTTTTGAAGTTTTTATTGATTTACAAAATAAACAAATTATTTGTTCATTAGACGTTAATTGTGATAAAAGGCATGCGGTGGGATACAGCCAGGGATGAGGGACTAGGGACAGGGGACAAGGGAAAGGCAGGAACAGCCAGTTAGTTGAAGGGGTTGAAGTAGTTGAAGTGGTTGAAGCAACATTAGTCAATCCTAAACTTTCTAAACTTTCTAAACTTTCTAAACTTT
>JBILHX010000149.1:0-6724 GCA_044350285.1 Chitinophagaceae bacterium | reverse complement strand
CTGTTGTTGAATATGCATCCTGGCAATTGAATTCTTGGAACCATCGCGTGGTAGCTTCAACAAAATCTCATAGATATACCTGTTTTTCACCCGGTTTACCACGGGTTCGGCTGGACCAATCAAATAATCGCCGAAGATCGGGATCAACCTTCCGGCAAAAAAAGCTGCGGCATCCATGGCCTTGTTTTTGTCTGCATGCCTAAAAAACAACTGCACCAATCGCGTATAGGGTGGATAGTGAAATATCTTCCTTGAATTGATTTCTTCCTTGTACATGGCCTTGTAATCATGCGCCATAACCATGGCTATCAGCGGATGTCCGGGGTTGGAAGTTTGAATAATCACCCTACCCTGCTTGCCCTTTCTGCCGGCCCTTCCACTCACCTGCTCCATCAATTGAAAAGCCCGTTCATTGACCCGGAAATCAGTAAATGCCATGATGCCATCTGCATCAAGAATTCCAACCAGTGCCACATGATCAAAATCCAATCCCTTCACCACCATCTGTGTTCCCACCAAAATATCCATGCGTTGCTGTTCAAAGTTTCGGATCAATTCATCATGGGCGGTTTTCCCTTTAACACTGTCAACATCCATCCTGGCAACGGTGTGGTTGGGAAACATTTTATCCAATTCCTCTTCCACTTTTTCAGTGCCAAAATTTCTTTCCGCCCAATTGGCACTACCACAAGCAATGCAACTGTCCAATACAGGATATGAAGTCCCGCAATAATGACACTGCAGCCTGTTTTGAATCTTGTGGTATGTCAGGGTAACATCACAGTGCTCGCAATGGGGTATGTATCCACAGGTACCACAGATTTTGTAAGGAGAATATCCGCGCCTGTTCTGAAATAAAATCACTTGTTTTTTTTCCGCCAACGTGGCTTCAATGGCCTCTTTCAGCATCGGCGTGATCATGTGACGAATCATTTTTTTATCAACAACGGCACGCGTATCAGCCACTTCAATGGAAGGCATTTCGATGCCGCCAAAACGTTCGTTCAATTCCACCAGTCCATACTTGCCAACAACAGCCTGGGCGTATGTTTCAAGCGAAGGCGTGGCACTTCCCAACACCACTTTGGCTTTCAACTGGTGCGCATAAAAAAGAGCTGCATCGCGGGCATTATACCGAGGGGCTGGGTCTTGCTGTTTGAAAGACGCATCTTGCTCTTCGTCCACAATAATCAACGAAAGATCGGAGAATGGAAGAAACAAGGCCGACCTAGCGCCAAGCACCACACGGATCTCCCCTTTCTTCACCTTGTTCCAAAGTTCAACCCGTTCGTTTGGATTGAATTTTGAGTGATAGATAGATATGTATCCCCCGAAATGCTGTTGCAACCTCCTGATGATTTGGGCGGTGAGTGCAATCTCCGGAAGCAAGTACAGCACTTGCTTTCCTGCCTTAACCTGCTCTTCGATGAGGCGGATATACACCTGGGTTTTACCACTGGATGTTACCCCATGGAGCAGACAAACATTTTTTTCGGTGAGGGCAGTTTTTACTTTTTGTAAGGCCTCTTCCTGGTGGGTTGACAAAGCAAAATCAATTTGAACTGAT
Source organism: Chitinophagaceae bacterium (assembly GCA_044350285.1). Lineage (GTDB taxonomy): Bacteria > Bacteroidota > Bacteroidia > Chitinophagales > Chitinophagaceae > Pollutibacter. Next base: position 5,157 of record JBILHX010000149.1, on the reverse strand, counting down.
TTTGCCATCAGCGGCAAGCGGTCAACCGACAACTTTTGAACCTTCAAAATCCCTTTCTCTACCAGTCCCGTCAATTGCGCAGCTGATGCTCCTGATTTCTTCAACAGTTCAGGCTGCTTAACCTCCCCCTCGATTTTCTGCAGGTGCAAAAAGGCAAGCAGCAGTTCGAGTTGTTTCGGGGCACGGTTGTTCCACTGGTTCAGGAGTCCAGCCAGCGCTTCCTCTTGGTGATAATCTGGATGCAGGAATACGAAAGTCTCTCTTTTAGGTGTGTATTTTTCCTTGAGCGATTCCCAGGCAATGCATACTTTTTTTTCCAACAATCTTTTTACTACGGGATATACATGGGAGATGTCAAGGATGTCCTGCACCTCATCCATTTTCAATTCCTTTTTGATGGAAAGTCCCTCTGCCACCAGGTATTCCTGGTCGTCCAATTCAGAAAAATCATCCCCATATTCCTCGTTCAGCATCAAGATGGTTTCGCTGCTCAGCTTGAATTGAGTAGGCAAGGCGGCAGACATTACTTCACCTTCGCTGCACATGTAGTAGTTGGAAATCCACTTCCACAGGTTCAGCTGCTGTTGATACAACACAGGTTCGCTGTCGAGCACCTGAAGGATGGGTTTGGGCTCAAAGCCTTTAGGGGCTTCAGTTGTAGTGGACTTGATGATGCCCGCATAGCGCTTTTGTTTGCCAAATACCACTTCCACCCGCACGCCCGGGATGGCAGCTTCCTGCATCTCCAAGGGGATGGCGTAGGTATATGTTTTTGGCAAAGCGAGTGGTAATATGATTTCGGCGTACATGTTTTAGTGTTTTTTAGTTCTTATCATCACCGTCTCCCGAAGGGGACGGGGGTGCATTTTTCCCATCACCGTCTCCCGAAGGGGACGGGGGTGCATTTTTCCCATCACCGTCTCCCGAAGGGGACGGGGGTGCATTTTTCCCATCACCGTCTCCCGAAGGGGACGGGGGTGCATTTTTCCCATCACCGTCTCCCGAAGGGGACGGGGATGATGAATTTTTTGTTTGAGGCCTCACCTTCCTCTGCGAGAGAAGGTGAGGGGAAATACCCCCCATCATTCAACATACTTTTTATCAATCCAAGAAGCCTTGTATTCAATGAGTTTCTCAGACATTGCCTGAGCGGTTATAGCTTTAAGTTCTTTCGCATCAGCCCCTGGATAATCAGCAGGATCAATGGGTTTGAGGTGAACGCCTCTTGACTTACCAGGAGTAAGCGTAAACACACTGTTGTAATGCAACCTATCAAACGCATCCAGCAACAAGATGGGCTGAATGGACTTACCCGTTTCCACAGCAAGCTTGAAAGCCCCGTCGAACATGGATTTCAGGGGGGCAGAAGTTTCATTGAAAGTTCCTTCAGGAAACACCAATATAGAAATGTTTCTAGCCAACACCTTGCGAAGGTCGTTCAAGCTCCTGGCCCGGTCTTCAAGATTGGAGCGGTTCACGGTGATGACGCAATATTTATACAAAAAACCAAAGATTGGGATCTTCAAAAGTTCATGTTTCCCGATGGGACGAAAATGGTGTTTGATGGAAAGGATGATGATGACTGCATCAATGTATGAAATGTGGTTGGCCACAAAAATATACTGCTTGTTTGGATCGGGCCTGTATTCGTAAGATGTTTTATGCCTGATGCCAATCAGCAACAACCATACATTTCCCATGATTCTGAAAAGGTCGTACATGATGTTTCCACCCTTTATTTTCCCCAGCGGCATGATGAGCAGCAACAATGGGAATAGAGAGATTATGACTATCGCAAACAACAACAGGGCATAGATGCTGTACAGAGCCTGCAATACTGATTTTAGTCTGGAGAGAACATTCATAATTCGCGTAAAACCAAATATACTGAAATAAGTGGGTTAAGAATTGAAGCAACAAAAAGCATTATTCACAAGGCAGCAGAATTGAAGAAAAAATGAATTTCTGAGATGAATAATTTTATTTTCAGACCATTTGGTAATAAAAAAATCAGGTTAAATGTCCGCTGATTTAAGGCTAAACCAACAACAGATGCGCTCATGATCCAGTCATCATTATACTGACCGCCAACCCCTGTTTTTTTATATCTTTGCAGCCAGATGAATGCAGAAAAAACAATAGCCCTTCACACGTTGGGATGTAAGCTTAATTTCTCCGAGACTTCCACCATGAGCAGGATGTTGGAGAAGGAAGGCTATGTAAAAATCGACTTTGATGAAGTGGCGGATGTTTATGTGATCAATACCTGTTCGGTAACTGAGAATGCTGACAAGGAATGCCGACAGCTGGTCAGAAGGATTCAGAAAAAAAATGCGGATGCTGTTGTGGTGATTACAGGATGTTATGCGCAATTGAAACCCAAGGAAATCTCCGAAATACCAGGGGTTGATTTGGTGCTGGGTGCAGCGGAAAAATTCAACCTAACAGAACATTTGAGGAATTTCACCAAAGGCGATCCATCCAAGATCTGCAGTTGTGACATCAGCGATGTGAAGGAATTCAATGCATCCTTTTCTGTAACGGACAGAACAAGGACATTTTTGAAAGTGCAAGATGGATGTGACTATAGTTGTACCTTTTGTACCATCCCCATGGCAAGAGGAATCAGCAGGAGCAACAACATCGAAAACGTGGTGAAGCAGGCCAAAGAGATTGGACAACAAGGGGTGAAGGAAATCGTGTTGACAGGGGTGAACCTGGGCGATTTTGGCATCATCAATGGAGAAAGGACTTCCTCTTTTTTTGAACTCTGTGAAGCACTGGAACAGGTTGATGAAATCAGCAGGTACCGGATATCATCCATAGAACCCAATTTATTGACCAAGGAAATCATCGAATTGGTGTCTCGAAGCAAGAAATTCATGCCTCATTTTCACATACCCCTACAAAGCGGCAGCAACAAGATTCTCGCTGCCATGAGAAGACGCTATAAAAGGGAATTGTACCAAGAGAAGGTAGCCTTGATCAAGGAATTAATTCCAGACTGCGCCATTGGAGTGGATGTAATTGTAGGATTTCCATCAGAAACTGATCTGGAATTCAGGGAAACATTTGATTTCCTCCACGCCCTGGATATATCGTATTTGCACGTGTTTACTTATTCAGAAAGAGCCAACACCAAGGCTTTGGAGATAAAAGAGGTTGTACCTGTACACATCAGAAACGAGCGAAACAAGATGCTAAGAAACCTCTCCTACCAAAAAATGCAGTATTTCCAAGCATCGCAGTTGGGGAAAAAACGCACTGTGTTGTTTGAACAGGAAAACAAAAACGGAATGATGGAAGGTTATACGGATAACTACCTCAGGATTACTACTCCGTTTAGGCAGGAGTGGGTGAATAGTGAGGTGGTGTGGGAGGTTTAGTTTAAGGTTTTGGGTTTAAAGTTTAAGGGAAGGAACTTTAAACACTGAATTGACAGAGTAGAAACAAATGTTTTGTGGAAAGAATAAACAAACAAGACTCCCCTCCTGGACAGGAGGGGTGGATCCAGACCGAGCGAAGCGAGTGTCTGGAGACCTTTACTTTGATTTTTTAATAAATTCTTAATAATTTTCTCAAAGAAAAGCAGAAGTGAACTATTCTGGAGCCTAGGTATTACGCCCTTCACCCCGTATTAGTCTTCCGCCTTTCTCTTTGAGTTAGTTGAATGGCTTCAAATAGAATGATAGACATTACGGTCTAATAAAGGTTTTAAAGCAGTTCAACATTTTTTGTTTCCTTAAATCAAATTTATGAAAAATTATGAATGTCACGCAGGAATTGATGTTTCCAAATTAAAACTAGATGTCAGCCTTTTAATTAGTGCTTCTTCTAATCGTGTTGAGCATTTTATTGTACCCAATAATAAAATTGGTATCCAGCAAATACTCAAGCGTATTGAGAAGTTAAAAATCAGCACCAATGAACTACTCGTCAGCTTTGAGGATACGGGAGTTTATTCATTACCTCTTGCCTGTTTTTTTTCAGAAGCAGGTCTGGATTATTGGATGATTCCGGCTATTGAAATTAAACGTAGCAAGGGTATTTCTAGAGGCAAAAATGACAAAACTGATTCTAAAGACATTGCTTTTTATGCGCTAACACATCAACACAAATTGATTCTATCTAAGATTCCAGAGAAAGACCTCTTAGAGCTGAAAGTGTTGATAGCAGAGCGTGACAAGGTGATTAAGGCTATTAATCAATTTAAAACCACGAGTGAGAATCAGGGATTTATGCCCAAAGAGGTCTTGCAATCAGTTTTAAAAATTAATAAAACAGTCATTGGGCAATTACAAAAGGCTTTAGAAAAGCTAGAAGAGAAAATGAAAGATCTCATTGAAGCCAATGAACAACTATCCAGTCAATATAAATTGATTACATCCATACCAGGCGTAGGACCACAAACAGCGATGTATATGATTGCAGTAACAAAAGGTTTTAAGTCTTTTGAAAACTGGCGAAAAATGGCTTGCTATGCAGGAGTTGCACCGTTTGAATATAGTTCAGGATCATCCATTAAAGGCCGAACGAAAGTGAGTCATTTAGCCGATAAAAAAATGAAAACATTACTTAATCTCTGTGCTTTGAATTCTAAAAAATTTGACAAACAGATGGCAGCCTATTATGAAAATAAGGTAGCAGAAGGAAAATCAAAAATGCTTGTAATTAACAATATCCGTTGTAAGCTACTAGCAAGAATCTTCTCTATAGTGAAAAGAGGGACCCCTTTTGTTGACTTTTATAAATTTGCAGCATAATTATTAAAAAAACTTGTTTTTAACCATAGAATACGGGGTGGTGGAATTAACTAGAGACGCAATCCACCAACCACCTCGTCCGATTCGCTTCGCTCAGGTTGACAGGAGTTTTCAAAGAAGGGGTGGTGGAATTAAGCTAAGGAAATCCACCTGCCTCGCTAGGAGTGGAGTCTTTGAGTGTTCCGCTGGTCAAAAACACCATCTTCTGTAACATCAAGTAATGATGCAAATGTCCAAAAGACGGGGTGGTGGACTTCAACATACATGAAATGCTGCCTCTATATTTTTTAGAACAAATTCAAGATTATTGTTGTCCGAGATAAATTTTTAAATAAGGGTGGTTTTTAGGCCACCCTTTCTCAATTTTGCTGCGACTAAACAAAAAAAATTGATA
>JBILHX010000054.1:0-22379 GCA_044350285.1 Chitinophagaceae bacterium | reverse complement strand
TGTGAATTTGAGATTTCGATTTTTGAAATTTACAGTAATACGAAAATCAAATATTATAAGAATAATCCCATCCTTAAACGAGAAGCCGCTCTGGGTTTGAAAGAAATTTTTTGGGAAATAGGACCTCAAAACCAGGGATCATGAAATAATCCCTGGGGAGCAACAGCAACAGGGCTGAGTGGAGCAATCGATGTGAATTTGAGATTTCGATTTTTGAAATTTACAGTAATACGAAAATCAAATATTATAAGAATAATCCCATCCTTAAACGAGAAGCCGCTCTGGGTTTGAAAGAAATTTTTTGGGAAATAGGACCTCAAAACCAGGGATCATGAAATAATCCCTGGGGAGCAACAGCAACAGGGCTGAGTGGAGCAGTCGATGTGAATTTGAGATTTCGATTTTTGAAATTTATAGTAATGCGAAAATTTATTTATAGATGAGTAATCCCTATGAGCAAGAGCCCTGCACGAGAGATTGTTCAGAGCAACAATCACCATGCAGGGTGAAACAAGCCTTCTTCGCCAAGGCTACTAAGGCCAAAGGGTTATAGTGGTTAGAAGTGTGTTGAAGAATATTGATTAATAACCAATTCCATCCAAGCGGTCTTGTTGTGTGTTTAGCAAACGGATGAAATTAAAAGAATGTAGGTCCGAGAGCTAAATAGAACTTGAATAATGTAGCGTCACCAACAAGTTTAATAGTGTTTTACGGATATTAATTATCTTTATGTGATTTTTTTACGAATTATGAAACCTATAGTATTCTTATTTTTGATTGTTTTTTTAGCTTCATGTAATCAAACTTTTTATACCAAGGGATTGGTTAAAAGGAATGAGCGGAAAAGTGAATTAGGCTATACGTATACAGTAAAAGATGGCTATTTCGAATATGTTAAAAATGATTTTTATACGGAAACAAAATCTAGATTGATGTTTTTAGAAATTACATAATTGAGATGGACAAGAAGGTAAAGGGGGATACGTTAAGTAATGAGGAGTTAACAAGATACAATGTAATAAGTAATCAATTAAATGACCCTAAGTTTATGCAGTATGATTCTTCAAAGGCATTTAGAATTTATTTTAATGAACAAATTCCTGGTCTGAAATATGAGGTAATTGCAGTTAATTATTGGAACTATACAAATGCTCGGTTTTTATTTCCATTTCTATTGTTAGGAAATAGAGTGCATTTGAGAAATCAATGCGTAAATAAAGCTATGAAAGTTTGCATTAAGATGGGAGCTGATGGAATCATAATGAATTCAAATCTTTCTGCATCTAAAATTTTCATACTTATAAAGTAGAGACTTTACCTTCTTTTTTTACTTACTATCCACTCCTTCAACACCCATTCTTCTTAAAATTGCTCAAAGACCATAAAAAGTAAACGCAAGCAGATAGGCTTAGAAAAATGATAACTTTATAAAAGAGGTCTAAATAAAAACCAAGCATATTTTTGTTTTTATATTGTCGAGACTTTTAAATTTCTAATAGTTTTTTAATCTTCTATCGGGAAACAAAATTTGCTATCGTTGGATAAGTTAGGATTAATAAATTTTAAGAAATCGGACATTTTAGATTGTTCAATTTTTTTGAAATAATATTTGCCATTTTCTTTTATTAATTGACCCATAATTAACTCTTGTGTAGTTGAGGTAAATAAGCCCTCATTGTCAAAGTATATGCTTGAATCTTTTGAAATAGAGTATTTATCTAAAAGAGTTATTTGAGATTGCAAATCATTCGAAACAATAATAATAGGTTTGATATATGATTTGTTTAGTTGAAGAGTGTTTAAAAACAACATTGTTTTATGGATACATGATGGACATGATTTATTATTTAGAATAATAGGAATTGTGTCGGTTTCTAGCAGTTTTGCAGAAATCTTGGAAATATAGTTGATGAGATTGCTGTCATTCTTGTTGCTTGAAAGGTTAAAAATGTTTAATGGGATATTTTGAATTCCACAATTGATAATTTTATATATTTCTATAAAAAACCAAGAATCATTTTGTTCTGTCTTTCCAATATTTATTGCAATAAAAGAAGTGTCTTCTACTCCTCTAATATAAGAATTTTCCAGGTTTTTATTAATAATGCCGATGCATTCAAGTTCTTTGTTAAAAACAAAATAGGTAAACTTTTTTGAATTACTTTTTGATGGAATTTGAAGCCCTCGAATGGAATAATTATATATTGAATTTTCGGTAAATGACCAAAATTTTATAAGGCTATCTATACTTTTACTATTATGATTTGCTGTATGTTTTTCAATGTTTAGTATAGGTATGTTTATGCTGATTATTTTGGCGGTCTTGTTTTCATAGTTGTATTCTATTGCATCTTGGTGTCCCCAAAAAGATAGAATAAAAGATTTTTTTGTGTGGCAACTAAGTAGGTTGTTTGTAAGTTTATAAAACTCATCCTTAGTATTGAAACTGTCATCATAAATAGTGTTTGTTTGACTAAATGATAACTCTAGTTTTTCTGTTTCATGAAACTTTGTAGATATTGGCAATACACAATTTTTAATTGAACGTAATTTTCCTGCTAAATTATTTCCAATATTGCCAGTATAGATTGGGATGAAGACGGTTGTGTCTGAGGCTCTTACAGGAAGTTCGTAATTCGAAACAGCAAACCAAGATTTGAATTTCTGTTGTGCATAATTAAAGTCTGAAACTTTACTATCATACTTAGAGGCAAAATCAGTGTCGTTTGAATGAAAAGGGAAGGATATTTTATTTGATTTAGGGTTAAAAAGGAATATTTTATCTTCTACATATGGCCAGCGGTTTTCATAAATTACGACCAAAGTTGAATCATTTAGTTTTCCAAAATTAACCATAAAGGGGTTAAATTCATTTTGATCTTGCATCCAATTTGGCAAGAAGAAAGCTTTTTTAATTGATTGGGTTTTTATGTTTGAAACAACGAGACATTTAGCCTCATTTGAATAGTATATTACATTATCATTAAGATTTACATAACGCGTTAAATTATCGCTTTTGATTAGTTTTCTTATTTTCAGGCTGTCTGTTTTTTCAAATTTATAGTTTGAAAATTTTAAATCGGATTGACTAAAACCTTTGTTAAAGAAAACAAACAGCAAGATGAAAACATAGAGTTTGGAATTTTTATAAACTTTAGTCATGTTTATAAATTCTTCTTTTCTTCACGAACCGAATTAGATAATCAATTCCTAAAATTAAGGCTAGAAAACCAATTGCCAGACCGTAGATAATGGATACATCATCGTTGCCCGGAGTGCCTGCAAAACCATCTATTGAAAAGATGAATAGTGCCACAATTAAAGAAATTACAGATTTCATCATTTATGTTGGTTTGAAATTCGTTTTTCAAATGTAATTAATTATTTGGTGAGAATCACAAGCACCGTAAAAATGAACCGCTTTCAATCTCATCCTCATACTTCGCTCTCATTTGCGCTCTCCTATAGCGCCCCTGGACCGGCGGCTTGCCCTAAATACATGATTGAATGGATAATGGATATGTCATGGGCAAGGTTCCGCAAAGGGCTCTTTGCGAACGGGAGCGAAGCGGACCCAAAGGGCCTGGAAATGGCGCCCAAAATAAAATTAAATGTAAGATTTTGCGTTTTTTTGTAAATTAGGTGAGAATGTAAAATATTTATATATTGCACACCGAAGCTTATTAAATAATTTGTTTTAATTGGCCTAAAAATATTTATGGATAGAAATTTACACCATTATGTTGTGGCGCCTGGGAGTATGGAGTGGTGGCAGATGAACCTGGGTTTTTTCTTGTTTGGGATTGCTTTGTTTTGGACCTCAAAAAAGCAAAGTGCCGAAAATAGGCAGAAACAGATTGCGCTTTTTATGGCCTTTGTATTGGGCTTAAATGTGCTGGTGTCGCATGTTTATTTTGCTTCACAGGGTATGTGGACTTTGCAGAACAATTTGCCTCTGCATTTGTGTGCGATGTCGGAGATACTGGCGGTATTTATGTTGATTACGCGCTCACAATTTATATATGAACTTTTGATATTTTGGAGTGCGGGGGCAATACACGCTTTCATTACTCCAGAGTTGACACATGGATACGGATCCTACCAAGTATTGGCCTATTGTGTGTCGCATGGTGGGGTAATATTGGTGGCGCTGTATGGCACTTGGGTTATGGGTTTAAGGCCACGCAAATACAGTTGGTTCAAAGTGTTTTTGTTTACCCAATTGTGTTTGCCGCTTATAGGCTTTATCAATTATTTATGCGGATCGAATTACATGTATTTGGCGCAAAAACCTGGGGCCAATAATCCGTTTATCATAGGCGAATGGCCGTGGTATATTGTCAGTTTGGAATTGGTGGTTTTGGTTCATTTCTATTTGTTTTACCAGTTGCATGTATGGGTAGGGAAGAAGCGTGCAGTGGCTGTAGCTGCGATGTAAAATTAAGAAACGTGGTTTTTTGCCATTAAAATGTAGTATTAAATTTATGGTTTTTTATTGACTGCACTTTAGTTTATTATTGTATTTTAATAAAATAAATCTTTTGTAATTGATTTATGCAATTTTTGAATTCGAAAGGTTGTGATTTGGTACCAAATAATTGTTTAAACTTGAAGGTGACGGAATTGTAATTAAAAAACAATTATGGGGGCTGCACTTGGTTTCTACCTTTGCTTAAAAAACAATTATGTGTATTTCAGCGCCAGTCAGTTTTGTAGCTTCAGCAGTACTATTTGGAGCAGGTGTATATGCCCTAAAGCAAGTAAAGGAAAAGAAACAGTATCTCTTTGCTTGTTTGCCCTTATTGTTTTCGGTGCAACAATTTGCCGAAGGTATAATTTGGTTGTCGGCAAGCCATGATGCATTGGCATCCTTGCAGCAGCCATTTATTTATGTTTTTCTAAGCTTTGCCGAGGTTATATGGCCAGCGGCGGTTCCAATTTCTATTATGTTGTTGGAAAAACAAAGTCTACGCAAGAATTTATTGATCAGTTTAAGCAGTTTGGGCTTGGTGTTTTCAGCTTATATCGTTTATTGTTTAATATACTATGAATTTGGAATTGAGTTGCGCAGCAATCATATTTTTTACACCCAATCTTTTCCCGACACTTTCAAAACGGTATGTGGTGTTGTTTATGTGGTAAATTGTGCAGTAAGTCCGATGTTGTCTTCGCACAAACCAGTTCGCTTATTGGGCTTGGTGGTATTGGCTTCCTTTTTGGTAACAGAGTGGCTGTTTAGCGATGTGTTGATTTCAGTATGGTGTTTATTTGCAGCAATGGGAAGTGTAACAATTGTGTGGACCTTAATGCAATTGAATGGGCAAAGAAATATTGAGGTTATATCTAAATAGAAAATCTTAACTGCTAAAGCATTAACCCTAAATCACAGGGGGGTATTTTTTTTTCTTCTTAATGAAGAATTAGAAAATAGCGTAATAAAACGCACGTTAATATTTTTCAAAAAAAACTCTTGCATAAGCCAAAAAAAGTAGTACTTTTGCAACCCGTTCTAAAAAATAATTTAAAACTTCGGGGTGTAGCGTAGCCCGGTATCGCGTCTGCTTTGGGAGCAGAAGGTCGTAGGTTCGAATCCTGCCACCCCGACCGAAGATGGCAGTTGACAGTTTAAGATTTATCCTCAACTGTGGCTGCCTTTTTTTTTAACATGGTCTCGTAGCTCAGTTGGATAGAGCAACAGATTTCTAATCTGTGGGTCACAGGTTCGAATCCTGTCGGGATCACTAGCATTAAAGCCTTTTCGTAAGAAAAGGCTTTTTTTATGCCCAAGAAAATCCACCAAGTGTCGAAGACCTTGAGGGGATTTATGAAGGGCATAAAAAAGAGACATCGCCTGCGATGGCTTTATTTCTTTTGCCGTACCCTCTTTTAGGATCACGCGAGTAATCCCTAGTTTTCACCGAAGGTTTTGAGTGTTTTTTGAAGGGCATAAAAAGCAGGCTCCGTTCACGGAGACTTTAATGCTTTTGCAGACCCTCTTTTAGGATCACGCTAGTAATCCCATTCACACCACCAAGTGTCGAAGACCTTGAGGGGATTTTTTAAGGGCATAAAAGTCAGCAAAGCCATAGCTTTGCTTTGGCTTTTTTTGCAGACCCTCCATTAGGATCACGCTAGTAATCCCTGATTTTCACCAAATATTTTGAGTGTTTTTTTTAGGAAATAAAAAAAGAGGGTTGCCTTAAAGCAAACCTTTATATTCTTAGTAGACCCCCTCGTTTAGGATCACTTGAAATTAGAGGGAGTTCAGAGATTAACTCCTTTTTTTATTTAAAAATTTGTAAGGGGAAAAGGAAATTCTAAACTCCTTTATATTGCAATGAGTGAGGAAAACGTCCAGTGTATAAATATACCGATACCTGCAATGTTTTCGAGTTTGAATGACCCTTCCATAATTATGGTTATTTTTAATAATGATTCTAATACAATACTAAGCGAATTACTTCATTTTTTGTGTCAAATAACCCATCAACGAACTCAGTGTGTTTATTTCCCCATAATCCTTTTCTGGAATTTCAATGTTTAATTTTTCATCCAGCAAAACGATGAATTGCAGGAAATCAAACGAGTCTATGCCCAGCGTTTCTCTGATATTATCAGTTGGAGATAATTCTGATGGCTCGGTATCAGGTGCTATCTGCTTCAAAGAGCTAAATATTATTTTTTCTATTTCTTCCTTTTTCATAATGATTCTGGATTTTGCAGGAGTTTGTTTAATGAAACTAAAAACCTGCTGCCTGTAAGGCCGTCACTTGCACGATGGTCGCCGGCTACTGTGACATTAACAACCGGACGAACGTCTAGCATTCCCTTTTCTGCAAAAGGCTGTTCAGATATATTTCCGAATCCTATTATGGCAACCTGAGGCGGATAAATGATGCCATAAACTGTATCTGCACCTCCTTCGCCGATACTTGTAATGGTTATTGTGGAATCGCTTAATTCAGAGCTGCGCAACTTTAATGCTTTCGCTCTGGGAATAATATCATTGAGGGCAACCATAATCTCATCTACTGTCTTCAAGTCAGCTGAGTGAATAGCAGGAACGATGATACCACCATTGCGCAAGGAAACTACAAAACCAATATTGATCTCATTTTTGATCTTTAAATCGTTATCCCATATTGCATTTAATTCAGGAACTTCCTGAAGGGAACGGGCAACTGCCTTAATTAGCAATGCTGCAGGAAGTAGTCTGTTTCGGACTGGTCGTTGAATATTTGCTTCATTCAGCCAAGCCATTGGTTTTGACATATCTATCTTCTTTTCCAGATAATAATGTGGAATTTCTCGATTTGACTTAGACATAGCTGTTGCAACGGCTAGTCGAACAGTTTTAGAAAAATCTTTGTCCCTCCCAATTTCTGTTGATACCTCTGACTTATCTTTTTCGGGTATTGCTTTATTTTTAATAGCAGTGTTTTCAACATCATCTTTGGTTATGACTCCATTTTCTCCTGTGCCTTTTATTGCTGAAATATCAATATTTTTTTCGGCTGCGATTCTTCGGGCTAAAGGCGAGATTTTAATCTTTCTCTCTTCAGAAAGTACAAGCGACTTTATATCAATTGGATGGGTTTCTGAATCTGTTAATACAGGTTGAACTACAGTATTAGTCTCTGGCATTGCTTTTTTTGATGCTATAAGCGCCATTGGCGTTCCTACCGGAACTTTGGTGCCTTCTTCAATCAGAAGCTTTTCGATAACGCCTTCATTAAATATTTCAATTTCAATCGAACCTTTCTGCGTTTCAACATCGGCAATAATATCCCCACGATTCACGGTATCTCCTGCTGTTTTTCGCCATTTTACCAAAGTGCCGTCTTCCATGTCGGCACCCAAACTGGGCATTACAAATTCAATCATGATTCAATATTTTTTTTACCGTGTAAATAATGTCTTTTATTTGTGGTACAGATGCTTCCTCTAAATGGGCCGGATAAGGTATATGAACTTCTACTCCACATAGCCTTGCTACTGGTGCGTCTAATTCGTAAAATGCCATTTCCATGATGCGGGCGCTTATTTCTGACGAAACACTTACTGATTTCCAGGCATCTTCAACTACCAAAACCCTGTGTGTTTTCAAAACCGATGAAAGAAATGTTTCTTCATCCAAAGGTCGCAGAACCCTCAAATCAATAACTTCAGCATCTATCCCCAATTTGGCTAATTCCTCTGCGGCTGCAAGACTTTTATATACGCATGTACCGTATGTGATGATGGAAATGTTTTTTCCTTCTCTTCTCACTTTTGCTTTTGTAATATCAACCAGAGAGGTGTTTTCCGGTATTTCTTTTTCTATATTAAGCATGGACGTGTATTCAAACAATATTACCGGATCGGGACTTTTCATGGCACTTGCCAGCATGTATCGGGCGTCTTCATGTGTGCCCACCGACAAGACAATCAATCCTGGGATATTCGCATAAAAAGATTCCCAACTGTGCGAATGTTGAGCAGCCAATTGTTTGCCTATTCCGCAACCCATTCTTATCACAACAGGTACATTGATTTGTCCTCCCGACATATGCAATAATGTGGCTGCATTGTTTACGATCTGATCCATTGCCAGTAGACTAAAATTGATAGTCATTAATTCAACAATAGGCTTCATTCCTGCTATGGCAGCGCCTATTCCTGCCCCCACAAAACCTGATTCGGAAAGTGGCACATCCATAATACGTTCTTCACCGAACTCCTGTAATAATCCTTTACTTGCTGCAAAGGCACCTCCATAACGGCCTACATCTTCACCAATAATAAATGCACGGTCATCATTTTGTAATGCTTCGCGAATTCCTTGTTTCAGAGCTTCGCGGTATGTTGTTTTTTCTATGCTCATGTTTTTATTCTTCAGTATTCAATTTTATTTAGCGTACGCTTCTTTTATCCAAGTCATTAATTCATTGTCAATTTCTTCTTCCTTTGCAATTTCAACACAATATAGAAATCGGTGCTCTGACATCTTTATGGACTGAACCAAACGTTTGTTTTTTATGATGCGATTTAAAGCAAAATCGATTTTTATTTTGTGCTTTAATATTTTTACAGCAGCAAAAGTGAATGTGCTCACTAAGTGTATACAACATTCTAAAGATTCAATTTTATATAATCCAAGATTCTCTTTAATTTTTTCGCATAATATTTTATATAATTTTCTACTGGTCTCTTTTCTTTCAAAATGTAGTTCCAAGGGATAACTCCTGCATGAATGGGCCTGATTGTGACGTTCAAATTGGCGATTACATTTTGGGCATTTCCATAATTGATTTATCTCGACCTTTGTTTTTATCACTATTTTATATGATTAAATTTCAAATATTTTTTTCGTTTGACTTCCTTTCTAATTCCAGTTTTAATTTCAGGTGTCATGGTTTTATCATGGTTTTCATTTTGACAAATCGCTATAAACAAATCTTGTGAGCTGTTTCGCTTGTTCCCAGGTTCCCGCTTCGGCATAATCAACGGCTTGCTGCACCTCTGATTCGACACGAGATTCTATTTGTTCAATTTCAGAATCTGTAATTAACTTTTGTTGCAATAAAAATTTCTGAAAGGCTATTATCGGATCTCGCTTTTTCCATTCTTCAACTTCACTTTTCTCGCGATACAATTCAGCGTCGAACATTGAATGTGCACGAAATCGATAGGTATTGCATACAAGAAAAAACGGCTTGCCTGTTGTGCGGATTTTTTCTGTGGCTTCATTTGCTGCATTCACCACGGCGATTATATCCATGCCATCAACTGCTGCTGATTCAACGCCATAGGCAGGGCCTTTCTTTTCCAGTTGTTGCATCGCATGCGAATATCTGATTGCTGTTCCCATTGCATAGAGGTTGTTTTCACAAACAAACAATACGGGAACTTTCCAGAGAGCGGCCAGATTCATCGCTTCGTGAAATTCTCCTTCTGCAGCTGCACCTTCTCCAAAAAAACAACAGGTAATATTGTTTTTCTTTTGCTTTTTTGATGCCAATGCCATTCCCACAGCCATAGGAAGATGACCTGCTACGATGGCATTCCCTCCGTAAAAATGATTTGATTTGTCGAACAAGTGCATGGATCCACCTCTGCCCCTGCTGCAACCTTCTTGTTTTCCATACATTTCTGCCATGATAGAGCCGGGATTTAATCCGCGGACAAGTGCATGGCCGTGTTCACGGTAGGTGCTTAGAATATAATCTTCAATTGTCAGTGCTTGCATGACACCTGCTGCCACAGCTTCTTCTCCGACATATAAATGTAAAAATCCCCTGATTTTAGCTTTGGTATATTGCTCAGCAGATTTCTCCTCAAAGCGTCTCATCAACAGCATTTGATAATAGAGATGAACCCCGTTTTCAGCCGTGATATTTGTTGTTAATGATGATGGTTGCATGATGATCAGTTTGTTTCAAGGGTGGAAAGATCTCCTTCTGCTTGTCCTAATTCGCGTGCTTTTAAAAGCCGCCTTAAAATTTTTCCGCTGCGGGTCTTAGGAATACCCTCTGTAAATTCAATTTCTTTAGGTGCAACAGCCGGGCCCATTTCTTTTCTTGCAAATCCGATAATATTCAACCTCATTTCATCGCTTGCTTCATAACCCGGTTTTAATACCACAAATGCTTTGACCAATTCTCCGATGGTGGGCTCAGGTTTGCCAATTACGGCCGCTTCAGCAACTGCAGGATGTTTCATTAATATGCTTTCAACTTCAAAAGGGCCAACCATGTGTCCAGATGTTTTGATTATATCATCGGCACGGCCGATAAACCAGAAATATCCATCAGAGTCAATTTTGGCCATATCACCACTGATATACCAATCACCATTAAAACATTTTTTATAGCGTTCTTCCTCGTGCAAATAAGTGCGAAACAGAGACGGGAATCCTTTTTTCAAAACCAAATGTCCCTGAATATTAGGTTGTCTAATTAGTTCTAAACCTGATTCATCGATTTTTGCAATGGCAATTTCAATGCCGGGAAGTGGTTTGCCCATTGAACCCGGTTTTACAGTCATCGATGGATAATTTGCGATCATGATTCCCCCTGTTTCTGTTTGCCACCAATTATCAAGAATTGGAAAACCGAAATTTCCCTGACCCCATAACACAGCTTCCGCATGAAGTGGTTCTCCAACACTTAAAATTAACCGAAGATTCTCGAGATGATACTCTTCCTTTGGTTTTATATTCATTCGCATTAATCTTCTGATGGCCGTCGGGGCGGTATACCAAATCGTTACTTTATGCTCTTCAAGAATGGAATACCATCTTGCGGCGTCAAATTCTTCCTCATCAACAATACTGGTAACACCATTGACTAAAGGAGAAATAATGCCATAGGACGTTCCAGTTACCCAGCCGGGATCGGCGGTACACCAAAATATATCATCTTGATGAAAATCAAGAACATATTTACCCGTTATATAATGGATAAGCACAGCCTGATGCACATGCAGAACACCTTTGGGCATTCCGGTGGTTCCGCTGGTAAAATGAAGTAAAGCAGCATCCTCTGAATTCGTTTCCGGAATAATAAATGTCTCCCTTGCTTGTTCCATAAGTTTTGAAAAGGATAATATTTTCTCTGAAACATGTTCGCTTACATCGCTCAGAATGATATAGCGAAGCGAAGGAAGCCGCTCAAGTAATTGTTTAACTTTCTTTTCAAATAAAACTGAACTTGTCATCAATACCGAGGCATCACCTTTGCTAAGTCTCTGATAAACCGGCTCAGGTCCAAAAACGGAAAATAACGGACAAAATACAGCAGTGTATTTCAATGTTCCTATACAGCTGATATACAATTCGGGAATTCTTCCTACCAAAGTGAAAACGCGTTCTCCTTTTTTAATGCCCAGATTTTGCAGCACATTGGCAAATTTTGATGTTTGTTTTTGCAAATCTGAATAAGTGAAGTCGCGAAAACTTCTGTCTTTTCGGATAAAACGGAGTGCTACCGTGTTTTTCAGATCACCCTGTGCGTGGAAGTCAACAGCTTCATGCGCGATGTTCAAACCTTTTCCATCGGGCAGTCCACATAATTCTTTCGCAACATTTTTCCAAACTTCTTCCGGTTTTGACATGCTCTTCTCGTATTCAGTCTGATAATTTTTTAATGGTTTCATCTCGCTCTTCATTTTTTTATTTTGAGTTAAATTATACTTCCCCGAATTTTATCTGATAATCTTTCATGCATTTGTTTATCACATTGTGGGCCTCTTCTCTTCCGAAAATATTGACTATTTCAATGGCAGATCGTTCTTTCCCCGGAATGTTTTTATAAGTGAGAAAATAGTGTTTTAACCTGTTAATCATCGCTTCCGGAAGATGCTCAATGTCTGACCACGAAGCATAAACTTCGTCTCCTTTTAATACAGCAATTATTTTATCATCTGCTTCTCCATTATCAATGATTCGTATGCCCCCGATTGGAATAGCACGGAGGAGAATATCGCCATTAGAGATTTGGCGCTCACTCAGCACGCAGACATCCAAAGGATCGCCATCGCCTTTTGCTATTGTTTTTCCTGTTTTCTCAGAATCATATTTAGCAATTAAATCACCGCAATAAGTTTTCGGGATGAATCCATATGGTGCCGGAGCAACATTTGAAAATTTCTGTGGCCTGTCAATCATTAAAAAACCGCTTGTTTTGTCTATTTCATATTTCATGGTATCTGTTGGAACAACCTCTATGTAAACAATCGCTTCATAAGGTGTATTCTGTCCCGGGTCAATTCCATGCCAGGGATGTGCTTTGAATTTATTGATCGTTTGCATGATATTAATGTTGATTGTTTTTATAGCGGTTGTCAATGTAAGTATTTGATTGCTGCTGTGCCCATCCGCCATCTGCTGCCATTGTACCTGTGGTAACAAATGATACGCGAATACTCTTCTGTGAAAATCCGACCTTATCTGTCACGAAACGATGACCATCATCACTTGCTGCAGTGTTTCTTGTCATTTCTCGGAAAAAAGCCGGTAAGCCTAACTGGAATCAGTGGGTAGAATTGGAAAACAAGAACTTTATTTCATTGTTTTTTCCATACACATCGTCAAAGATCAACGGAAAATCATTTTCATCTCTTGCAATTGTAATATATAGAAGCAAGACATCGCAATTACCGGGATATTTGAATTCGCTCATTTGATGAATTTTGTTAACATTAGGATATATTGGCAAATCAATACTGTCTTTTCCGGTAAGAATCGAAGCAAGCTTGACAGGTCTCTGCAAGCGAATGCATCCATTGCTTAAAGTCCTGATCTTTTTATTGAACAAATCTTTATAAGGCGTATCATGGATAAATACTGTTTTTGAGTTTGGGAATTCAAACTTGATCAAACCTAGCGAATTCCATGGACCTGGGTCCTGTATGATTCTATACACTATTTTACCCTTATAACTGGTTTTAGCCACCTTGTAATGGTGTTGTTTCAAATAACTTTTATTCTTCTTGACTTTCGGCCAGATATCTCTGTTTGCGATTCCAAATGGAACATGCCAAAATGGATTGAAAACAATGCCATTCAATTTAGAATATATCACCGGAGACTGGTGCTTTTTCTGACCTACAATCACATTGGATTCAAAAACAACAGTGCTTACTTTCATCAACCTCAGTTTAAATTCCGGAATATTAACTTCGATCAATGTGTCGCTCAGATTTTCGGGCATCCATCTGCACCTCTCCATATTGATCTTTAATTCGACAATTAGGTTTTCGTTATGTAAAATGTCCGAATTGTTTTTCAACGGGTATTGAATTCTTTCATTCAGGCAACCCGACAAGATGGATTTTAATTCACCATACCTATAATATCGGCATCTTATTCCATCTAGCATAGTTTTAACAGACCCATACATTTTTATTTTTTTCAAACTGTCTCTTAGGTTCAGTTTACTCAGCTTCGAACTTTTTAATGTGTTTCCATTAATAACATCTGCACGACCAGCATATAGATGGGTAAAATATCTGAAAAAGTCTTGGTCGAGCAGATTATTTACTTCAAGAATCCTAATCTTTTTAAGGGTGGGGTCATTCACAGATTCAATACCAACTAATAGGTTTTTGATTTTGGCGGCATGATAATCCACCTTCATCAAACCTTCCTTTTCAGAATCAAAGAGTATGTTAAGAAATGTATCCAGACAAGTCAGGCGCTTACCATTATCGTCGATCCATCTTAATTCGGCTTGCGCACTTTTATCCGTTGGCGGAGTAGCCAAGTTCAACATCAATATTAAACAACCAAACACCAAAACAGCTTTCATTTTATGCTTCTTTATTTTTTGATATAAGAACCGGATTACAAAGCGCTAAATTAGTTATCATTGCCAATTTCCTGGATATATAAAGAAACAAATTATCATGATATGAATTACATAAAAATTGTGAGGATTTTCATTGCATGAAGTGATTTCAATCAAATTGACTGGTAGGAAATATTATTAACTGAGAACATGGAAATTGTCAAAGCATCCGTCAATCCTTTTCCACCCGAAAAAAATTCTGAAATAGAGCGGGTAAGGTCAAATACGATTCTGCCGAATAAAGATTACCGGTAATTCCAAAAGAAGAAGCGTCTGTCGCTTATTCTTTTAGGGATAATAAGATGAATGGACTGTTTAAACATTCAATATGTATCGTTCTAATTAATACATGGCGCTGCAAAATTGAGCCCTCCATTCAATAGCGGATTTTAAAATGAAAAGTATTATCAGTTGTGCTGAGAATGATTATTGAAAAAACTGAATTGGTTTATTTAGATTTAATTTTCAATAAATCAGGCCCATGCCTGCTATAGTGATGGGGGTCATTGGAATTTGCTTGCCCGGGTATGAAATTGCAATTGTTTGTCCTGCCGTTTTGCGGGACATCAAAAAAAAGTAACCATGAAAAAGAAAATTGAACACAACAGAAGTGCAAAGACCGGACATTACGTCACGGAGGCATTTGCCAAAAAACATCCGGCCACAACGGTCAAGGAAACATCTAAAGTACCCGACAGCAAAAAGAAGCCATAACACGGGGCATCGTCTGTAATTCAGACGATATTAATACCTCAGTTATTGTCATTGTTGCGTAGCGGATAACCCTGCATTTTTCAACTTTTTCTTTCTCCATTCCAGTACTTCATCTATTGGACGTGTATTCAGTATGTCATTTGCGGTGCACCATGCCCGTTGCGCAATTGAAATGCCTGATTCCATGTATTCAAAGTTGCCGGTGCTGTGTGCATCTGTAGAAATGATTAGTTTTACCCCGGCTTCCCTTGCAAGTCGGGCGGCGTTATCCGTCAGGTCCATTCTGTCGGGTTGTGCATTGATCTCAAGTGCTGTAAAGGTGGCCTTAGCTGTCTTAATCACTTTGTCGATATCAAGCGGGTAAGCTTCTCTGCTTCCGATCAGACGGCCATAAGGGTGACCTATGCAGTTCACGTATGGATTCTTGCATGCCATAATAATGCGTTCCGTATTGTCTGTCTCAAACTTGCTGTGAATAGAGGCCGTTACCCAGTCGAGCCGGGCAAGAATCTCATCTGCGATATCTAGTTGTCCATCGGGAAGAATATCAACTTCAATGCCCGCTAAGATATATGGTTTGCCTGATAGACTGTTCAGTTTCCTGATCTCATCTACTTGTTTTAATATCTGCGTATCATCGAGTCCGTTTGCAATCCTGGTAGATTTCGAGTGATCGGTGATGACAATATAACCGTATCCCAGTTTCTTTCCGGCATACTCCGCCATTTCTTCAATGGAGTTCATGCCGTCGCTCCATTTGCTGTGCATCTGCATGTCTCCCCTGATGTCAGAAAGGTTGATAATTCGGGGAATTCTGTTTTCCATCGCAAGTGCAATCTCTCCTTTGTCCTCCCTCATTTCCGGTGGTATAAATGTCATGCCCAGCATATTGTATATGTCTTCCTCCTTTTTCCCACCCACACGGACATTGTCACTGATCCTGAAAATACCGTATTCTGAAATTTTATATCCTTTTTCTTTTGCTATGCTCCTAAGCCTTATATTGTGTTCTTTAGAACCGGTGAAATACTGCAATGCAGCTCCCCATTCATCCTCTTTTACGAGCCTGAGGTCGGCCTGCCTGCCATTTTCCTTCAGAATGATGCTTATCCTTGTGCTGCCTTTTACAAGTACCTGTTTGGCAAAACTGTCTGAAATGAATTCGGATATGATTTGTTTTCTGTTTTTGTCATCGCAGCAAATAAGGATGTCGAAATCGCCAATTGTATCTTTTTTTCTCCGAAGACTTCCGGCCAGTTCAATCTGCAGCACACCTTTTGTTTTTTGCAACTTTTCAATCAGTTTTTTGCCGGTTTCCATTGCTTCATGAAGCAAAAGCCTTTCTTCTAAAACCTGCTGTAATTTCAGTCCCCTGAACATTTTTTCTATTTTCCCGGCGCCGAATCCCTTGATTTTTGACACAGACCCGTCCTGAAGTGCACGTATAAACTGTTCGCGGGTTTGTACTCCAAGTTCATTGTGCACAGTTTTGAGTGATTGCGGACCAAAGCCTTTTATATCCATCAGTTCAAGAAGGTCGAAAGGAACAGAACGTTTCAGTTGCTCATATTTTCGTATACTGCCTTTGGAAAGGAATTCCATGATAAGTCCTGCAATACCCTCACCTATACCGGGCAAACTGTCTAGTCTTTCCATGCCCGAATAGGTTGAGATGTCTTCGCCAAGTCCGTCCAGCATTCTTGCCGCCCTGCTATATGCTATCGCCCTGAAACGCTCTGCCTCGCCAAGGTATCTGTATATGGCGGCCATGTCTCTGAAAATGTCTGACAGTCGCTTATTGTTTTCTGTTTTCATAAAGGTCAGACATTACATTCCAAAAGGATATGTTTCCGGCATTTGGGAACCATCCGGCAATACATGGAGCGGATTCAGGGCATGGGTCTCGTCAATATACAGGAATGCATCATAACGGTCGGGCATTATACTGGGAACATAATTGCCGTATTGTTCGTATTCAGGTTGGTATACAACCCCTATGGCCCTATGACCATAGTGTTTCCTGAATGCTGGCTTGCCTTTCAGTTTATCCATCAGAAGCATGGCATTCGTGCCACCTGTGGCTTTGTGCATATGGTATTCCCAGCTTCCGGCTATGGCTTCAGGTACATTGATCTTTCTGATTACATCCCCCCATTTTCTCCCGGCGGTGACTGTGCCTTTATAGGAGCCAAAACCAACTGTCACCACACCCTTGTCAGCATGCTTCTCGCTGATCAGCTGACCTAGATTGATCATGCCTTCATCTGCCATATCAGTAGCCCGGGCATCTCCTAAATGTGTGTTGTGCTCCCAAATGATGCATTTTGATCCTTTGCCGTGAAAATCCATCAGCCGCTCCAGGGTTTCATCCATATGGTGATCACGGAGATTCCATGAATCAGGTCCGCCTCTCATCATCGCGTGATAATACTTTACAGCATTTACACCTACAAGGGCATTTTGTTCTAAACTGAATACATTTTCGTGGTCATTGTTGTAATTTTTCTTGTTGTTTCTGATGATCTCCAGTAATTCGAGTACTTCTTCCTCACAGTGGGCAGAGACAATTGAGCCGGTGCGCTTATAGGACAATCCATTTTCCTTTCGGTAAGGTTCGAAGCAACGCATGGCCTCACGGGCATAGGACAGAGCGGCAGGGTCAGTGTGTTCAAGGTAATTTAGAATTGCGTCCAGCGATTCCCATAGGCTGTATACATCCAGTCCGTAAAAACCAGTCTTCTTTTTTTCCTGATGGTTATGGCCGTGCAGCCAGTCTAAAAAAGCTACCATTTCCCAGTTTGCCCACATCCAGGTTGGCCATCTGTTGAATGCATGTAAAACTTCAAAAGCAGATTTGCCTGATTCGGGATACCTTTTAACATATCGGTTTGCCCGGTAACAATCGGGCCAGTCGCCTTCAATAGCAATAAAATCAAAGCTCTTTTCCCTGATCAGCCTGCGGCTCAGTTTCATTCTCCATGTGTAATATTCGTGGGTGCCGTGTGATGCTTCCCCCAAGAGCACATAGCGGGAATCGCCAATGAGCTCCATCAGCGGATCAAGGTCGCTGATTTCCTCTAAAGGTCTTATCTGTGCGGAAATTTGTTTCTGAAAATCGCTGAGATCTGCTGCGTTTTTGTAGATTTTTGTATTCATATTATACCTTATATCAAATATCAAATAAAAGCCATAGAAATTTATTTTTGAATGACTTTAGTCAAAGTGTGATTTGACAGGAGTCATTTACCGCGAATACGATATGCTATAATTTTGACGATTAATTGGTCATG
Organism: Chitinophagaceae bacterium; assembly: GCA_044350285.1. Lineage (GTDB taxonomy): Bacteria > Bacteroidota > Bacteroidia > Chitinophagales > Chitinophagaceae > Pollutibacter. Next base: position 4,048 of record JBILHX010000054.1, on the reverse strand, counting down.
GACATGCTTACAAAAGTGGAAATTTCAATACCCTGCGGTATTTTTTTTATGCAGGGTCAGTTGCAGATACCCGTGGCTGCAAAGTCACTGGTCCTTTTTTCGCATGGTAGCGGCAGCAACCGGTTCAGTAAAAGAAACAGGGTTGTCGCCGACTTGCTTAACCGGTCGGCACTGGCAACTTTATTGTTCGACCTTTTGTCTGAACATGAGGATGAAGTGTATTCCAACCGGTTCAATATAGACCTGCTTACAAAAAGGCTAGTTATGGCGGTAGAGTTCATGCAGGAATTTGAGTTGACCTCAGGCATGGATATAGGGTTATTCGGCGCCAGTACGGGGGCGGCCTCGGCACTGAATACATCCGTCCGATTTCCAGGTATTGTGAATGCGATAGTTTCAAGAGGGGGGAGGGTCGACCTCAGCACCTGCATTGATGAGGTAAGTGCCGCCACACTGCTTATAGTTGGAGAAAATGATACAGATGTCGTTGAGATGAATTTAAATGTTTTCAGAAGGCTGAAATGCGAGAAGGAAATGACACTTGTAAAAGGTGCAACCCATTTATTTGAGGAACCCGGGGCCTTGAAACAAGTAGGTGAATTGTCGGCGAACTGGTTCACTAGGCATTTGGGGGATAATTCAGGTGATAAATGATTCTTGATTAAAAATAAAAAACATGGTCTACCAAAACAGAAATGAAGCAGCAATAATACTTGCAGGCAAGCTTGAAAAGTTCCGCAAAGAAGATGGGATTGTTCTTGCAATTCCGGCCGGAGGGGTGCCTATAGGAAGTATAGTGGCAGGAGAACTTGATTTTCCGCTCGAACCTGCAATGTCCAAAAAGATAGGTCATCCGTTTCACAAGGAGTTCGCCATTGGTGCCGTAACCCTGCATGGCACCATGATTCAGGATAATGAAATGGGAGTCGATAAAGAATACATACACTCTGAATCCGAATCCATACTCAGATCCCTGAAGGAAAAATTCAGAATGTTTATGGGAAGCCGCATTCCAACACCCCTGAAGGGGAAAACAGTAATACTTGTCGATGATGGGATAGCGACAGGCAACACCATCATATCCATCATCGGTGCAATCAGGAAACAGCGTCCTGCCAGAATAATTGTCGCAGTCCCAGTATCACCTCCGTCTGCTGCCCGCAAGATTACAGCCCTAGCTGATGAATTTATATGCCCGCTGATTCCGGAAGATTTTGATTCTGTGGGTCAGTATTATATGGAATTTAAGCAGATAAGCGATGAAGAAGTGATCAATGAGCTCAGTAAGGTAAATGCAAAAACCCTTCGCTGAAATAACCACATCCAATAGTATAACTGTCATTCTATGGCCATTGAAACAGGACTCCCCACATTCAATGCTGCATACCCTGACTTTCACACTGGCCGAATTTTCTTTCAATATGATGCGTGATTTAAGAAGTTCGAAGTTTCCCGTTTCCTGCTGTTTTCCGGCTGCAGGGTAATAAACACCCAGTTCAGGAATAATTCCGTAATGTCCTTGCCATACAGTTCCTGCATGGTCTTTCCCAGTAGATAGCAGGCTTGCTCATTTACACGGATAACTGTATTGTTTTCGTCAAGGTAGATGCAGGCATTGCCTTTCTCATTCTGGGTATATTCAATCGTCGTATTGTATTCGGTTTTCAAGGTATGTCTCTTTAAAAGCAGATTAGTGTTACGCACAAAACTGAATTATTTGTCTGTAAATAAAAGTAAAAATCATAAAAATTTAATGTGATATTGAGCCAGGAAAATCTCTGATTTTTTTCTTCTGGGGAGTGTCGTATATCACCTGTATTATTGTTTACGGTCATTTATATTTGCTGTTTTACACTATAATTTTGCTTCTGTAAAAGTTTATAAAAATCAAAAACGTTATGACATTATTAACACAAAAAAACAGGTCAGTTCTGCCTTCAGTCGTAAGCGACTTTTTCAATGCAGATCGTTTTCTAGGTCCGAGTCTTCTCGATTTCAACAGTAGCCTTTTCGACAATGGTATGGTATTGTTTTCACCTGATGCCAATATTGTTGAAGGTGAAAAGGATTTCAAGATCGAACTTGCAGCTCCGGGTCTGGAACGCAAAGATTTCAAGATCGAGTTAGATGGCGGTCTTCTCACCATCAGTTCAGAGAAAAAAGAGGAAAAAGAAGAGTCGAAAAAGAACTTCTTAAGGAAAGAATTCTCTTACAGTTCTTTCAGCCGTACTTTTACCCTTCCGGAAAATTCAGTCTCAGACAAAATTGAGGCCAAATATGAATCCGGTATTTTGAACGTGATTATTCCTAAAAAGGAAGTCACCTTGTCGAAGCCTAAAAAGGAAATTAAGGTCTTATGAGAGCTGCTTTTCTGGAAAAAAGTCCCTGTATGAATGCATGCAGGGATTTTTTTTGTGTTAGTTGTTTTGCATTTGTCTTTACAATAAACTGATATTTCTGTTTCACCATTTTGCATGATTATACTCAACCTGAATAGAATTACACAGAAATTGTATTCAGGTTAAGTTGATTTCTAATTTAAATATCACCCAATTGGCAACATGAGAAAACTGATATGATCATTTTTTTTTATGATTTGGATCGCAATTCCGATTGTTGGGCAGCAGATTTGAGCTTATCTATAAACCGCTAAGTGCTTTCGGCAGGGTATAACTCATCTGTAAAGATTATATGCGGAGAATTTATTATGGATGAAAATAAAAATGATCATATCCATTTTTGTAAGAAAAAATCCTGACGGTTTTCAAGCAGTGAATGTTTGGGGAAAATCCTGAACCCATATTCAAAAACACCAGAATGTTTGATGCAAACCCTGCATTCGTAAGTAACAGTATTGCCCGAAACCTGTATCGGCTTTAATTCGGTTTTTGAAATCAGGTGAATGGGGTCGGTCTGATGAATTCTTTTGCTGATGATCACAATTTCGACACCGATGTCTTCAGCGGAAAGTTCGCCCTTATCAATCGTTATTCGCGGCGAATATTCCTGCCCAAGCGGAAAAGGTTTGTTGGCGGAGTCGAACATTTCACTTGAAACAATATTAATCTTGTCCCATTGTCCTAATACCTTCTGTTTCCATGCCGAAAGTTCTTTTGCTGCATGAAAATCGTTTTTCAGCATAAAACGGCTTCTTTTTTCAATGGGTTTGTAATAGTTTTCCCGATAGTTATCCAACATGCGGGATGCGGTGAATCCGGGGACAATATCCGTGAACGCCTGCTTCATCATGCCAATCCATTTTAATGGAATGCCTCCTTCAGAACGGTCGAAATACATCGGAATAATACTGGTTTCAAGAAGTGTATACAGTCGGTTAACTTCGGCTTCATCCTCAGACAATTCTGATTCAGTTTTTCCGTATGCCGGTATTGTCCATCCTGCATTTTCTTGTGAGACTTCAGCCCACCAGCCATCCGGAATACTGAGGTTGAGTACACCGTTCATTGCCGCTTTCATCCCACTGGTTCCCGATGCTTCAGAATGCATTTTTGGGGTATTGAGCCAGATGTCTGATCCTTTAACCAGATAGGAAGCCAGTTCCATGTCATAGTTTGGAAGAAACAAGACTTTTCCCTGATATTCAGGCCATCCGGAAAGTTCAATGATATTCCTTATCAATTCCTGACCCTCAATATCATTTGGATGTGCTTTCCCTGCAAAGACGAACAATACAGGGGATTCCGACTTGCTGACTATGGTTTCAAGCCTTTTTCTGTCTTTGAAAAGAAGAAGAGGGCGCTTATATTTTACCATGCGTCTGGCAAATGTGATTATAAGTGTGTTTTCACTGATATTGCTTAACAGAGAATCATAACTGTTATACACGGCATCTGGTTTTTCTTGCTGTTTTTTTAAAATACTCCTGATCTTTTCTATCAGTTGTGTCTTGCATTTGATATGGGTGTCCCAGATCAGTTTGTCAGGAATTGCGGCAATCGCTTTTTTCATGAATTCAGGTGAACCCGGACCTGAACCTGTGTTTCCCGCTTTGCTCTCCAGCAATTCTTGCCATTCAGGAGAAGTCCAG